>JAYVQC010000231.1:0-16539 GCA_043757045.1 Akkermansia sp. | reverse complement strand
TTTTACTCGCTCACGAAACGCTTCACCGACTACACGCACGTCTGGCTGGGAGTGGCGCTCGCGCTCGCGCCGCTGGGCGCGTGGCTCGCGGTGCGCGGGGGCTTCGATCTGTTTCCGCTGCGCCAGGGTTCGGTCTCGCTCGCGCACAGTGGTTTCCTCGCGATCCTGCTCGCGGTCGCCGTCGTGTTCTGGCTCATCGGCTTCGACATCATTTACGCGCTGCAAGATTACGAGTTCGACCGGCGGCACGGGCTGCGCTCGCTGGTCGTGGCGTGGGGGCCGCTGAACGCGCTGCGCGCGGCGTTCCTCTCGCACATGGTCACCTGCGGGCTGCTGCTCGCGTTCGGATTGCTCTGCCGGTTCCGCGTGGCGTTCATCGTCGGATGGATCGTGATCGTGGGGTGCCTGATGCTGGAACACTGCATCGCGCGGCGGCGCAGTTTGAACTGGGTGCAAAACGCGTTCTTCAAACTGAACGCCGTGGTCAGCCTCGCCTTCCTCGGCGTGACCGTGGCCGAAGTGGTGTTTCACGGCGGGTTCAAGTTGAAGTGACCCACCCTGCGGCACCTCGTGAGAGTGCCGCCATTCTCCAAAATCAATTGGCGGCGCTCTCACGAGACGCCGCTACAGCGTGCGGCTCAGAAAACTTCTGCGATGGTAGGGCGCGGGTCCTCACCGCGCCGTGAACACGAGCCAGCCATGAAACCCGGTGACGCTGTTGCTGAGTTCCTGCGCGGAGTAGTCCCGATAAAGTCGTTGCACGAAAAGTTCCGGCTTACCGCGAACGCTGCTGCGGACGGAAAGCTGCCAGTTCGTTCCATCAGCAAGCACCTGATACTCGATGACGTTTGTGATGGGTGCCGCTGGAATCTTCTGGAGATAGCCGGGAACCAACTGCGTGAGATTCGTCGGAGGCGTGCCGGTCTTTTCTTGGAAGTAGCGCAATGCGTTGATGACCGGATGAAAGGCACCGCAGATTTTTTCTTCGTTGGCAAACCTGCTCCACGCTTTCCAAAAACCGTGAACCAAACTGACGGTGGCAATCACCACCACGAGCGCAACCGAGCGAACGATCCATTTGGTACGCCGGGTCATGAACTCAACTTCCCTGCTGATCAAACGACAACTGCGCGTCCTCCGCCTTCGGCTTCTCGGCCTTCGCTTCCTTCGTCTCCTTCACCGCCACCACGGGCAGGCGGATGACCTGGCCTTGGAACGTGTAGCCCGGCGCGAGGATTTCGACGACGACCGCGCCGGGCGTGGGCTTCGCGCCGTCCAGCAATTGATGCCGCTCCACGTCGAAGGGCACGTCCGACTCTGGCAGCACCGGCACCACGCCGAGGCGGCGCGCGGTGTCGCGGCAGGCGTTTTGGAAGGCGCCCAATTGATCGATGAGATTCTGCTGGCCCGAACGCACGCCGGCGGTGTGCAGCGCGTGAACGTGGTCGAGCATCCGCACCGTCACGCCCAGCCAGTCGCCTTCGGCGCGGCGCAGCTTCTCGACTTCGAGACGCAGATGATTTTTCTCGTTCTCGTGCAGCTTGCTCATCAGCTCGCCGAAACGCCGCGCCTCGTCGGTCATCTGCTCGGCGATGTGCTGGGCGGAGGTGACGAACTGCGTAGAGCTTTGCTGGAGGTGCTGCCATTCGAGAATCGCGCTGGCGATGCTGCTCGCGACTTTATCGAGGTCTTGAATCTTCGCGGTCACGTCATCAAGCGCGGAGGCTTCGGCGATCTGGGTGGCGGCACGGAATTCGAGCACGAACGGCCAAGCGAACAACCACGCGCCAAAGGCCAGCGCCCCGATGATGGCCACATACTGCCACTGCCCGAGGAACTGGCCGAAGCCCGCGACGTAAATCGCGGCGGCGATGAGGAGAACATCCCCAATGAGAAACGGCAGTTTGGACAAGCGCGGCACAGGCTGATTCATGCGGCGCGGAGAGTAGCGAAGCAATTTGCGCGTTGTCCAACGTCCGTTGCGCGGCACATGAAGCACAGGGTTAGGTCGCCGGTGGGACTGCGCGATTGGGAACATTTGGGCCAGCAGGGATTACGTATTCGCACCTAGTTGCTTTGGGACGACGTTATTAAATAATCGAGATTATGAAATACGCGAACTGTCAGTTCCTACTCGCCACCGCCGTGCTCGTCACGAGTTCGCTGGTGGCTTCAGCCGGCCTGCAAATGCGGTTGTCGGATGGCATCAACACCGTCGTCGTGGCCGATCAGGGGCCGGGCGATGCGAACCCATTGCTTGGAGTGGTGGCTTATACCGGCCCGGTGGGCAACGTCTGGGTTGTGACCAGTTCGGCGGTCATATCCAAACCGGTGATCGGGTCCGCAGGCGCTCCGCAACTGGATTTGCAGAGCAGCGACATCTCAACCGATGGGGGTACGCTCTCCATTGAAATTACGGACACGGATTTCACGGCGAACGGCGATTTTGTCGCCTCCCTCGGCGGCACGACGGAAGTGGACGGCCTGGTCTCGTTTGCCACCTGGGTGGATGCGGGGAACGTGCCTTTTGCGAAGACCACACCCATGACCAGTCAGGGTCCCTTCCCTGGGCTGTCATACGGTGAGAACGCGATGACGACGATTGCCGTGGGCATCCCCTATTCGATCACGTTCCGGGTGACGATCAATCATGGCAGCAGCGGCCTCAGCGCATTCAACGCCTTCGTCTATATCACGCCCACTCCGCCGGCGGATGGGCCCGGCGGATGCCGGACCACGGGTGGAGGTCGCCAAGTCGCCAGCTTTCCGGCCGTGAAGTATGTCACGCACGGCGGGCAAGTCGGTGCGCCCGTGGGCAACGAGACGGCGTTTGCGCC
Source organism: Akkermansia sp. (assembly GCA_043757045.1). Classification (GTDB taxonomy): domain Bacteria; phylum Verrucomicrobiota; class Verrucomicrobiia; order Limisphaerales; family SIBH01; genus JANNGC01. Next base: position 13,702 of record JAYVQC010000231.1, on the reverse strand, counting down.
TGATACCAAGTGCATCCAGGGCAACTGGCAGCACGTTCGTCACGAGAAGGGTGGAACGCGCGGGAACTTCCACGCCAAGAGTTTCGACAGTTTGATGTGCGCCTGCCTTGGTTGCCCGGAGGATCCGAACGCCCCGGTGACTATCGGCGGCTTCTGCAATCCCGGGATGCGCACCTGCGGCCCGGAACCCCGCAAGGCTCCGGCCAACAAGATCGCCTTCTCGGGCGTGGGTGATTACGCGCTGACCGCGGGCAACCGGGAGAAGCGTTCCGTGCTCTTCCGCGTGGACCTCGAAGACCGCAGCGAGCCGGGCAATAGTTCGGCCCGTGGTGGCCAGCCACCGGCTGACCGGCACCGCCTCCGCATCTGGATCCTGACGCCGGCGGAACTGGCCCGGCTGAACGCCGCCAATGACCGCCTGCTCGATTTCCGTCAGGCGATCTCCGCGCAGTTTGGCATCGGCCTCAAGGACGGCGCGATTCTGCCGAATGGCCAAGCGGTGCCAAACGGCACGGCCGTGTTTGGCGTGCGGGCGCCGGACATTGACGACGGTGGCGAGATGACGCATGGCAATCACCAGCTTCATCCGTCGATCAAACCTTGTCTCTAAGCGGCGGCCCGGCGCGGGTGAATGACGGTCTTCATCTTTGCCGGGCTGCGGGTGGACCAGAAGCGTCCTCCTGAAAAACATTCTGCAGCGGCGGCGTGATCTACGCCGCTGCTGCTTTTTCCACGCCGCCCCCACACCCGGCCCGCAGGAACGCGGGCGTCTCGCCCGCCGGTGCGCGCCGAAGGTTTTCCACCGCCCCACGCGGTCGGGGCGAAATGGCCTCTGGTTCCATTCAGGCGGGCGGGACGCCCGCGCTCCTGACCGCCACTTCCAACCACGCCTTCCGCTGGCCGGCTCATTGACACTCGCGCGCGTGCTCAAATAGCTTCGGCGGGCATGGCTGCTTTGTTCGATTCACTCGTTGAACTCATTCGCCGCGCGTCTGCGGAAATTCCCGAGGACGTGCATCAGGCCATCACGCAGTCGCTCGAAGCGGAGAAGCAGGGCACCATCGCCGCGTCCGCGATGAAGATCATCGAGCGCAACATCGAGCTGGCCAAACAGAAGTCCCAGCCGCTCTGTCAGGACACGGGCAGCGTGCTCTTCTACGTGGATTGTCCCGTGGGCTACGACCAGATCACCTTCGAGGAGACGGCGCGCGAGGCCGTGAAGCTGGCCACGAAGAAAGGGTTTCTCCGGCAGAACTCAGTGGATTCCCTCACGGGCAAGAACGACGGGACGAATCTGGGGCCGGGCGCGCCGGCGCTGCACTTTCATCAGCATCGCTCGGCGGAAGTGCAGGTGCGGCTGGTCTTGAAGGGCGGCGGTTGCGAGAACGTGGGCGCGCAGTATTCGCTGCCGAACGAGAAGCTGCACGCGAACCGCGACCTGGACGGCTGCCGGAAGGTGATTCTCGACGCGGTGTTGCAGGCACAGGGCAAAGGCTGCGGCCCGGGCGTGCTGGGCGTGTGCATCGGCGGCGACCGCGCGACCGGCTATGAGTATTCGAAGAAGGAGTTGCTGCGCCTGCTCACGGACCGGAATCCGAAGCCGGAGCTGGACGCCTTGGAGCAGGACATTTTGAAGACGTCAAACGAACTGGGCATCGGCCCGATGGGTTTCGGCGGCAAGACGACGTTGCTGGGGGTGAAGATTTGCGCGGCGAACCGGGTGCCGGCGTCGTTCTTCGTGAGCATCAGTTACATGTGCTGGGCGTATCGAAGGCAAGGGGTCGAGTTGGATGGGGAGCAGCGAGTCGTGAAGTGGCTTTACTGATCGAATGCAGCCATGAGCAAGAGTTTGGCATTTGCGGAGCGCGGGTTTTCAACCCGCAGCAACGTTCGTCAGTCGAGCGGGCTGGAAGTGCTGAGTGCCTCCTGTAGTTTCACGTTGCTGCGGGTTGGAAAACCCGCGCTCCGGGACCGTCGGCCATCGCCGGGAAATTTATCGTTGAGCCATTTATGATCCCCCTCTCCTTCCCTTTCACCGCCGAAAAAATCCTCGCGCTCAAAGTGGGCGACGAGGTGGGCATCAGCGGCATCGTCTTCACCGGGCGCGACGCGGTGCACAAGTATCTCCACGAAGGCGGCGTGCTGCCGCCGGAGGTGAACTTGCGCGACGGCATCCTCTACCACTGCGGCCCGGTGGTGATGAAAGATGACGCGGGCGCGTGGAAGGTGACGGCGGCGGGACCGACGACGTCCATCCGTGAAGAACCTTACCAGGCGGACGTGATCGGGAAGTTTGGCTTGCGCGGCGTGATTGGCAAAGGCGGCATGGGGGAGAGAACGTTGGCGGGGTGTCAGAAATTTGGCTGCGTGTATTTGCACGCGATTGGCGGTGCGGCGCAGGTGTTAGCCGAGTGTGTGAAAGCGGTGCGCGGTGTCTATTTCATGGAAGAGTTTGGGGCACCCGAAGCCATCTGGGTTCTCGAAGTGGAGAACTTTCCAGCGGTGGTGACGATGGATGCCCACGGAAATTCTTTGCACCGGGAAGTGTTCGCCGCGAGCCAGCAGGCACTGCAAAAACGCCTGTAGTCCACAGGCTCCGACAGGCGCTCAGCGCAACATCCTACATGTTCCTTGCCGTGCATCTCACCGCGGCGTTCCGGCATTCGCCGAGCGATTATTCTTCCTCCGCCCGCCGCCCGCCGTTGGCAGTCTTGTTGCTGAGTCTTCACCGGCGAACCAGTCGCAAGTCAGAAGGAATCGCTGCATGAAAATATCTTTAGGCCAACAATCGATCCGCAAAAAGGCGCAACAAGCCTTCACGCTCATAGAGGCGCTCTTCGCCATCCTCCTGGCGGGCATCATGTTCACCGCGCTCTATGCCGGTCTGCACAGCGGGTTTCGCATGATAAAGATGTCGCGCGAGAACACGCGGGCCACACAAATCATGATTGAACAGATGGAAACCTGCCGGCTTTTCCGCTGGGAGAAGCTCACGAACGTCGGCGGCTTTCTGAACACCAACCCGCTCGTCGTGCCGTATTACCCGCTGGAGGGCACGAACGAAGGCAGCCTGATGTTCACCTCGCGGGTGATTTTAGAGCCAGTGAGCCTGGGCGGGTACCCGCCGCCCGCCTATGCGGATAACATGCGCAAGCTCACCGTCCGCGTGGACTGGGAGACGCTCGGCACGAGCAACCGCACCCGCACCATGAGCACCTACGTCAGCCGCAACGGCTTGCAAAATTATGTGTGGTAAAAACTTCCCATCGCCCGTCCGGCGCGCGGCGCGCAGAGGTTTCACGCTCGTGGAGCTTTCCATGTCGCTGGCCGTCTCTGGAGTCATCCTCACGGCGCTGCTTTCGTTCACGGTTTATGCGGGGAAAAGTTTCGCCGCCATGAACAACTACGTGGACCTCGAACAGAAGAGCCAGAACGCGCTCGACACCATGACGCGCAATATCCGCCAAGCCCAGGCTCTGACCAGCTACGCCACCCGCACGGTCAACGGACGCTCCGTCACAAACCTGCTCAACTTTCTCGACGAGGACGGCACCGCGCTCACCTACAACTACACGAACGACATTCTGCTCCAGACCAAGGGCGGCGAGACCACCATGCTCTTGACGAACGTGGATTATCTCACCTTCCAGATGTCGCAGCGCAACACCCAGGCCAGCAACCTCCAGCCCTTCCCCGCCAGCTCCGTCGAGCAGTGTAAGCTCATCAGCGTCAGTTGGATTTGTTCCCGCACCATTCTCGGCAGCAAGCTGAACACGGAAAGCGTGCAGACCGCGAAGATCGTCATCCGCAAACAATAAATAAGCCTATGAAAACACTTCTCTCCTCCCGCGCCCGCGTGCGCGGCATGACCTATGCCAGCGTCATCGTCGCCATGATCACCATCGGCACACTGCTGGCCGCCTACTTGAAAATGATCAGCGTGCAGAACCAGCTCGTGGCCCGCTCGCAAAGCTGGAACCGCTCCGTGCCAATTCTCGAAGCAGGCACCGAGGAGGCCATTGCGCACTTGAACAAGAACGGCTCGCCAGACGCGGCGGGCATGGTGGACTTGAATGGTATGGCTCAGGATGGCTGGCAGAATCATGGCTCACTGACCGGGCCTTGGTACAAGTTCGGCTGGATCAATGGTGACTTTTATTTTGTCAGCATCACCTCTTGGAATGGCAGCACCGCCTACATGCCGTCCATCAATTCGACCGGCTGGGTCCAGCAGCTCCCCTCTTGGGCCTCGCGTAGCCTGCATGGTTCGCGCGGTCCGTTGCTGGCCCAAAACGAACTCTCCTTCGCCGGCTACTCCCGCCGCGCGGTGGCCTGCGCCACCACGAACAATCCCATCTTCAACAAGGCCCTCGTCGCCAAGAACGGCATCGACATGAACGGCAACAACGTGACCGTGGACAGCTACGATTCCTCCAAGCCCGCTTTCAGCACCAATGGCCGCTGGGACGAGGACAAGCGGCGCGACAAAGGCGACGTCGCCAGCAACGACACCCTGACTAACACCATCAACGTCGGCAACGCCAACATCTGGGGGCGCGTCGCCACCGGGCCGCTGGGCACCGTGGCCGTAGGTTCGAACGGCAAGGTGGGCGACAGCGCCTGGCAGAGGGGCAACAGCAGTGGCATCAAGCCCGGCTGGTCCACAGATGACATGAACGTGGAATTCCCCGACGTGATCATGCCCGCCGGGAGCGGCGGCTGGTTGCCCCCGGTAGGCGGGCCGAACTATGTGCTGACCTCGGGCAACTACCTGCTCCCTTCCGGCGTACTCAGCGGCAAAATCACCATCGCCCCCAACGCCAATGTCCGCCTGCGGGTGGATGGCGGGGTGCGTTTCAACGGGCAGGACGGCTTGATCATCAGTTCCAACGCCAACCTCAAATTGTACCTGAACTGCGTCAGCGCCAGCTTCACCGGTAATGGCATCGTCAATTCAAACGGGACTCCCAAACAATGCCAGATCTACGGCACCACCGCGCTGAAGGACCTCGACATCGGCGGCAACGGCGAACTGACCTGCGTGGTCTATGCGCCGTATGCAGCCGTCACGATGCACGGCGGCGGCAACAGCAATCAGGATTTCTCGGGGGCCGTCATCGCCCAGAGCTTCCGGTTCACCGGCAGCTACATGGTTCACTACGACGAAGCCCTGGGCACCAGCGAACTCTGGCGCGGCTTCACCATCACCTCGTGGAATGAGCGATAATTTCCGGGCTCCGCAAGAGAACCGAAACAGCTTCGGGGCCGGCTTACGCACTTAGGCCGCTCCGAGATCAGAAGGGGAAGCGGCGGGAGGCGGGGTAACTCGCCTCCCGCTTTTTTTGTGCGGGCCAGGAACCACAGGACCACAGGACGACCGGATTTTTCCCAGCCCGTTTACGCTCGTCATCCTCTGGTCCCGCCGGTCGTGCGACAAGGAGGTGCACTCACCAGTCGAGCGTCAGCCGAGGCGGCTGTCTCACGGCTGGCAACCGCGCGATGATGCACTCCGCTCATGGCCCCGAGCAAAATACTTGTTGTCAAAGCGGGAGCCGCTCCGTAGAAAACCCGCACTGCACCAGACGGTGCGACAGGCAAACCGTTTTTGCCTGCGGTAACACGCATACAAAACAAAACCAAAAAACAAGCGAGGAACAGAATGACGAAAGTTAACAAATGGACATTGGGCCTGGCCGCCGTCGGGTTGGTCAGCATCCCGGCCGTCGTGCAGGCCGAAGAAAAGCCGAATCAGCTTCTGACGGCTCTCTCTTCGACCACGATCAGCGGTTACGTGGACACGTCGGCGCAGTGGACCTTGGGCAGCGGCAACGCCAATCCCCCGGGCTACAGCTACAACACCCCGGCCAAGCAGGACGGCTTCAACGTCAACGTGGTGGACCTCCAATTGGAGAAGCCCCTGGATGAAGGCACCTGGTCCGCCGGCTACAAAGTCGAACTTTGGTTCGGCCCGAACGCGGCTGGTCTCGGCAACGACACCGGCCTCGGCGGCGGCGGCAATGACGTCGCGCTAAAGCAGGGCTATGTCGCGCTCCGCGCCCCCGTCGGCAACGGTCTGGACATCAAGCTCGGCACTTGGGACACGATCATCGGCTACGAAGTCGCCAACTCCGGCAGCAACCCGAACTACACGCGCTCCTATGGTTATACCTTGGAGCCGACGTCGCAGACCGGCGTGCTCGCCTCCTACCAGATCAGCAAAGTCGTCGGCATCAGCGGCGGCGTGGCCAATCTTTGGAGCCCCGGCATCGGCGGCGGCGTGGATCGTTCCCCCCGTTCCCAGTCCAAGAAGACCTATCTCGGTTCCATCACCCTCACGGCTCCTGATAGCTGGGGTGACTTAGCCGGCTCCGCGTTCTACGCGGGCATCGTGGACGGCTACAACACCAGCTTCGTGAACGACGTGACCAGCTATTACCTCGGAGTGACGATTGCCACGCCTATCAAGGCGTTGAAAGTCGGCGCCGCGTGGGACTACGTCTCGGGCCACGACAACAGCTACGTCAGCTCCGGCGCGCTCAAGTCGAACAATGGTTATGCGCAGTCCATCGCGCTCTACGCCTCCGTGCAGGCCACCGAAAAACTCAGCTTCCACGCGCGCGGCGAGTGGGCCAAGTTGAGTTTCGGCAACAACGTCGGCACGGCGGAAAACGCAGATACGGATGAGGTTCTCCCGTTCAACAACGGCACCGCAGAAATCTGGGCCCTCACCGGCACCATCCAGTATGACCTGTGGGCCAACGTCCTGAGCCGTCTGGAAGTCCGCTGGGATCATTCCTCGAGCCACGACTCCTTCGGCGGCACCACTTCGGGCGAACCCCGCAAGCAGAACGAAGTCATCGTCGCGGCCAACCTCATCTACAAATTCTAAGCTGATCTGATTCAGTCTCAGCCCCGTCCGGGAAACCGGACGGGGTTTTTGCTTTTTAACCGCTAATCCACGCTGATAAACGCAGATGAAAGAAATTGGGGAACACGCCACCACTTCAATTCCTATTAGCGGTTAAAAAACTACACCGGCTCTTGTTGGCTGATGCAGTGGAACGAGCCGAGGCCCCAGATCAGTTCCATCGAGTCCACGCCGATCACGCGCCGGTCGGGGAATTCGGCCTGGAGAATTTCCACCGCGCGCCCGTCATTCGGATCGCGGTAGGTCGGCACCAGCACCAACTCGTTGGCGATGTAGAAATTCGCGTAGCTCGCCGGCAGGCGCTGCCCTTCGTACTCCAGCAGACGTGGCATCGGCAGTTCCACGACGCGCAGAAGCTGATTGTCCTGATCGCGCAACGTGCGGAGCCGCTGGAGATTTTCATCCAGCGGCGCGTAGTTATCGTCGGAAGGATCGTCCTCCACCACCGTCACGACCGTGTTCGGATTCACGAAGCGCGTGAGGTCGTCCACATGCCCGTCCGTGTCGTCGCCCACGATGCCGTCGCCGAGCCAGAGCACGTTGGTCACGCCGAGATAGTCGCAGAGGTATTGTTCGATCTGCTCCCTGTTCAACTCCGGGTTGCGGTTCGGATTCAACAGGCACGCCTCGGTGGTGATGAGCGTGCCAAGACCGTTCACTTCCAGCGAACCACCTTCCATCACGATGCCCGGCGAGAAGAGCGGCAGGCCGCGCAATTTCGCGACATGCTGCGGCACCGCGTCATCGAGATCGAACGGCGGATACTTGCCGCCCCACGCGTTGTAACCCCAGTCCACCACCGCGCGCTCGCGCCGCCCGTCCTGCTCGCGCACCACAAAAATTGGCCCGTGATCGCGGCACCACGGTTCATACGCCGGGAAGTGATGAAACGACACGCGCTCCAGCGGCGTGCCGTTCTCCCGCAACAGCCCGCGCACCCACGCCTCCATCTCTGCGTGCCAGACATTGATGTGAACGTCCTCGACCTTGACGAGGTGGCTGATCAACTCGGCATACACCGGCGGCACCGTGTCGTATTTGCCGGGGAAGCTGATGCCTTCGGGCCGCGGCCAGGTGAACCAGGTGCCGGCGTGCGGCTCCCATTCGGCGGGCATGCGGTAGCCGAGGGCGGCAGGGGTGGGTGGGTTCTTCATGATGTGAGCTGTTGGTAAAATTTAATCACCGCAAAGGGTGCGCGCCATTCCCCTCACCCCAGCCCTCTCCCCGGAGGAGAGGGAGCCAGTCAGCCGGTGTGTGGTGACGACGAGCGCGTTCGGACGGTTGAAGACTGAATGCCATTCTCCCTCTCCCAGCGGGAGAGGGCCGGGGTGAGGGGAATGGCGCGTGCCTTCGCTCAAGTGAAAATTACTTTTGGCGCTCACTCCAAATCATCCTTCTCCAAGCCCAGGCTGTCCTCGCCAAAAGTCGCGACACGAAATTTCACCCCTGAACGCACATCTTCGACCGCGCCCTCACTCGTTTTACCCAGGCCGACGATCAAACCTTTCAGCCCCGTTGGATAAGCGACCCAGCCGTCAGCATGATGTTCCGCGATGATGGTGAGTTTCTTTTTCACGGCAGCCGCCCACCGCGCGCCGCTTCCAGCAGGCGATACCATTCGTCGCGCGAGAGGTGAACCTTGTCCGCCTGCGCCGCCTCGCGGATGCGGTCGGGCTTCGCCGTGCCGATGATGGGCACGATGTGCGCCGGATGCTTGAGCAGCCACGCGAGCGCGATGATCGTGCGGCTCACGCCGTAGTCGCGCGCGATGTCGTCGAGCGTCTCGCGCAAGCCAATGCGCCGCGCGTGGTCGAGACTGTTGATATCAATGGGCAACGTGTCCGAGAGCCGCCCGCCCGCCAGCGGACTCCAAGCCAGGGGAACAACTTTTTCCGCCAGGCACTGATCGATCGTGCCGTCGTCGAACGGCTCGAGTTTCGCGAGGCTTATTTCCACCTGATGCACGAGCAGCGGGAACGGACACACGCGTTGGAGCACGGAGAACTGTTCCGGACGGAAATTGCTCACGCCGAACTCGCGCACCTTGCCCTGCTGCTTGAGTTGCGCGAACGCACCCGCGACTTCCGCCGGGTCCATCAAGTAATCGGGCCGGTGCAGTTGGTAGATGTCAATCGTCTCGACGCCGAGCCGCGTCAGCGATTGCTCGCAGGACTTGATAATGTAATCGGCGGTGAAGTCGTAGCGATAGGGCGAGTCGGGATTCGGCACCCCCTTGCGCCGGATGCCGCACTTGGTGGTGATGACCACGCGCTCGCGCATTCCGGAAATTTTTTTCAGCACGTCGCCAAAAACTTTTTCCGCCGCGCCGTCCGCATAGACATCCGCGTGATCGAAGAAGGTGAAGCCCGCGTCGTAGGCGGCGGTCACAGCCTGTTGCGCGGCGGACTCGCGTCCCGCGCTCGGCTCCGCGCCCTCGTGGCCGAGGATGCGCCAGCAGCCGTAGGCCAGGCGGCTGGCGTGCATTGACTGACTCAACAAAATGGTCTCCATGCTTGGAAGGATCGTAAGCCGCGCGAAGTTGGCGGCGCAAAGAAATTTCCCGGCGACCGACCACCGCCAAGCGGGGGCGCGGGCGTCTCGCCCGCCGAATCCTGCGGAACATTTCCCCTGCACCACACGATCGGGGCGCGACGGCTCGTGGTTCCATTCGGGCGGGCGGGACGCCCGCGCTCCGTCGCGCCACTTCTAATCACACCCCTTCCCTGCTCCGCGTTTGCTTTGCGCATGAGGATGGGGTTCAGTTTTTGGCGTTCACGGAAAACTCCGGCCCGTCCGGCCGGAGCATGGAACAAAATCTATGCGCATCTTCTCTCGAATTGGTGGAGTCGCCCTGCTGGCGCTGGCGGCTCTCGTCCTGACGCCCGCGCTGCTGCGGGCGCAGTCGGGCGAAGTCACTCTGCTGCGGCTGACGAACTCGTGGCGCTACAACCAGACCGTCTCCTACGACGGCACGAACTGGACCGCGCCAAACTTTGACGACTCCGCGCTGCCGCTCGGGCGCGGCGTGCTGGCGGTGGAGGACATCAACAATTCCTTTGTCACCTCGCGCACCAACACCGTGCTTACGCTGGGCCGTCTCACTTATTATTTCCGCACCACCTTCGTCTTCACGGGCAGCACCGCCGGACTCTTCCTCACCTTCTCGAACATCGTGGATGACGGCGCGGTATTTTATCTGAACGGGCGAGAGGTGCAGCGGCTCTTCCTGCCTGCCGCGCCGACGGCGATCAGCTACACGAATCTCGCCATCAGCCACGAGGCGACGGCGTTCGATGTGTTCACGCTCTCCGGCGCGCTGGTGGAAACCAATCTCGTGCAGGGCACCAACGTGCTGGCGGTCGAGGTGCATCAGACCACGGCGGGCAGCACCGACATTGTATTCGGCTCGACGTTGAGCGCGACGTTTCCGCAACTCACGCCGCTGCCGTTGCGCCTGCCGCTCACGCCGCCCGTCTTCGGCTACACCACGGTGAACGCTTTCCCCGGTTTGAATTTCGGCCAGCCGGTTTGCCTGGCCACACCGCCGGGCGAGACGAACCGCCTCTTCGTGCTCAGCAAAGCGGGGCAGATGTATGTCATCACGAATCTCGCCAGCCCGGCGAACGTGACGACGGTTATGGATTTGTCGAGCCGCGTGTACACGGGGAGCGAGTCGGGCTTGCTGGGACTAGCCTTTCATCCCGATTTTGCCAACCCCACCAACCGTTATTTTTTCGTGTTCTATTCCACGAGCACGAACGGTGTTGAAAGCGGCTTATTCCAGCGGGTCGCACGTTTTCAAATGTCGGCCGTCAACCCGAACCAGGCCCCCACCAACTCCGAGTTGATGCTCATCAACCAGAAAGACCCGGCGGGCAACCACAACGGCGCGGACTTGCACTTCGGCCCAGACGGCTACCTCTACGTCTCACTCGGCGACGGCGGCGTGCAAAACGACGGCGACCGCAACAGCCAGCTCATCAGTTCGAATTTCTTTTCCGCCATCATGCGGCTCGATGTGGACACCCCACCGCGCCCTGGCAGCCTGCTGCCCAATTTGCATGTGGCCAATAATTTCGGCGGCGCGATCAACTACCGCATTCCTGCGGACAATCCTTTTCTCGGGCGCACGAACTACGACGGCTACCCGTTCAATTCCACCAACCTGCGCGGCGAATTTTACGCCGTCGGTTTCCGCAACCCGTGGCGCTTCTCCTTCGATCCGGCCACGGGCTGGCTCTACTGCGGCGACGTGGGGCAAAACACTTGGGAGGAAGTGGATGTTGTCACCAAGGGCGGCAACTACGGCTGGGCCTATCGCGAGGGGCTGCACGTCGGCTACCGCGCCACGAACAGCGTGGTCGAGCCGCTGATTGATCCCATTCAGGAATACCAGCACGGCAGCGGCACCACTCAGGGCAACTCCATCACCGGCGGGCGCGTCTATCGCGGCACGCGCTTCGCGCAACTGCACGGCTGGTATGTCTTCGCCGACTACGCCAGCGGCAACATCTGGCGGCTGCGCTACGACGGCACGAATACCGTGCCCTTCGAGCGCATCACCGGACGCGGCGGCATCTCGGCCTTCGGCGCCGATCCGGCGAATGGCGATCTCCTGCTGGCGAATGTGAACGACGGCGCGATTTACCGGCTCGATTACAACACCAACAGCCCGCTCGGCGCGCCACTGCCGCCCACGCTCGCCGCCACCGGCGCGTTCACGAATCTCACCACGCTCACCGACACCACGCAGCCACTCGCCGCCGCCAGCGGTCTGACGCCCTACGACATCAACGTCCATTTCTGGAGCGACAACGCGCGCAAGAGCCGCTGGTTTTTGTCAGCGACGAATTTGAAAATTGGTTTTCAGCCCGAGGCAAACTGGACTTTCACCAACGGCCAGACTTGGGTGAAACATTTCGATCTCGAACTGACCAACGGCGTGCCGTCCTCCGCGCGCCGCCTCGAAACGCGCTTCATCGTCAAGAACACCAACGGCGTCTATGGCGTGACTTACCGCTGGAACTCACTGACCAACGCCGCGCTCGTGCCCGAGGAAGGACTCGACGAAGCCCTCGTGCTCAACGACGGCGGGACCACGCGCACGCAGGTCTGGCACTACCCGAGCCGCACGGAATGTCTGGCGTGCCACACTGCCGTCGGCGGATTCGGACTTGGCTTCAACACGGTGCAGTTGAATCGCGACTACGGCTACGCGGGCGGTGTGTCGAACCAGCTTCGTTTCTTCAGTGAAGCGGGAATTTTCTCCAACGCGGTGACGCAGGCGCATTCGCTGCGCGCCCTCGCGGCGGCGACGGATGAATCCGTCAGCCTCGAATGGCGCGTGCGTTCCTATCTCGCGGCGAACTGCGCTTCGTGTCATCAGCCTGGCGGACTCGGACTCGGTTCGTGGAACGCGAGCGCCACGAACTTCACCGCGCAGAGCGGAATCATCCATGGCTTGCTCGCCAACAATTTTGGCAACACCAACAACCGCGTCATCGCGCCCGGCTCGGCGTCAAACTCCATGTTGCTGACCCGTATCTCGACGCGCGGTATCGGCCAGATGCCGCCGCTCGCCTCCTCCGTGCTCGACACGCAGGCCATCGCGCTGTTGAGCCGCTGGATTACGAACGACCTCGCGAACGGGTGGACGAACAGCCTCGCGCCACTGGTCATCCAGTTGAACGCCACGAACGGGGCCGTGCAATTCACACAGCCCGCCAACCGCGCCGCGCGCGTCGAGACCACGGCCAACCTGACGCTGCCTATCGCCTGGAGCTTCCTGAACGTGCCAGAGAATCGTCCGACGTATCCGGCCGCCTCGAATGCCATCGCCGTTCCTGCACTCACCAACGCGCCGCAGCAGTATTATCGCGTGCGCCTGACGACGCCGTGATGTGCCCCCGGCGGGACGCCGGGGGCACGTTGAAAACCCCGGCTCGTCATTCGTCATTCGTCATTCGTAAATTCCCGCCGCATGGCGACTTTTTACGACACCCACGTCCACCTCGACTACCCGGACTTCCAGCCGGACTTCGCGGACATGCTGGCCCGCGCGCGCACTGCCGGCATCACGCGGATGATTTCCATCGGCACGAACTTCGAGAGCAGCCGTCGGGCGGTGGCCTTGGCGGAAAAGCATGAAGAAGTTTTCGCCGTCGTCGGCTGGCATCCCTCGGACGCGCTCGACGCGCCCGATGACTTGCGCCCGACTTTGCGCGAACTCGCCGCGCACCCCAAAGTCGTCGCCATCGGCGAGACGGGACTCGACTACTACCGGATGCCCAGCGCCAAAGGCGGCACGGCGGAGGACGACGCCAACTACCAACGCAAGCAGTCCGAAATTTTTCAGCAGCAACTGGAAGTGGCCGCAGAGCTGAAGTTGAACTGCGTCATCCACCAGCGCGGCGAAACGCTCGACGATACGCTCACGCTCCTGCAGCCCTTCGTCGGCAAGACGCGCGGCGTGTTCCACTGTTTCTCCGGCGATGTCGCGGCGCTGACCCGCATTCGCGCGCTGGGTTCCCTCGTGAGCTTCACCGGCATTGTCACCTTCAAGAACGGTCAGAACGTGCGCGACGCCGTGGCCGCCACGCCGCTCGGGGAATTCATGCTGGAGACGGACGCGCCCTTCCTCGCGCCCATGCCGTATCGCGGCCAACGCTGCGAGTCGGCCTACGTGAAAGAAATCGCGGACACGGTTGCGCAGTTGAAAAATTGCTCTCTTGCAGAACTCAGCCGTGCGACATGTGACACGGCCCACGTTTTTTT
>JAYVQC010000230.1:0-16612 GCA_043757045.1 Akkermansia sp. | reverse complement strand
AAAGGTGGTCTGGTGCGTCATGCCGCGCAGTGTGGAACCCCCGCGTGCCACCGTCGGTCAGAAAACCCAAGGCGCAGGATTAAATCAGCGTTTCCTTAGCTAGTACGCGCGCAACGCGGCGTAATCTTCCTTTGCGCGAATCGCCGGGGCGGAGATCGGCGCTCCACAAAAACAAAAGAGCGGCCGGATTTCTCCAGCCGCTCTTCGCGTAAAAACTTTCCTGCAACCGGTTACTGCACCGTCTTGCCTTCCTTGCGTTCGATACGCTCGTCCGAGTACTTGACGCCTTTGCCCTTGTAAGGCTCCGGCGGATAGAACGCGCGTATCTCCGCCGCGACCTGACCGACGACCTGCTTGTCCGGGCCTTCAATCGTGACCTTGGTGTTTTCTTCCACCGTCACTTTGATCTGCTCGGGGATGTCGTAATTGATCGGGTGCGAGTAGCCGAGGCTCAGATTCACCACCTTGCCTACGACTGCGGCCTTGAAACCAACGCCGTTGATTTCGAGCTTCTTCATGTAGCCTTCGCTGACGCCCTTGACCATGTTGTTCAAGAGCGAGCGGCTCAGGCCGTGCAGCGCCTTGGCTTCGGCGTCATCGCCATCGCGGGTCACCGTGATGTTCGTGCCTTCCACCTTGAGCGTGGTGCGGCGGGGAATCTGCATGTCGAGCTTGCCCTTGGGGCCTTCGACAAAAACTTTCGAGCCTTTGACGTCCACCTTGACCTTGGCGGGAATCGTGATCGGCTGCTTTCCAATGCGTGACATAAATTTGGGAGTAGTGGGTTACCAGACGTGGCAGAGGACTTCGCCGCCCGCATTTTTCTTGCGCGCTTCCTGACCGCTCATCACGCCCTGCGACGTGGAGAGGATGGAAATGCCCAGACCGGCGAGCACGCGTGGAATCTCGGTGGCGCCCACGTAGTTGCGCAGACCGGGGGTGCTGATGCGCTTGATGCCTTCGATCACGGGCTTGCGACCGTTGTACTTCAGCTTGAGCTTGAGCACCTTGATGGGCTTGCCTTCGACGCTGACGTCGTTGATGTAGCCCTCTTTCTTCAAGATGGCGGCAATGCTTTCCTTGATCTTGGAATACGGGATGTCACACGTCGGCAAGAGCGCCTGGTGCGCGTTGCGAATCCGCGTGAGCATGTCTGCGATGGGATCTGTCATTTGTTTCTCCTGTCCCGCCGTCTCGCTGGGGCGACGTGCGCGGGAACTTTTGTTTTACTCTGGGACTCGCAACTGCGCGTCCCCAAATTTTTACCAGCTTGATTTGGTCACGCCGGGAATCAGTCCGTTCAACGCACCTTCGCGGAACGTCATACGCGACGCGGCGAACTTGCGCAGGTAGCCGTGGCGGCGGCCGCTCATCGAACAGCGGTTCACAACACGCGTGGGGCTGGCGTTCTTCGGCAGCTTCGTCAGGCCGACGTAGTCGCCCTTCGCCTTGAGTTCAGCGCGGATGGCGGCGAATTTCTTCACCGTTTCCTGCTTCTTCTTGTTCCGTTCCAACCAGGCTTTCTTGGCCATAAATAATTCTTTCTTAAAAAATTTCTTACTTCTCCGCGAAGGGCATGCCCATCGCCTTCAACAAATCAAACGCCTCTTCGTTCGTCGGCGCGGAGGTGACAATCGTGATGTCCATGCCCTGCGAACGCTTGACCTTTTCCAACTCGATTTCCGGGAACACGGTCTGGTCTGGCAGGCCGAGCGAGAAATTGCCGCGTCCGTCGAAAGAGCGGGGCGAGATGCCGCGGAAGTCGCGGATGCGGGGCAAAGTGGCCGCGACCAGACGGTCGAAAAATTCATACATGGCGTGGCGGCGCAGCGTGACGCGGCAGCCGATGGCCTGGTTTTCGCGCAGCTTGAAGTTCGCGATGCTCTTGCGCGACATGCTGGTGGCCGGCTTGCGACCGGTGATGAGTTGCAAATCCTTGGCCGCCTCTTCGAGCGCGCCCTTTTCCGCCGAGGCGCTCACGCCCATGTTGACGACGATTTTTTCGAGCCTGGGGATTTGGTGGACGTTCGTGTAGCCGCGCTTCGCTTTGAGCGCGGGCTTCACTTCATTCTCGTACTTTTCTTGCAAACGTGTTTTCATTATTTTTGCTCTCGGATTTTGCCGGAAGCCTGTGATTTCAAAGGACCAACCGTCCGTTCCAGAGAAACGGAGCGCGGAACGTAGCCAAGTGATTTCTGCGGTGCAACAGGTTTTTCCGGTTCTTTGGGGTGTTGAACATGTGTCGGCATGGTTCTTGAAACCGAAAGTTGTCCAGGCCGGGCCGGCGGGGGCGCACCGCATTCTGGTCGGCGCGAAGATGTTCCTTTGAATACCAACGCGCCCGCTCAAATCCTGTGCTCCCTGGCACCGTTGGCCGTGGCGCGTGTGCGAATTTTCTTTCGTCTCTTTTCCTCCTGCGGCCAATGTCTCGCCCCGTGTTTCCCGTGCGACGTGCCGTGATTGATGTCGGAACCAACTCCGTCAAGTTGTTGGTCGCCGACGTGGGCGCAGACATTATCACGCCAGTATTGGAAGAAAGTGAGCAGACGCGGCTCGGGCGCGGATTCTACGAATCAAACCAACTCCAGCCCGCGGCCATCGCCGACACGGCGCGGGCCGTGGCCTCGTTCGCCGCCCTGGCGAGGGAAAAACATTCCTCCCCGCCGCGCGTCATCGCCACCAGCGCGGCCCGCGACGCGCGCAACCAGTCCGAACTCCTTGACGCTATCACGCGCGCCTCCGGGTTGCCCGTGGAAATCATCACCGGCGAACAGGAGGCCGAATGGGTTTATGCCGGCGTGCGCTCGGACCCGAAGCTCGCGGGGCAACGGTTGCTCATTCTCGACGTGGGCGGCGGGAGTACGGAATTCATCCTCGGCGACAGCGAGCTTCCGCAGTTCAGCCGCAGTTTTCCGCTGGGCAGCGTGCGTTTGCTCGAACAACAGCGTCCCTCCGATCCGCCCACGCCGGAGGAACTGGCCCGCTGCCGTGAATCACTCCGAAATTTTTTCGCCCAACACATCACGCCCGTCGTCGCGCCGGCGCTGGTGGCTGGCTCGCCCGGTGTGCGGCTCATCGGCACCGGCGGCGCGGCCACCATTCTTGCGCGCATGGAATACGCGCTCGACAAGTACTCGCGCCACGCCATCGAAGGCGCGCGGCTGCCGCTCGCCTCGGTCGAGCGCTGGATGGAGAAACTCTGGGCCATGCCGCTCGCGGAACGCCGCACCATCGTGGGCCTGCCGAAGAAACGCGCGGACGTGATTCTCGCCGGGTTGGCGATTTACGAGGCGGTGCTGAAGGAATTCCATTTCACCGAGTTGCACGCCAGCACGCGGGGACTGCGCTTCGCGGCGGTGTTGCAACCGGCCCCGTGACCGTGCGCCAGTTTGCCGCCACGGCAGAAAACTCGCGTTACAACCAACCCGGACAAACTGCTTGGCTCGCCGCGCCCGCCCGTGTACTCACGCCGCACGCCATGACAAAACACGAATCGCCCTCCGTGCCTGACGCGAACCTGCCTTGGTGGAAGCTGCTGAACCGCTACCATTGGTTTGTCTTCATCGTCGCCTCGCTCGCGTGGCTCTTCGACTGCCTCGATCAACAGCTCTTCATTCTGGCGCGCAACAATGCCATCTCGACGCTGCTCGGGACCGGCGCCGATCCGTTGCTGGTGAAAAAATACGGCGGCTACGCCACGGCCATCTTCGTCGCCGGCTGGGCCACGGGCGGATTGATCTTCGGCTCCATTGGCGACCGCATCGGGCGCGCACGCACGCTGGCCATGACGGTTTTGCTTTACTCGATTTGCACCGGCCTCAGCGCCTTCTCGCGGAACTTCACGGACTTCGCCATCTACCGGTTTATCACCGGGCTGGGCGTGGGCGGCGTTTTCGGCTTGGCGGTGGCGTTGGTCGCGGATGCGCTCCCGGAAAAGGCGCGGCCCAAGGCGCTCGGCATGTTGCAGGCGCTCTCCGCCGTGGGGAATGTGACGGCCGGTTTGTGCAGCATGGCGGTGTCCGGCATGTCTCCGCTCGTCTCGTGGAAATATCTTTTCTGGATCGGGGCCGCCCCGGCGTTCCTTTGCCTTTTCATCATGCTGCGGCTCAAGGAGCCGGAGAAATGGGTGCAGGCGCGCGCGGCCAGCCGGCTGGCGGGCGGCAAGAAAATGGGCTCGTACGGCGACATGCTGGGCGTGGGCCGTTGGCGCAGACCCGCCGTGCTGGGCATGCTCCTCTGTGTCGCGGGCGTGGTGGGACTCTGGGGCGTCGGATTTTTCAGCCCGGAACTGGTCGGTCCCGCGCTCGACAAATCGTTGCGCGCCGAAGGTCTCACCGACCAGGCGCTGGGCGCGGCCAAGGGCTGGTGGATGTCCATGAACCTCATCGTGCAAAACATCGGCGCGTTCGTGGGGATGATCTGTTTCAGCAAGTTCGCGCACGCCTTCGGACGCAAGAAAGCTTTCGCCGTCGGCTTCGTCATGGCCTTCCTCGCCACGGTGTTTTTCTTCCTGAACTTCAAGAGCAAGGGCGACCTGTGGATGAGCGCAGTCATGGGCTTCTTCCAGCTCGGGCTGTTCGCGGGCTTCGCGATTTATCTGCCGGAACTTTTCCCCACCCGGCTGCGCAGCACCGGCACGAGCTTCTGCTACAACGTCGGGCGCTTTATCGCCGCCACCGGGCCGTTCACGCTGGGGGTGTTGCAACAGGCCCTCGGCGACAAGGCCGTGGCCGCTCTGCCGCTCACCGCGGACGCTGTGGCGAAGGCCGATGCCAAGCTCGGGGCCTTCCGCGAAGCCGCCTGCTGGTTGAGCGTGATTTATCTTTTCGGCCTGATCGTGCTTCCCTTCCTGCCGGAAACCAAAGACCGGCCCATGCCGGAGGACTGAGCCGGCCACGGTTTCAGTGGGGGGAAGATTCTCCACGCGACGCACTTTCCAATTGCCTGCGGAAAATTGCGGTTGCTACTTTGGGGCACACAAATTTTCCCGAAAAATTATCATGGCCAAGCAAACGAAGACAACCCCGACCGTGGTCGGGGCGAATAATTTCCCCAAACTCCACAACGCGATGTGGCCCGGCCTCGTCGGCAAAGGCTCGCCCGGTGCCGAGCCGTGCATCGAACTCGACACCATGCTCGACCTGACCGCGAAGGCTGAAGTGAACGGCGTGAAGTTTGATGGCGTGGACATCTTCCTCTTCGACCCGCACGTCAGCATTGATTCGAGCAAGGACGATTTGAAGAAGCTCGCGGACAAGGTTCGCAAAAAAAATCTCACCGTCGGTTCCGTCGTCGCGCCCATCTGGCCGCCGACGGGCGGTGGTTCCGCGATGGGCGGCGCAGAGGATCGCGCGAAGTTTGTCGAGCAGGTGCGCAAGGGCTGCCGCATCGCGCAGACGCTGCGCGAACTCGGCGTGCGTCCCTACGGCGTGGTTCGGATCGATTCGGCCAGCGGCGTCGGTGATTGGGAGAAAGACCCGAAGGGCAACACCAAGAAAATCGCCGCGACGTTCAAGGAAGCCGCGAAGGTCGCCCAAGCCCACGGCGAGAAGCTCGCGGCAGAAGGCGAAATCTGCTGGGGCGGCATGCACTCGTGGAAGGCGATGCTTGATCTGCTCGAAGCCGTCGGTCAGCCGAAGGTCGTGGGCTTTCAGGCCGACATGGCGCACACCCTTCTCTATCTCCTGGGCTACAACGAACCCAAGCACCGCCTCGTGCCCACGAAGTTCCACTGGGAACCCGGCGTCTTCCACGAAGCCATGCAGAAGATGACGAAGGCGTTGCGCCCGTGGACGCTTGATTTCCACGTCGCGCAGAATGACGCCACCGTCCACGGCTCCGGCACGCACGACAAGACTGGCCGCCACTGCCGCGTGAATGATCCGAACGGCAAGCTGAACATCCCACGCGATTCCGGCTACTGGATGCGCGACGACGCCGGCAAGGTGACCAAGGCGTTCAAGCACATCTGCTGGGACGGCTGCATGTTCCCGAACGCCGTGATGACGCAGCAGGAGACGTGGAACAACATTCTCGCGAGCATGATTCAGGTGCGCGAAAACCACGGCTGGCGGGCGTGAGGTGAATTGACGACTCGTGGCGGAAAGTCCACAGTCCTCACACGAGGAACTGGCGTGAACGCATCAGCAGCGACCCGCAAATTCTGCGGGGCAAACCTTGCAGCAACGGCACGCGTATCCCGGTCGCCCTGGTGCTTGGCTACCTCGCTGCCGACCGCGATGCGTCGGTCATTCTTCGTGAATTTCCCGATCTCAAAAACGAGGACGTGTCCGCCTGCCTTGCCTACGCCCGTGATCTGGCTGAGTTCACCGCGGCGGCGGCATGAGCCTCCACTTTTTCAGCGACCAATGCGTGCCGGCTGAAATTGCCCACATCTCTTCTGGAGGGGACTTCTCCGTTATGGCCATTCAACCGCACCATAATCCCGAACTCCGAAATCGGAACGGGTGGAACGGGCTACCAGCCCGTCCCGCCCGGCTACCAGCCGGGCGGAATGGGAGGGAGCATGGTTTGGAACGGAACGCCCGAAACTTTTCCACATCCTCTTCCGTTCCGCGCGGCTGGTAGCCGCGCGGCACAGGCAGGTTGCCTGTGCTACCCGGCGGCTGCGCCGCCGCCACTTCGGAGTTCAGGATCATCCCGAGGTGATTCCGTCTTTGATGACGAGGCTGCTGGCCTTCGTCGCACTCAATCCAGGGTGCGAGTATTATCGCGGCAAACTTTTTCTCGTCGAACCGCACCGCATCCGCATTCGCGAATGACCGTCTAATCTTTCCGCTGTTGAATGCCGCAGGCGGAGCAAAAAACTACGCCGAGGTCAGCGCCGCACGCTCATTGTCCAGCGCGCCGGTTTTTTCCAGGAAGTAATCATAGCTCCCGGCGTAGGCGGTGATTTGTCCGGCGTTGACGTGCAGCACCTTGGCCGCGAGATGGCGGATGAAATGGACGTCGTGTGAGATGAAGACGAGCGTGCCTTGATAGCGTTCGAGCGCGAGGGTGAGCGACTCGACGGTGTGGATGTCCAAGTGCGTCGTCGGCTCATCCATGAGCAGCAGGTTCGGCGGGTCCACGAGAAACTTCACCAGGTTCAGCCGACTTTTTTCGCCACCGCTCAGGATGCCGGTCTTCTTGAAGATGTCGTCCTTGCGAAACATGAACGAGCCGAGGACGCCGCGCGCCTCGTCCTCGCGCATTGCGGGCGCGCTGGCCAGCACTTCGTCCAGGACGGTTTTCTCCGCGTCCAGCGTGTCGGCGCGATGCTGGCTGAAGTAACCAATCTTCGCGTTGTGCCCGAGCTTGCGTTCGCCCTGCTGGAACTCGACGACGCCCGCGAGGATTTTCAACAGCGTGGATTTGCCCGAGCCGTTCGGTCCCACGAGCACGGTGCGCTCGCCGCGTTCAATCGTCAGATCGAGTCCGCGATAGACCTGCGTCGCGCCATAGGCCATGTGAATTTTTTCCAGCGTCACCGCGCGCTGTCCGCCGCGCGGCGGCTCGGGTATCTGGAAGCGGAACGGTTTGCGCGGAGCCATCGGCTTCTCGATGAGTTCGAGCCGCTCGATCTGCTTGAGCTTGCTCATGGCCTGCGAGGCCTTCGACGGGATGGCGCGGAAGCGGTCCGCGAACTGTTGCAGCGCGCTGATTTCCTTCTGCTGATTGTTGTAGGCGGCGAGTTGCTGCACGTAGCGTTCCTCGCGCTGGCGCAGGTAGTCGGTGTAGTTGCCCGTGTAATCAATCAGCTTCTTCTCGGAGATTTCGTGAACCTGCGTCACCACTTCATCCATGAACTGCCGGTCGTGCGAAATGAGCAGGAGCGCGCCGGAATAGTTCTTCAGGTAATTTTGGAGCCAGAGCAGCGAGAGCAAATCGAGGTGGTTCGTCGGCTCGTCGAGCAGCAACAAGTCCGGTTCCATCACGAGCAAGCGGGCGAGCCGCGCGCGCATGATCCAGCCGCCGCTCATCTCGCGCGCCATGCGTCCAAAATCCGTCTCGCGATAGCCGAGGCCGCGCAACATTCTCTTCGCCTTCGTTTCCACCTGCGGATCGTTGAGCGCGTCGTGCTTGGCGTGGGCTTCGAGATATTTCGGACTGGCGACATCGCCCGCGGCCTCGAGTTCGTGCAGCAGTTTTTCGAGGCGCGGCAGTTCGTCCACGCGCCCGGTCGCCACATCGAGAATCGTTTCGTCCCCGTGCGTCTCCGCTTCCTGCGGGAGATGGCCGACCATCGTCCATTCGTCGCGCTGGATGGTGCCGGAGTCGGCTTCCTTCTGACCGAGGATGATGGAAAAGAGCGTGGACTTGCCCGTGCCGTTCGGCCCGACGAGCGCCACGCGGTCGCCGTAGTTGACGGAGAAGGAGGCGTTCTCGAAGAGCGTGCGCCCGCCGAGCGCCATTTTAAGTTCGCGAATGGTCAGCATGAGAATGTGTGTCGCCTACTTTGGAACGGTCACGGTCACGGAGGGGAAAACACTTCAACTCCGTGTGAGCCGGAGCACTGGTCCTGTCTGCGGCGACGAGCGGGAGAGGTTAGGCGGAGAACCGAAGGCGTCAACCTGTCAGTTGGGCGGGGATTTGATTGGAAGTGGTGGGCCGGTGGAGGCGGGCGTCCCGCCTGCCGTAGAGCCGTGGCGTCCCGCTCGGCGGAAGAAGTGTGGTCACTCGCAAGGTCCCGGCGAATTTGGGCGCTCGATCCGGGCGGCGGGACGCCAGCCCTCTACGTCAGGCTGGAAGCCTGACGCCACGCGGACGGCCCGCCACTTCCCATCGCACCCGATTGCGCCGCGTGCTTTGACTTCACCGCGTTTCTGAAGTACGAAAATGGCAACACTCGTGGCGCGGCGCGCCCGAACTCTGTTTGTGAAGCACTGCACGCATCCCGCACGGTTTTTCAGGCTGTGGCTGTTGACGGCCTGCCTCGCCCATGCCGTCGCCGCCCGCGCGCAAATTTGGATCAGCGAGATTCTTTTCAATCCGCCGGGCAACGACGCGCCCAACGAATACGTCGAGCTGCGCGGCACGCCGAACTTCACCCTCGCCGCCGGCACCTACTTCGTCGCTGTGGATGGCGACACGAACAACAACCCCGGCACTATCATCAACGTCATTGATTTGTCCGGGCGGCGGATCGGCGGCAACGGCTTCCTCGTGCTGCTGCCGAACTCGAACAGTTATCCCGCGAGCCTGAACGCCACGGTGTTGATCAATACGAACGGCCCGGGGTTCGGCACCAGTGCCGGCAGTTCCATCAGGCATCGGGGCAAAAGCGGGCAGACGGATCTGGAGAACGCTTCCGTGACTTTCTTCCTCATCCAGTCCGCGAGCAATCCGTCGCCCGGCGCGGACATCGACAGCAACGATGACGGCCTGCCCGATGGCTCGCTCTACGCGGGCTGGAGCGTCTTCGATTCCCTGGCGGTGCTCGACAGCGACGGCGCGGGCGACTTCGGTTACGGGAAAATAAATTTCCGGCGCGACACGCTGCCCGGCAGCGGGGCCACGGTGCTGGCCGGGACGATTGTGCCGGTGGCGTTCACGCCGGAGTACGTGGGCCGCGCGGGTCACACCACGAACTGGGCCGCCGCCTCCTGGGTGGCGGGCGACGATCTCATGAGCGGCCCGCCCATCTGGCTGCTCAGTCCGAGCGCGACCGCGCCGGGCGGTTTCGGCGGGTTGCCGCTCAACCACATCGGCCTGCCGAATTTCGGGGCGTCCAGTCTGCCGGGCGTGGTCGTGATTGAATCTGGCGGACGCACGGAACTCCTCGAAGGCTCCGGCACCGACTCGTTCACCATCGCGCTCAACACCGCGCCCTCGGGCAGCGTGACCGTGCAAGTGACCGCGCCCGCTTCCGTGCAAGTCAGCACCAATGGCGGCGCGAGCTACGCCAGCGGCCACGCACTCGTCTTCAGCAGCACCGCACCGCGGACCATCACGGTGCGCGCGCTGGACGATAATTTCATCGGCAGTTGGGCGCGCGTCGTGGTGGTGTCGAACGCCATCACGGCGAGCGCCGATCCCAATTATCCCGTCGGCGCGCTGGTGCCGTCCGTCCCGCTGAACGTCGCTGATAACGACCGGCTGCTGCTCAACGAGTTGAAGGTGAATCCGCCGGGCGCGGAGGACGCGCCGTATGAATTTGTGGAACTGCTCGGCCCGCCGAATCTTTATCTCACGAACATTTTTCTCGTCGTCCTCGAAGGCAACGTGGAGAGCAATCCTGGGGTGGCGCGCACGGTGATTGATCTCAGCGGCGCGCAACTTGGCTCCGCCGGGCTGCTGGCGATTCTCGGCGATGGTCATCCGTACAACATTCCCGGCGGCACCCGCGTGGTGCTCGCGCCGCAGTTGAGCCAGCCCGGCGGCGCGCTCGGCAACGGCAGCGTGAGCTTCCTGCTCGTGAGCAGTCCGGGGCCGCTGATCGAGGGCAGCGATCTCGACGCGGGGGACAACGGCATGGCCGAAGGATTTCCCGCCGGCACCACCATGCTGGATTCGCTCGCGTGGCTGGATGGCGGCAACAGCGACAAAATTTACACGCCGGTGCTATTGACCCAGACCAACGGCACGCCGGACGCCGCGACGCGCTGGCTGGGGAACACGAACGCGAACTCCATCGCCGCGTGGTTCCACAACGACCTGCTTGGTCCGAACGCCGGCTCGCTGGCTTATGAAGGGCAGGGGGGTAGCCTGAATTTTCCCTACGGCTCAGTGCTCACGGTGGGTGCGGCGAACAAAACGGCGCCGCTCCTCAGCGCGCTCGCGCCGTTCTCCAGCGTCATCGGCGATCCGACTGCGCCGTCGGTCAGCTTCACCGTTTCTGATCCGGACACGCCGGCGAACCAGCTCCTCGTGAGCGCGACTTCAGACAACGCGACGGTCGTGCCGAACGCGAACCTCATTGTGTCCGGCACCGGCGCGACCCGCACGCTGACCTTGCTGCCGACGAATAACGGTTACGCGCGAATCACGATTCAAGTGGCGGGGAATTTTCTCACCGGCTCGGCGTCGTTCCCTTACGCCGCATCGTTCGACCGGCGCGGCGGCGGACGTTTCCACACCGGCGTGAGCGACGCCTCGACGGCCCTGCCGGTGGACGCGCAGCACATGCTCGTGGCTGACGACGAGAACCAGGTGCTCCGCATTTTCAGCCGCAGCAATTCCGGCCCGGCGCTCGTCGAGTTCAACCTGAATCCCTTCCTTGACCTGCGCGATCTCTATGACGACGGCACGCCGCGCGAAGTGGACCTCGAAGCCTCGACGCGGGTGGGCAACCGCGTCTTCTGGATCGGGTCGCATTCGCACTCGCGCGACGCGGAACTGGTCACGAACCGCGCGCGCCTCTTCGGCACCGACGTGACGTTTGCGGGCACGAACAGCACCATGAATTTCATCGGGCGCTACGATTTTTTGAAACTCGATCTGCTGAACTGGGACACGACCAACGGTCACGGGCGCGGCTCGAATTACTTCGGACTCGCCGCCAGCGCCGCGACGGGCGTGGACCCGAAATCTGCGGACGGCTCGGGCTTCAACATTGAGGGGCTGACGATGGCGCCGGGCAGCACGAACATCGCTTACCTCGCCTTCCGCGCGCCGCTCGTGCCGCCGACCAACCGCGTTCACGCGCTGATCATTCCCGTCACGAATTTCACCACGCTCGCCGTCGGCAACTCACCCACGCCCGGCGTGGCACGTTTTGGTGTGCCGATGGAATTGAACCTCGGCGGACGCGGACTCCGCAGCATTGAAGGCAGCGGGACGAATTTCCTGATCGTGGCCGGCCCGCCGGGACTGGCGAAGGGCATCCCGCCCAGCGACTTCCGCCTGTTCACCTGGAACGGACTCGCGAGCGGTGCGCCGCAGGAGCGCGGCGTGTCGCTGACCAATCTTTTGCCCGAGGCCATCGTGGAGCTGCCCCCCGCGCCGTGGACGAGCAGCTCCGCAGTGCAACTCGTGAGCGACAACGGCATCGCGCTTTACTACGGCGACGGCATCGAGGCGAAGTTCCTCCCCATTCCGCAGTTCAAAAAATTCCGCAGCGACTGGGTCGCGCTCGGGCCGGTGGTTACGTCGCAACCTGTCCTCCGCAGCGTGCAATGTGCGGGCGGTGCGTGTGTGTTGAACTGGTATTCCGTCGCCGGCCTGACCTATCGCGTGCAGTCCAAGTCCGCGCTGACCAACAGCGCGTGGAGCAACGTGGCCGGCGATGTCACGGCCTCGGGTGCGCTGGCCTCGAAAAGTATTTCGCTGGGAGCGACGCAGCAGTTCTTCCGTGTGGTGATTCCGTAATCCTCGGAGCGCGGACATTCCTGTCCGCAGCAAGCCACGAAACAAGACGCGCTCAAGAACTTGCCGACACCCTCCCCTGTTCGCAGCTTGCTACGGACTGGAAAGTCCGCGCTCCCATCACCTTCGCGCTTCACCCGCCGCCGCCCGCTCGTTTAGCCTCGCGCCCGTGGAACATGAATGGCCCCGCGTCACAATCATCGTCCCGACCAAACCCGGTCAGGCCGAGATTCCGTCCGTGGAGGCGGCGCGCAATTTGGATTACCCGCGCGAGTTGATCGAAGTCATCGTCGCACGCGGCAAACAGCCCGCCATCCAGCGCAACCGCGCGCTCCGCGAAGCCACCGGCGAAATCATTTATTTCCTCGATGACGACGCGCGGCCCGCGCCGTCATCGTTGCGCCGGGCCGTTGAACATTTTCAGAGCAATCCTAAAGTGCAGATGGTGGGCGGGCCGAATGTGTGTCCGAAGGACGCGCCCTTTCTCGAACAAATTTTCGCCGTGGTGCTCGCAAGCTGGATCGCCTTTGGCCCGAGCCGTGCCCGCTACGACCGGGTGGGTGTGACGAGGCCGAGCGGTGAGAAGGAATTGATCCTCTGCAATCTGCTGGCCCGGCGCGCGACGATGGTGGAGGTCGGCGGCTTCGACGAGGCGCTCTATCCGAACGAGGAAAACGCGCTCATGGACGAAGTGCAGAAGCGCGGCGGCATCCTGCTCTACGATCCTGAAGTGGTAGCGGAGCGGCGTCCGCGCTCCACGCTCCGCGCGTTCTGCAAAATGCTGATGACCTACGGTCGCGGCCGGGCCGAACAGTTCCGTCTGCACCCGACACCCGGATCGGCGATGAATTTTGTCCCGCCGTTGTTCGTGCTGTTCCTCGCCCTGCTGCCGGTTTGGGCGTGGCTCGGCGGGCTTCGAGTTGGTTGTGACCAAACATTTTTTACCGGGACTCCCGCTGCGGATGTGATCGTCGAGAGCTGCCACTACGGAATCGCCTGGGTGCCGCTGGCTGCTTACGTGCTGGCTCTGGCCGGGCAGACGCTGGTGAATTTCCACAAGGGAGTGAGCTGGTCGCTGGCGGCGTTTCCGCTGCTCTTTGCCACCCATTTTTTTTACGGCCTGGGTTTCTGGCGCGGCCTGTTCACACGCGTGGACCGCACCCGGCCCGCGACGACGGAAGTAACTTTTGATCGTCCGCCGCTGTGATCCGGCGTAACGTCGGCTTTCCAGCCAGCAGGTTGCGAGACTTTCCAGTCTTGTGTTTCAATTCTCTCTGAACTCGCCGGACATGTTAAAAAGCCCGTCCGTCCCGTTGGAACGGGAGGTTGGAAAACCTCCCGACCTGCCGGCTCGAAAGCCGGCGTTACGCTCCGGTTTGGTCGCGGACTTGCACTGAAGGTTTTCACCCCACACACTCCCGCCGCACATGCAGTTCATTCGCGACATTCACAACGCCAAACGCGGCCAAGCGCCGGTCATTTCCTTCGAGTTCTTCCCGCCAAAGACGGACGAGGGCGACCGCAACTTGCTGGAGAAAACCATTCCCGCGCTGATGACCTTGAAGCCGGACTTTTGCTCCGTGACCTATGGGGCCGGCGGCAGCACGCGCGACAAGACGCTGACCATCGTCGAGCGCATTCAGAACGAGCACGGCCTCACCGCCATGTCGCACCTGACGTGCGTGAACTCGACGAAGGAACAACTCGGCGAAGTGCTCGCGGACGCGAAGCGGCGCGGCATCAAAAACATTCTCGCGCTGCGCGGCGATCCGCCGAACGGTGTGGCTGAATTTCAGAAAACGCCGGGCGGCTTTGAGTTCTCGCGCGAGTTGGTGAAGTTCATCAAGGAACTCGGCGGGTTCGGCATCGGCACGGCCGGCTTTCCCGAGGGCCACATCGCCTGCCGCGAGGGCAAGCATGTGGACTGGCAGCGGCTCGCGGAGAAGGTGAAGGAGGGCGCGGACTTCGTCATCACGCAACTGTTCTTCGACAACCGCGACTTCTTCGAGTTCCGCGATTACCTCACAAAGCTCGGCGTGAATGTGCCGCTCGTACCCGGGATGTTGCCCGTGCTGTCGGCCTCGCAGATCAAGAAGTTCACCACGCTCTGCGGCGCGAAAATCCCCGCGCCCATGCTGGCGAAACTCGAATCCCTCGAAAGTGACGACGCGGCGGCCACGGCCTACGGCATTGATTACGCGACGCAGCAGTGCCAGGAACTTCTGCGCTCCGGCGTGGAAGGTTTGCATTTCTACACGCTGAACAAGCCGCACTCGACGACGCAGGTGGTGAAGAATCTCGGGCTGGCGGGGAAGTGGTCAGTAATCAGTAATCAGTGATCAGTAATCAGTGATCACTGATCAGTCGCGCTGCTCCGACACGAAACGCCGCCACCGACGACTGGCTCACCGATTACTGATTACTGACCACTGATTACTCTGCTTGCCTCGCGCGTCCGCCTCTGTCAGAGATTTCCCCATGACCTCAAATTCCATCGCTCTCGCCGGCGTGTTGTCGGCGTCTTTGCTCTCCACCTTCGCCGCCGATTACACGGTGCATACGTGGAAGAAAATCCAGCTCAGCGACCAGTTCTGGAGCGAAGGCGCGGCGGTTGGCGATTTCAACAAGGACGGGAAGATGGACGTGGTCTCCGGACCGTTCTGGTGGGAAGGGCCGGATTTCAAGACGCGGCACGAATACTATCCGGCCATGAAGTCGTTCAAGCTCGGGCCAGTTTCCAAAATCACCGTGCCCGGTTTCGAGGGCGCGCTCGGGGCGAACAACACTTACTCGGACAACTTTTTTGCCTTCACCCACGACTTCAACAAGGACGGCTGGGACGATATTTTGATTTACGGTTTCCCCGGACTCGACGCCTCGTGGTACGAGAACCCGAAGAACGCCGCCAGCACCGAGCCTTGGGTCCGCCACAAAGTCTATGGCAACGTGGACAACGAATCCCCGCAGTGGGGCGACATCACGGGCGACGGCAAGCCCGAGATCGTCTCGAACTCCGGCGGCACCTTCGGCTACGCCGAGCCGGACTGGAGCGACACGACGAAGCCGTGGACCTGGCACGCGGTCACCCCCAAGGTCGGCTATCAACGCTTCACGCACGGCATGGGCTTCGGCGATGTGAACGGCGACGGCAAGGCCGACATGCTCGAAGCGAAAGCGTGGTGGGAACAGACGGCCAGCGGCGAATGGACGAAGCACGCCGCGAACTTCGGCAGCGGCGGCGCGCAGATGTATGCCTACGACGTGAACGGCGACGGACTCAATGACATCATCACCAGCATCGAGGCGCACGGTTATGGACTCGCGTGGTTTGAGCAGAAGCGCGAGGGCGGCAACATTTCCTTCATCGAGCATCGCTTCGTGGGCAAGACCGCGAAGGACAACAACTACGGCGTCGTCTTCTCGCAGTTGCACGCGATTGATCTTGTGGACATGGACGGCGACGGCTTGAAAGACATCGTGACCGGCAAACGCTTCTGGGCGCACGGCGCGCACGGCGACGCCGACCCGGCGGGCGCGGCGGTGGTTTATTGGTTCAAGCTCGTGCGCAACGCGGACAAGAGTGTGGACTGGATTCCCCAACTCATTGACAACGACAGCGGCGTGGGCACGCAAGTCCTCGCGCAAGACATGAACGGCGACGGCCTGCCGGAAGTGATCGTCGGTAACAAGAAGGGCACGTTCGTCCACCTCCACGGCACGAAGAAGGTCAGCAAGGAAGAGTGGGAGAAAGCGCAGCCGAAGGTGGTGAAGTAGGAATTGTTGACGGAGAGGCCTTCGGTGCTTCGCTTTCTTGGTAAGTTTGAACATCTTCAAAACGCATGAAACGCGCGCGGGCTTGGATGGGGGGTCTTGGAGCGATCATGCTCGGCGGGGCAATCGTAATTCTCCTCGGACGAGATTACGCCAATCGCCATCCGTTAGTGTTCAATGAGAGTTCATGGGGACACGCGCACTGTATGCCCCAAGCTTCGTCTGCCTTGCTGTTGTATGCCCATGACAATGGAGGACGCTTCCCGTTCCATACGAACGGTTATGGTGACGCACTTCTGATGACGACGCCTAATCCAGCTTGGTTTTATTACTTAACCGGCCCTGGATATGACACCTCTGCCTTTATGGAGGCACAAGCTTCAGGAGGAAATGTTGATGAGAGCCGGTGTGGCCGAGTCTATATCCAAGGATTGAATTGGCAAGCCCCCAATCTTTGATCCAGTTGCTATGAGAGTTTGGGTTCATGGTTGTTTGGTTTCCGCGCTGGCGTGCGCAGGGAGGGGCGGAGCCCCGA
>JAYVQC010000229.1:0-16729 GCA_043757045.1 Akkermansia sp. | reverse complement strand
ATTTTCCGAGCGCGCTCTTCCGTTCCGCGCGGCTGGTAGCCGCGCGGCACAGGCCAGTGGCCTGTGCTACCCCGGCGGCTGCGCCGCCGCTACTTCGGCGTTCGGGTTTAACAGCCGGTACCAGTTGTCGCGCTGGCGCGGCTCGTAGCCAAGGTCGGTGATGAGCCGCTGCATGTCGGCCACGCCCATGCGGAAGGTGGTGCCGGCGGCGCTGACGACGTTCTCCTCGATCATGATGCTGCCGAGGTCGTTCGCACCGTATTTCAGCGCGACCTGGCCGATCTCGAGGCCCTGCGTGACCCACGAGCTTTGCACGCTGGGCAAATTGTCGAGGTAGATGCGACTGAGCGCCTGCGTGCGGAGATACTCGTGCGCGCCCACTGGCGGGGCTTTGAGCACCGCGTTGTCGGGCTGGAACGTCCAGCAGATGAAGGCGGTGAACGCGCCGCCATTCAACTTCCCGGACTCGACGGCTTGCGCAAAGTCGGAGGTGGTTTCGAGTTTCGAGTTTCGCGCGGGAAGTTTTCCGGCGGTGACGAGTCGCTGCAAAGATTTGTCCTGCTGCTGGCGGACGAATTCCAAATGCTCGATGCGATCCTCCACCGTCTCGACGTGGCCGAACATCATCGTAATGCTCGTGGCGAGGCCCTGCTGGTGCGCGAGGTCCATCACGTTCATCCACTCGGTCGCGCTGGCCTTGAGCGGCGCGATGCGGTTGCGGACGCGTTCGACGAGGATTTCTCCTCCGCCGCCGGGCAGGGAACCGAGGCCCGCCGCAACAAAATCTTTCAGCACCTGTTCCACCGGTTCGTTGAAAAACTCTGAGAAGGCCACCATCTCGCTCGGGCTGAAACCGTGGACGTTGATCTGCGGAAACTTCGCGCGGATGTGCGCGAGCAGGTCGAGATACCATTGCTTGGTCAGCTTGGGATGATGCCCGCCCTGCATGAGAATCTGCGTGCCGCCGAGGGCGATGGTCTCCTCGATCTTGCGATCGATCTCGGCGTGGGAAATGACGTAGGAGTCGGCGTCCTTCTCCGTGCGCCAGAACGCGCAGAACTTGCAATATACGTTGCAGACGTTCGTGTAGTTCACGTTGCGGTCCACGATGTAGGTCACTACGTCGTTACCGCGTCCGCCGTGCGACTTGGCGCGCAGCAATTGCCGGCGGCGGTCGGCAAGCGCGCCGAGTTCTTCCAGCGGCAGGTGATACAGGCGCAACGCCTCGGCGGCCTGAATGCGTCCGCCGTCCCAGACTTTCTGGAGCAACTCGTCGAGCGATGCGTCGTGAATCATCGGAGGGAAATAGACACCAAAACCAGGGGGCCACACACCAAATTAAACACCAAATCAGGAACGGCCGGGATCAGGCGCATCGCCCGGCGGGCCGGTGCAAAATAGAAGAGCGCGGCCCGCCGGGGCCGCGCTCGGCAAAAACTTTCCTTCGTCCAGGTCAGACCCGCTTGGTCATTTTGACGCCTTCTTGCAGCAGACTCGCGGCACCCTTGTCACTCGGCGCTTCGGCGTAGATGCGCAGAATCGGCTCCGTGCCCGAGCCGCGCAGCATGAGCCACGAACCGTCTTCGGAGACGAACTTCACGCCGTCGTATGACTTCACGTCCTTGAGCGGCGACTTGAGCAGCTTCGCAGGCGGGTTGTTCTTGCAGAACTCCATGAGCGCGGCGCGTTTCTCCAGCGGGAAATGGGTGTCAATGCGCGCGTAGCGGTGCGGGCCGAAATCTTTTTCCAATTGCGCGATGAGTTTGTTCACGGAGGTTTTTTCCGTGGCGAGCATTTCGAGGAGCATCAGGCCGGCGAGAATGCCATCGCGCTCGGGAATGTGTTTCTGGAAGCCGATGCCGCCGCTCTCCTCCGCGCCGAGGATGTAGTCGCCCTTGATCATTTCGGCGGCAATATATTTGAAACCCACGCCCGTCTCGACGAGGGGCAGCCCGTAGGCGGCGCACATCTTGTCCACCATCGAAGTGCAGGTGAGCGCCTTGATCATGCGCCCGCGCGCACCACGATTGACGAAGTAATGGCGGAGCAGCAGGCAGATCAACTGATGCGTCGAGAGCGCGTTGCCGCGTCCATCCATGCCGCCCACGCGGTCGGCGTCGCCGTCGGTCACGAGGCAGAGATCGTGCGGATGCTTTTGCAGATACGCTTTGGTCTTCGCGTAATTTTTCGGAATGGGTTCGGGATTGATGCCGCCGAAGTTGCAATCGTGCTCCCCATTCAACGTCGTCACGCGGCAGGTCGTGCCGGCGAGCAATTCCTCGAAGCAGCCCGCGCCCACGCCGAAGAGGGCGTCATGGGCGAAGCGCACCTTGGACTTCGCGATGAGTTTGAAGTCCACGAGTTTCTTGATCGCTTTGAAATGGTCGGCGCGAATGTCGGCGATTTTCACGCGGGCATCTTTCTTCGCGGGCAGAGGCGTGGACTGCACGGGCGCGGCATCGAGCAGTTTCTCGATGGCCTGGCAGGTGGCGGGTTCCGCCGAACCGCCGAACGCCGCCTTGAGTTTGAAGCCGTTGAACGAGGGCGGATTGTGGCTCGCGGTGATCATCACGCCGCCGGTGGCTTTCCCGGCCTTCACCGCAAAAGAGACGGCGGGTGTGGGCGTGGGTACGGATGTGAGCGTGACGGAGAAGCCGTTCCCCAGCATGACTTCGGCGGTGCGCTTGGCGAACTGGTCGGAAAGAAAGCGCCGGTCGTAGCCGATGACGATGTGCTTCTGCGCGCCCGCGACGGGGTTGCGTTTCCAGAATTCCGCCGTGGCCTGCGCGACGCGGTCCACATTGGCGAAGGTGAAATCCTCGGCGATGATTGCGCGCCAGCCGTCGGTTCCGAATTTGATTTGAGCCATGTTGTTTCGATTGCGTTGAGTTTGAACTGCCTCGTTTGTTGTGAACTTGTCGGTTGTTCCCGGCACAAACCTTAGTGATGGCGGCGCAAAACAAGCAAGCCGCGAGGCGCGCGCCGCATCATCCGGCGTGTTCACGTTTTCCAGTTCCGGACAGCGGGCGGGGAGGAGAAGGAAGCGCGCGTCCAGCTTCTTCGCCAAAGATTGCAGTGAGAATTCACCGGCGCGGATTTGCTCCTCGACCACGGCCAGCGCTTCCACCGGCAGCAGCAAGGGAAAGCCCGCGCGCTGTTCCTGCGTGACGAAGGTCGGGCACTTGCCGTCGGCGCTCGCGCGGAACAGGCGGCGCAGCAGCAGCGGCGTGACCAACGGCATGTCGCACGCCAGGAAAAGCACGCCGCGCGCGCGGGCCGTGCGCAGCGCGGTGACGATGCCGCCGAGCGGGCCGCAGCGCGGAACGGCATCCCGGCGGAGGACGCGGATGCGCGGCTGGAGCGGGCCGTGGCGCGCATTCGCGTAGCCGGTCAGTCCGAGGGAGGAATTCATCGCCACGGGGCGGATGCGCGCGAGCATGGTCGCGTCGCCGAGTTTCATCCGGGATTTGTCACGGCCCATGCGCGTGCTGAGTCCGCCCGCGAGAATGCAGATTTCCAGCCGGGGCTGTTCGCGCGTCGGCACGTCAGCGTTTGAAGAGGACGGCGAGGATGCCCCAGAGCACGAGCACGAGGACCACGACGAGGAGGATGAAACGGTTGCGCGCCACACGCTTCTCGTGGCGCAGCGGGCGCAGGCCCTGGATGCTGCCGGCGGCGAGGTAGTTCACGAGCTTGGGATTCGAGGCGGGCGGCGGCTGGAAGACTTCCTTGAACTTCCGCCACGCGGCCACGAGATCGAATTTTCGCACGCCCAGTTCGTTGTAATGCTCGCGGCCCGGCTGCGGCGCGGAGGATTGCAGCGGCGCGTGATCAATCTTCTCAAAATGTTCGCGCGGAGCTGGAACGGGAACCGGCGCGGACGCAGGTGGGCGCGTGGCCAGTCCGCCGGGAGCAGTCGAGGAACGGAATTTCGGCTGCGGGTTCGCGGCCTCGTTGGACAGATTTTTGATTTGCGATTCCAGCGCCTGGATTTGCGCGGTCAGGGCGCGCGCCTTGTCCGAAATGGGATCGTGCTTTTTCTGGAAGAGTCCCATGGCGCGAACTCAGCGCCGCAGGAGCAGCACCACGATGATGACCAGCGCGCCGAGCGCGAGCGGCCAGGTGAGGGCGAGGCCGAGGCGGCAGAGTTCGAGAAAACTTTTTTCCGCGAGTGGCACGGTCGGAGCGGCTTGATCTTTCGCGACGGCCTGTTGGAATTTTTCGCCGGAGAGCACGGGCCACTTGAGGCGCGCGCCGTTCCATTCCATGCGCGCGCTTTCGATGGCGGTGTTGGCGCGGGTGAGTTCGAGCTGGAAATCATCCTTCGTCCATGCGGAGTCGTTGATGGCCTGGACTTTGCCCAGTGCTTCGCGCAGTTCGCCAATCGTGCGCGCCATCTGCTCCGCGTCGCGGCGGGCGGCGAATTCCGATTCCTCCAGCAGCCCGAGGCCGCGCGAGAGGTTGTGCAGCACTTCCTCGCGGCCCGTGGTGAACTCGCTCTGGCGGCGGCGGGTTTCTTCGAGCGCGCCGCGTTCGCGTTCCAGTTCCGTCTGCGCGCGCTTCAGTTCGGCGAGCTTGCTCTGCAAATCGCCGACCTTGTTGTCCACTTCCTCACGCGTCGGGGCGCGGCCGCCGTCCAGCGCCTGGGCGGTGGCGGAAGTCGTGGAACTCGCGCCGCGAAACGACGCCCGCTGGGCGGTTTCAAATTCGCGATCCACGAACTCGGAAGCATCAAATTCAGTAGCCATGTGTCCGACTCTAGGCAGCGTGTTTCGTGGTGTAAAGACGCGGTTCGGCTTCGGGGCTGGGCCGCTTTGGGTTCAAGTGGAAGAGGGTGTCTCGCGAAGGGAACGAAGGTTGGAAGACTTCAGAAACAAAACCTTCGCCGCCTTCGCCCCTTCGCGAGACCTTTTTTGAAACGGCCCCTTTACCTTCAGTTCCATAGCGCGAGGGGCCACCAGGTTCTTCACCAAAAACTTTTCACCGGCGCATTGCGGGGGTAGCTTCGCGCTCACCCATGAAACCAATTGTCTTGAACTGCACCAAGGCCACCGCGTTGCTCGCGCTGGTCTTCTTCCTCGCTTCCTGCCGCACGCGGCCGGCGGAAGAAAAATCTGGCGGCTGGAGACCGCTTTTCAACGGGCGCTCGACCGACGGTTGGCAGATGTGCGGCCCGGGCGAATTGAATCTGGAGCACGGCGAACTGGTCACCCACGGCGGCATGGGCATGCTGTGGTTCACGCGGGAGAAATTAGGCGACTGCCGCATTCGCGTCGTCTTCAAGCCCACCACCACGAACGACAACTCCGGCGTGTTCATTCGCATCCCCGAGCCGCCGAATGATCCTTGGTTTGCCGTCAACCGTGGCTATGAGGTGCAGATTGAAAATCGCGGCGACGCCTGGCATCGCACTGGCACGCTCTACAGTTTCAGCAGGGCCAAGAAAAACGTGAGCGCGCGTGTGAACGAGTGGAACACGATGATCATCACGCTCGAAGGCCGGCGCACGCAGGTGGAGGTCAACGGCGTGCTGGTCACGGATTTCCGCGAGGGCGATCCCGTGCCGCCGAAGGTGAAAGACTACGAACCCGATCGCGGCCAGCGCCCGACCGCTGGCTACATCGGCTTGCAAAATCACGACGACACCGGGCGCGTTCATTTCCGCGAGGTGAGCGTGGCTCCGCTGCGCTAGCCGCGCAGTAATTCCTTGCGCTCTGGATTTTTGAAATCGAAGCTTTGCGAACACCATGGCAGCCAAGTCAATTCCTAGAAAGGGCCGCAAGATTTCCGAACCTTCCGCCGTCCCTGAATCCAAAGCGCGCACCGTCAGGCTCGCCGGTCCCTCCACTTCGCCCAAACCCGCCCGCGTCGCCACCGCGTCCGCGCCGGTGCGCGAGCGTTACGACGGCGACTCGGCCATCAAACTTTACCTGCGCGAAATCGGCCAGGTGCCTCTGCTCACCATCGAGGAGGAGAACGCCCTCGCTGCGCGCATCAAGAAGGGCGACAAGGCCGCGCGCGAGCACATGATCAAGGCCAACCTCCGCCTGGTCGTGAAGATCGCGCACGACTACGAAAATTACGGCCTGCCGCTTCTCGATTTGATCAGCGAGGGCAACATTGGTTTGATGAAAGCAGTCGAGAAGTTTGATCCCGCCAAGGGCGGCAAGCTCTCGACCTACGGTTCGTGGTGGATCAAGCAGTCCATCAAGCGCGCGCTCGCCAACCAATCCAAGACCATCCGCCTGCCTGTGCATCTCGTGGACAAGATCGCGAAGATGCGCCGCGTGGCCATGAAGTTGCAGGAGGAGTTTGGCCGCGAACCCACTGACGAGGAACTGGCCGAGGAGATGGGCATGACGACCTCGCGCGTGGCCCAGATGCGGACGGCGGCCATCCGTCCGGCGTCGCTCGACGCACCGATTGGCGATGATGACTCCCAGACGTTTTCCGATCTCGTCAGCGACGAGCGTGCGCACGATCCGTACGAGGATTTGGAGGAGAAGACCGTGACCGGCATGTTGCAGGAAATGGTGAAGACGCTCGACGCGCGCGAGGCTACGATCTTGCGCTATCGCTTCGGCCTCGACGGCGGCAACGAGAAGACGCTGGAGGAAGTAGGGCAGAAATTCGGCGTGACCCGCGAGCGCGTGCGGCAGATCCAAAACATCGCGCTCAAGCGGATGCGGAAGATGATTGAGAAGCTGGAGGCGAGGAAGAAGTAGCCGTTGGGGCCAAGAATTTTTTAACCACGGATTTCACGGATGACACGGATGGAGAAGCGTCAGCCGACGATCCGCATCAGAAATTTTTTATCCGTGTCATCCGTGAAATCCGTGGTTAAAAGAATTTCCCAAAGAGTATGAGCAACAACGCTGCCGCCATTGAAAAAGCCATCCGCAACATTCCCGACTTCCCCAAGCCGGGCATCCAGTTCAAGGACATCACGCCGCTGCTCGGCGACGCGAAGCTCTTCGCCGCGAGCATTGATTTGCTGACCAGCAGCTTCCAACCGGGCGAGGTGGACTTCGTGGTGGGCATTGATGCGCGTGGATTTATTTTTGCCGGCGCGGCGGCCTTGAAGTGGGGCGCGGGCTTCGTGCCGATTCGCAAGCAGGGCAAGCTGCCCTTTAACACCCACGAGGAAAGCTACGACCTCGAATACGGCTCGAACGTCCTCGCCATCCACACCGACGCCGTGAAGCCCGGCAGCCGCGTGGTGCTGGTGGATGATCTGCTCGCGACGGGCGGCACGGCGGGCGCGGCCGCGTCGCTCATCCAGAAGATTGGCGGCAACCTTCTCGAAGTCTGTTTCCTCATCGAGCTTTCGTTTCTCAATGGCCGCGAGAAGCTCAAGGGCATGCCCGTGCGCTCCATCGTGCGCTACTGACGCAACGTGCCGCCAGCGTCCCGCTGGCCTTTTGCCTTGTGAGCATCGCGAACGGCGAACCGCAAATCATCCCAGTGCGCGACTACGATCTCGCGGCCACGCTGGCGTGCGGCCAGGCCTTCCGCTGGCGCGAGCGCGACGGTTGGTGGCCGGGTGTGATCGCAGGCCGCTGGGTGCGGTTGCGGCAGGCGGAGGAGGGAATTGAATTTCAACTTGCCGCCGAGGCCAGGGGGGACGAGCCACTGCGGAGTGGGACTGGCGCCCTCGCCAGTCATAGTCTCGCAGGCGCCCCCGCCTGCAGTTCGGCAAGCGGGGGCGCTTGCCGGACTAATGACAGGCGGGGGCGCCTGTCCCACTACCTGCAAACAGACATTGATCTGACATCCGTTCTCGCAAGTTTTCCCGACGATGAACCGATGCGAAACTCTGTGGCGGCCTGTCTCGGTCTGCGTCTCTTGCGGCAGGAACCGTGGGAATGCCTCGCCTCGTTCATCCTCTCCTCCACGAAACAGATTGTGCAGATTCAGCAAATCGTGGCGCTGCTCTGCGAACGCTTCGGCACGCCGCTCACCGTGCCGCCGGGCCATGAGCCGGTGTTTGATTTTCCCTCCGTCGAAAGAATCGCCGCCTGCACGGAGCAGGAACTGCGCGACTGCAAGATGGGTTTCCGCGCGCCGAACCTGTTGCGCACGGCGAGGATGATTACCGCTGGAGAAGTAGAGTTGCCCCGCCTGCATTCCCTCACGGTCGAAGAGGCGCGGGCGGAACTGCTCAAGTTTCCCGGCGTCGGAAACAAGATCGCCAATTGCGTGCTGCTCTTCGCCTACGGATTTCAGCAGGCGTTCCCCGTGGACGTGTGGGTGATGAAGGCGCTGCGCGAGTTGTATTTTCCGAAGCGACGTGTGAGCGAAAAGCGCATCGCCCGCTTCACCGCCACGCACTTCGGTCCGAACGCCGGTTACGCGCAGCAGTATCTCTTTCACTACATGCGGACGCGCGGCGGCGCACGTTGAACAGCCCGCCGTCATTCGTCATTCGTCATTCGTCATTCGCCCTGCTAGCGTTCGCCGCGTGAACGACAACGCTGCCCACGCCCCGGTCATCCCGCGCGCCAACGTGCTGGGCGTCGGCGTGTCGTCCATCAATCTCACCCAGGCCGTCGCCGCCATCGAAGAGGCGGTGCGCACGCGGCAGCGCGGCTACATCTGTTTCGCGGGCGTGCATCCGGTGATGGAGGCGCAGGCGGACGAGGAGTTGCGGCGCATTTACAACCGCAGTTTCCTCACCACGCCGGACGGCATGCCGATGGTGTGGCTCAACCGCTGGCAGGGCGCGCGCCACGTCACGCGCGTCTATGGGCCGGACTTGATGCTGGAAATTTTCCAACGCTCGGAGGCTCGCGGCTGGCGGCATTTTTTTTACGGCGGCAGCGACGGTGTGGCCGAGGCCATGAAGGCCGAGATGACGAAACGATTTCCAAAACTGCAAGTCGTTGGAACTTTCGAGCCGCCCTTCCGCCCGCTGACCGGCGAGGAAGAAAACGAACTCGTGGAACAAGTGCACGCCGCGCGACCCGACCTGATGTGGGTCGGCCTCGGCAGTCCGAAGCAGGATCGTTTCATGGCCGCGATGCTGCCGAAGCTCGACGTGACCCTGATGGCGGGCGTGGGCGCGGCGTTCAACTTTTTCACCGGGCGCGTGCCGCAGGCTCCGCGCTGGATGCAACGCTCCGGGCTGGAATGGTTCTACCGCTGCCTGCATGAGCCGCGCGTGCGCGGTCGGTATTTTTCCACGGTGCCGCGCTTCATCCTCGCCGCGCTCGCACAACGGTGCGGCGTGAAGAAGCATCCGCTCGTCGAATGAACCGCTGGGAAAAATTCCCCTTGCCACGGTGGCTCGTGCCGGCCGGG
Organism: Akkermansia sp.; assembly: GCA_043757045.1. Taxonomy (GTDB): domain Bacteria; phylum Verrucomicrobiota; class Verrucomicrobiia; order Limisphaerales; family SIBH01; genus JANNGC01. Next base: position 7,429 of record JAYVQC010000229.1, on the reverse strand, counting down.
CGCGCTGGCTGGCTGGGCGCGCTGTTGATTTTTCTCGCGGCCCATACCGGCGCGCAGACCGTGCAGTGGACCACGAATTTTTATGCGGTGACCGGCGCGGATTTCCGCGACCTCCGCCGCTCGATGGACAGGGCGCGTCCGTGGCCCGAACCGTTCGATGGCGACACGCGCTGGACGGTAAGTTGGAAATTTAGTTTCCAGGAGACCGCCGCCGGATGCGCGCTGGCGAGCATCAGCACCACCGCGAAAATCACCACCACCATGCCGCGCTGGACGCCGCCGCCGGAGGCACCGCCGGAAACGAAGGAGCGATGGACGCGCTTTTACACCAACCTGCTCGCCCACGAAATCGGCCACGCCCGCCTCGCGCTTGCCGCCGCCGCCGAAGTCCGCCAGCGTCTCACAGACGTGCCTGCCCAGGTGAATTGCGATCCGTTGAAAACTCTTCTCAACGACCGTGCCAATCGCGTGGTCGAGGATTACCGCGCCCGCGAAAGGGAATACGACCGCCGCACGGATCACGGACGCAATTCCGATGGCGGCCCGCCGCGCGGCCCCGAACCGGGACGTTGAGCGCGACCGCAGCAAGTCGCGCCCCGCGCGGTTTGGCGGAAAATCTTTGGCAGCCGTCCGACGGGCTTTCTATTCTCCGCCCGCCATGACCCCGAAATCCAAACGCGCCACACCGCGCTCAGTCACATCGGCTTATGCGCTGGCTCGTGAGCGTTACGCCGCCCTCGGCGTGGACGCGGAAGCCGCCCTCGCCGCCCTCGCGCAAATCCCCGTCTCGCTCCACTGCTGGCAGGGGGATGACGTGGGTGGCTTCGAGACGGGCGGCGGTGCGCTCGGCGGCGGACTCGTCGCCACCGGCAATCATCCCGGCAAGGCGCGCACGCCGGAGGAACTCCGCGCGGACTTGGACAAGGCGCTCTCGCTCATCCCCGGACGGCATCGGCTGAACCTCCACGCGATGTATGGAGAGTTCGGCGGGAAGAAAGTGGACCGCGATGAAATCGAAGTTGCGCACTTCAAGAACTGGATCGCGTGGGCGAAAGCGAATGGACTTGGACTGGATTTCAACCCGACGTGCTTCTCGCATCCGAAAGCGGCGGATGGTTTCACGCTCTCGCACCGCGATTCAGGCATCCGCGATTTCTGGATCGAGCACTGCCGTCGCTCGCGCGAAATCGGCGCGGCAATGGGCAAGGCGCTCGGCACGCCGTGCATCTCCAACGTCTGGGTTCCTGACGGCTCCAAGGACACACCCGCCGACCGGGCCACGCCGCGCGAGCGCCTGGCCGAATCGCTCGACGCTGTTTTCAGGAAGTCCCTTCCGCCCAAGCACCTCCTCGACGCGGTGGAAGGAAAACTCTTCGGCATCGGCGCGGAGAGTTGCACCGTCGGCTCGCATGAATTTTATCTCGGCTACGCCATCACGCGCCGCAAGCTGCTCTGCCTCGACGCCGGCCATTTTCATCCCACCGAGAGCATCGCCGACAAAATCTCCAGCGTGCTGCTCTACCTGCCGGAGATTCTGCTGCACGTCAGCCGCGGCGTCCGCTGGGACAGCGACCACGTCGTCACCTTCACCGACGAACTCCAGGCCATCGCGCGCGAAGTTGTAGCGTGCCGCCAGCATCCTGCTGGCGTGTTGGTGGGGGAACGCCAGCGAGACGCTGGCGGCACGTTGGGTCGTGTCCACCTCGGCCTCGACTACTTCGACGCGAGCATCAACCGCATCGCCGCGTGGGTCATCGGCGCGCGCAATCTGCTCCGCGCCCTGCTCCTCGCGCTGCTCGAACCGCCCGCCATCTGCGCCGCCGAACTCGCCGGCGACACCACCGCCCGCCTCGCCCTCCAGGAAGAGAGCAAGTCGCTCCCCTGCGGCGCCGTGTGGGATTTCTACTGCGAAACCAAAGGCGTCCCCGTCGGCGAAGCGTGGCTGGCGGAAGTCCGCAGACATGAACAGGAAGTTTTGTTGAACCGCTAATAGACGCTAATTTTCGCTAATGAAACCGAGACACATGGCTGTGCAAAATTGCTCCCGATTAGCGTCCATCAGCGTGCATTAGCGGTTTGAAAACTCTCCTTCAACTCACTGCCGTCACCAAATCCTTCGGCGCGGTGCGCGCGCTCAAGGGCGTGTCGTTCGACCTGCGGGCGGGAGAAGTCCATGCGTTGCTCGGCGAGAATGGCGCGGGCAAATCGACGCTCATCAAGGTCATCACCGGCGCGCATCGTCCGGATAGCGGGAGCATCGCCGTGCTGGGCCGGGCGGTGGAGCATCTCACGCCGGCGTCGGCGCATCAGCTCGGCATCGCGTGCATCTACCAGCAGCCGGCGTTGTTCCCGGATTTGAGCGTGGCGGAGAACATCGGCCTGCGGCTGGAGCGTTCGGGCGGCGCGCGGCGCGTACACTGGCCGGAGCGACGCCGACGCGCGGCGGAATTGCTGCAACGCATCGGCGCGAACATTTCGCCCGAGGCCGAGGTGCGCTCGCTCTCCATGCCCGAGCAGCAGTTGGTGGAAATCGCCTGCGCGCTCGGCGCGGGCGCGCGCATCGTCATCATGGACGAACCGACGGCGTCGCTCACGCACGCGGAGCAGCATCTACTGTTTGCCGTGGTGCGCGAGTTGCGGGCCGGCGGCGTCGGCGTCATCTACATCTCGCATCGGCTCGATGAAATTTTTCAACTCGCCGACCGCGTGACGGTGTTGCGCGATGGCGAGAGTGTGGGAACCCGGTTTGTTCGGACGTCGCCTTCCCCTCACCCCGGCCCTCTCCCCAGCGGAGAGGGAGACACGCAGCCAGTCTCTCGACCAATCGAGAGCGCCACTTTTGCCGACACGCTGACAACGATTCCCCCTCTCCCCGAGGGAGAGGGCCGGGGTGAGGGGAAACGGGACGCACAACAGACCACCGCTCCCACTTCTCCGCAGGTTTCCATCACGGAGTCAGAACTCATCAAGCTCATGGTCGGCCGCGAAGTTTCTTCCATCTTCCCGCCTGCTGAGGGCGAACCGGGCGAAGTCGCTCTCTCGCTCAAGAATCTCGGCTGCATCGCCAGCGGCGTGAAAAACATCACGCTCAATGTGCGCGCGGGCGAAGTCGTCGGTCTCGCCGGACTGGTGGGTGCGGGGCGCACGGAACTCGCCCGCGTCCTCTTCGGACTCACGCCTGCCGACTCCGGTGAAATCTTGTTGAACGGCCAGCGCATCACCATCACCTCACCGCAGGAAGCCGTCGAACACGGCATCGCCTACGTGCCCGAGGATCGCCGACGCCACGGCGTCATTCTCGAATTGCCCATCGCGCATAACATGACGATGGCCATTCACCGCCGTCTCTTCCCCGGTTCGTGGCTGCGTTTCGGCGCGGAACGAAATCTCGCGCAGGAGTTCATCCGCGACCTTGCCGTGAAAGCCTTCGGTCCTGAAGCGCCCGGCGGTTCGCTCTCCGGCGGCAACCAGCAGAAAGTTTCTCTCGCCCGCTGGCTTGCCACGAAGCCCAAGCTTCTGATTCTCGACGAACCAACACAGGGCGTGGACGTGGGCGCGAAAAGTGAAATCCACAAAATCATCCGCCGCCTCGCTGTCGAAGGGATGGCCGTGCTGATGATTTCCAGCGACCTGCCCGAAGTCCTCGGCATGAGCGACCGCCTCGCCGTGATGCGCGGCGGCGAGATTGTGGCAATGCTGCCCGGTGGGAGTAACGCACATGAAGTGATGGCGGCGGCGCTGGGAAAATGACGAAAGACGAATTTCTAATGACGAAAGAAATCCAAAATTCAAATGACGAATGCCGGACGCGCGTGCCTTGTTCGTGCTTGGTGCTTGGTCATTCACTCGTCATTCGTCATTCGTCATTCGGGTTTCTGCGATGAAAGGCCACTTCCGCGAACTCTCCGTCGCCGCCGCGCTGGCGCTGCTGTTGCTTGTGCTCGCCTTCGCCGCGCCGGCGTTTTTCTCGCGGCAACAACTGCTCACCATGCTCACCACCGCCGCACCCGTGCTTATCGCGGCGTGCGGCATGACGCTCGTCATCGTCTCGCGTCAGATTGACATCTCCATCGGCTCGCAGTTCGCGCTGTGCAGCATCATCGCCGGGCTGCTGGCGAAGGCGGGATCGCCGATGCCGGTGGTCGCGCTCGGAGCCATCGCGGGCGGCGCGGCGCTGGGCGCGTTCAACGGCGCGCTCGTCGCCGGACTCGGACTGCCGAGCATCGTCGTGACGCTCGCGACGATGGTGACGTGGCGCGAGGCGTTGCGCTGGTGGCGCGAGGGCGAGTTCGTGAAGGATTTGCCGGAAGGCTTTCAGTGGTTCGGTCTCGGCCAGGGCGGCGGGCAGACGGCGATTCTCCTCGGCGCGGTGCTGGTCTTCGGCACGCTGGCCTTTGCGATGAAACATCTCGCCGCCGGGCGCTTCGTTTATGCCGTCGGCTCGGACCGCGAAGCGGCGCGTCTCGCGGGTATCCGACCGGCGGGCGTGACCTTCGGCGTGTTCGTGCTCATGGGCGCGCTCGTCGGACTGGCCGCACTGCTCAACGCCATCCGCTTCGCCGACGTGGACCCGAAGACCGGCACGGGACTCGAAATGCAAACCATCGCCGCCGTCGTCGTGGGCGGCGTGGCCATCTCCGGAGGGCGCGGCAACCTCTGGGGCGTGCTCGTCGGCGTGCTGCTGCTGGCGTGCATCGCGCCCGCACTGGTTTTCCTGCAAATGCCACCGCAATGGGAGAAGGCCATCCAAGGAGCGATCATTTTGCTGGCTGTGACCGCTGATGGATTGAGGAGTTTGCGAACCGCTAAGAAAGCCGGAAGAAATTAACCGCTAATAAACGCTGATGGACGCTAATTTATGAAAACGGAAATCTACAAAGACGAAGGCTACAAGCTAATGGGTGCTGCGTTTGAAGTACACAACGTGCAGGGCTACGGGATGAGCGAGGAAATTTATCAGGAGTGTCTGGAAATCGAGCTGGAGATGCGGGGCATTCCGTTCAAGGCGAAGCAGGAGCTTCGTTGCTTCTACAAAGGGCGCGAACTCAAGAAGCGTTATGTCCCAGACTTGTTTGTGTTCGACGCGTTGGTGGTGGAGTTGAAATCGGTGTCGCAGCTTTTGCCGGAACACGAAGCCCAACTCATCAACTACATGCGAATCACCAAGCAACCTGTCGGCTACCTCATCAACTTCGGCAGCAAAGGCGGCCTTGAATGGAAGCGCTTCATCCTCTCCGAGTTGATCGCCGAGAAAATTGATTAGCGTCCATCAGCGCTTATTAGCGGTTAAAAAATGAACTCCCCATTGCGCTCCCTGTTCCGTTTCGAGTCGCTCCTCATCGCGGTCCTCGCTCTGGAGTGCGCGGTGTTCACCCGCACCGGCACGAACTTCGCCACGCAGGGGAATGCGCTGGAGATCATCAAGTTCTCCGTCGAGATCGGACTGCTCGCGCTTGTCATGACGCCGGTGATTCTCACGGGCGGGATTGATTTGTCGGTCGGCTCGCTGCTCGGGCTGTGCGCGGTGTGCTTTGGGAAATTCTGGCGCGACGCGGGACTGGCGTGGCCGCTGGCTGCGGTGTTGACGCTCGGCATCGGCGCGCTGGCGGGTGGCGTGAACGCGCTGCTCATCACACGGCTGCGGTTGCCGCCGCTTATCGTCACGCTCGGCAGCTTCTCGCTCTTTCGCGGACTCGCCGAAGCCATCACAAAGGGCACGGATAACTTCACCGGCTTCCCGCCGGACTTCCTTGCGTTCGGGCAGGGCTACTACGGCGGGATCATTCCGGCGCAGGTGCCGGTGTTCGCGGTCGTGGCGGTGGCGGTGTGGTTGCTCGTGCATCGCACGACGTTCGGGCGTTCGTTCCGCGCGATTGGTTTTGCGCCGGAGGGCGCGCGTTACGCCGGGCTGCCGGTCGAGCGGCGCATCGCGCTCGCCTACATCTTGTCTGGCGCGGTCGCGGCGCTGGCGGCGATGATTTACGTGGCGCGCGTCGGGCAGGCGAAGGCCGACGCGGGCACAGGCTACGAACTGCTCGCCATCACCGCCGTCGTGCTGGGCGGCACGAGCATCTTCGGCGGCATCGGCACGGTGCAGGGCACGCTGCTCGGCGTGGCCACGCTCGCAGTGTTGAAGAACGGCCTGCAACTCTCCGATCAGCCGAGCGAACTGGCGGGCATCCTTACCGGTGCGCTGCTCCTGACGGTGCTGGCGGGCGAGGCGGCTGTGAAAAAGTTCTCCAATGTGGTTGGGATGATCCGCCCCCAGGTCAAAGCCGCCGCTGGAGGGAAAGAGAAAATCAATCCGCGCTGAGAGAAATCAGTTCTCTCGCGGCCCATCTCCAAGGAAGTCTTTCGCGCTTACTCGAAGATCTAATCGGGGACAAAAACCGTCGTGGCTGGCGGAATCATTTCATCGCATCACCGCTGGCTACGGGCTGCGCAAGCGGTAGAACTTCGTCGTGCCGAGGAAGTCGTACGCGACGAATTCGTCGCCTTCCTCACCCACCGGCAGGCCGGTGTCGAGCCAGGCCGCCGGGGCGGCGGGCAGGGTCGCGGTGCATTCCAGGGTGTAGCCCGTCGCGTAGCGTGGCCACGCGATGCGGACCGAACTGGCATCGGCGCGCGTGATGCGCAGTCGAAGCCCGCCCGGACCGGTTTGAACGAGGCGGACGTTATCGAAAAGCACAGTCTGATCGCCCGCCGCCGTCTGCGAGAAAGCCAACGCAGCGGAAGTGTTGGTCGCGACGAAGTCAAATTGCTGCGTCAGATACGGCGCGGTGCCGCCGACCGGCGATACGTTCGCGTCCTGCGCGACGGCGCCGTTCACCGTGACCCGCAGGTGAGGCGTGTTTCCGCTGCGGGCGTTGAAGGAATAGCTCAGGCGATAGTTCGCGCCGAGCACCAGTGGACCGGCCAGCGTGGTGAGCGCAGTGTTTTGACCCTGGAGGAATGCGACGTTGTCCTGATCGGGATTGCGCCCGTTGTCGGCAAAGGGACCAACACCGGAGACGTTCACGCCGTAGCCGCCGCTGCCGGACCATCCGCCGATGGACGCGGGCGTCACGTGGCCCGGGTAAGGGACAGTGCCAGTGGCTTCGAAGCTGGAGTTGAGCACCACGGCGTCGTTGGAACCGCGGCGGACGATGTTGACCGCGTCGAGCAACAGGGTGCGGTCTCCCGGATTGGGCAGCACGGATATGAACTCCAACAATCCCGAGGCGCTGGCCGGGGTGAAGAAGATGGTCGCAGGCTGGTAGGCACCCGCAATGATGTTGGAAATCGTGCCGATCACGGCACCGCCGAAACGAACGACCAGATGCAGCGGTGCCGTGCTCGGATCGCTGCAACAATTGCGCGCATTGTATCCAAACTGAACCCAATAACGCTCGCCCGGTGTCAGCCCGCCAATCGATTGACTCAGGTTGCC
>JAYVQC010000228.1:0-49388 GCA_043757045.1 Akkermansia sp. | reverse complement strand
ATCGGTCTCGGCGTGGTGCTGACCTTCGTCGGCGTGAAGATGCTGCTGGCGCACACCGCGTGGAAAATCGACACGCTGGTTTCGCTGGGCGTCATCGTCCTCATCCTGATCGCCGCCGTCGTAGCCTCGCTGCTGCGACCGAAACGAACCGTCGCCGTCCCGGCCGTTTGAACCAAAGAAAAATCATGAGCCACGACCGCATGCAACGCCAACGCTTCGAGCAGAAATACATGCTCGACGAAGACAAGGCCCGGGCCATCCGCACCTTCGTCTCGACACACCTGGAGCTGGACGAAAACGGCGTGGGCAAGCCGCGCTTCAGCTATCCCGTCCACAGCCTCTACCTCGACTCGCCGCACCTGACGACCTTCTGGTCCACGATCAACGGCGACAAAAACCGCTACAAGCTGCGGCTGCGCTTCTACAACGATGAGCCAAACTCGCCGGTGTTTTTCGAGATCAAGTGCCGCATGGACAACTGCATTCTCAAGCAGCGCGGCGGCGTGAAAAAGTCGGCGGTGCCGAAGCTGCTGGCCGGACAGATGCCCGCCCCGAATGACCTGCTGCGCGGCGACCCCAAGAACCTCGTCGCCATCCAGCGCTTCCTTGAACTGCGGGTAAAAATCCACGCCGTGCCGCAGGCCCACGTCTGCTACCAGCGCGAAGCCTACGTGGACCCAGTGACTGACGCCGTGCGCGTGACCTTCGACCGCGACGTGTTCACCGAGTCGCGGGCCACCCCGACCTTCGGCACCACTATGCTGAACCCGAGCCGTCCCTTCGGTGACCGGGTCATTCTGGAACTCAAGTTCACAGATCGCTTTCCCAACTGGCTGCGCGACATGGTCGAGATTTTCGGCCTGATGCAATGCGGCGCGGCGAAATACTGCGAGGGTCTGGCCGGTCTGCCGGAATTCGCTGTCAGTCACGTCGGTGATTTCCGCGAGAAGCCGCGAACGGCTTCGGGCGGCGGACAACTCTTCACCTTGCCTGAAGCGCGGCCCGCGCTCCTTGCCGTGGCATGAAAACGTTTCTCCAACGCACCACGGAACGGCTCGCGACACTCTGCGACGGCAGGGAGCGCCGAGCATGCCCCGGCCTGAGCGCGCCAACGTCGTCCGAGCCGAGCGATGCTCGGCGCTCCGAGGGCGTGCCAACTCCGACGCGCGAACCCCGCCCCTTGCGCCGCTTCTTCATTGCCCTGATCGGTGGCACGGTCGTCCTGATCGGCATCGCCATGATCGTGCTGCCCGGCCCGGCGGTGGTCGTCATCCCGGCGGGCCTGGCCATTCTCGCGACGGAATTCATCTGGGCACGTCGCGCCTTGCGCCGCTGCAAAGGCGCGACGGCGAAAGTCCGCCGCAAGTCCGGCCTCGCCGCGTGGCTGCGCCGACGTCGGCAACGACCCGAGTCAAAGGCCGTCACTGCGACAATCTGATCATGGAAATCTTCGACGCGGTTCGCGCCAATCTGCTCTCCCCCGCCGTCCTCTTCTTCGCGCTCGGACTCATCGCCGCGCTCACGAAGAGCGATCTGAAATTCCCCGAAGCCCTCTACACCGCGTTGACGATTTACCTGCTCGTCGCCATCGGCTTCAAAGGCGGTGTTGCGATCAACGACGCCGGTCTGGGCAAAGTCTGGCTGCCCGCCCTCGCCGCCATGACGCTCGGCGCGCTCATCCCGCTCTGGACTTATCCTCTGCTGCGCTTCGGCGGAAAATTCCCCGCCGTGGACGCCGCCGCCATCGCCGCGCACTACGGCTCGGTCAGCGCCGTGACCTTCATCGCCGCGACGAACTATTTGAAAGCGGTCAACCAGCCCTACGAGAATTACGCCACCGCCTTTCTAGCCGTGATGGAATCCCCGGCCATCCTCGTCGGCGTGGTGCTCGGCAAACTCGCCACGAGCAAGAGCGGCACGCCCGACATGACCTCGCTCAAGTCGGCCATGCACGAGGCGATCTTTGGCCGCAGCATCTTCCTGCTCGTCGGCGCGCTGGTCGTGGGCTTCCTCTGCGGCAAGCCTGGTATGGAGAAGGTGGAGCCGTTCTTCGTCACGCCGTTCCAAGGTGTGCTCGCGCTCTTCCTGCTCGAAATGGGATTGGTCGCGGGCCGCCGGCTCGAGGACTTGCGAAAGGTCGGGCCGTTTCTGCTCGCCTTCGGCGTCGTGATGCCGCTGCTCCACGGCTGCCTCGGCGTGTGGCTCGGCCAGCTCACCGGACTCTCGCTGGGCGGTGCGACCCTGCTCGGCGTGCTCGCCGCCAGCGCGAGCTACATCGCCGCGCCCGCCGCCATTCGCATGTCGCTGCCCGACGCGAACCCGACGTTCTATCTCACCGCGTCACTCGCCATCACGTTCCCCTTTAACATCACGCTGGGCATTCCAATTTACTTTGCCGTGGCCCGCTGGCTCTACTCCTGAACATGAACACACACCCGATGAAGCTGGTCACGATTGTCTGCGAAGCGCACGCCCGCGACGCCGTGACCAAACTCCTGCGTGACGCCGGCACCCACGGCTGGACCCTGTTCTCCGTGGAAGGCGACGGCTCGCAAGGCAAACGTCCCGCCGACATCCCTGAGTTCGCCAACATCCAGATCGAAGTCATCGTGCCGCCCGAGGTCGCGGGGAATTTATTGGAACGATTGGGCAAAGAATTTTTCCCACGCTACGCGATGATCGCCTTCGAGTCGGACGTGCGGGTCATTCGTGCGTCAAAATTTTGAACATCGGGCCATCACGCCAAACCACGGATCTTAAACACCCCCAAACAACCGGCTAAGCGGAAGGCCGTGGTGTTTGAATCCTTCGCTGGGAATTTTCTTCTGCGCGACGATGCCGAGTTTCTGCCGCTGGCGATTTCGCTCGTGGCATGGTCGAGCACGTTGGACGGCCTTTGGCAAAGAGGCTGTCGAGCTGCGGGTAGGTCTGGCAGATGCTCAGGAAGACGAGGTTGGGCAAAACTTCTTCCGCTGGCAGCGCGATCCCATTTCATTTTTCGGAAAGCTGGTGAATCGTCCCGTGCAGGGAGCGCTCAATGGTTGAACCGTCGGGGGCTTGGACTCGCACCTTGAATTCGTAGCACTGCGTGGGCGTGAGCGCCGGTATGTCGAGCGTCACCGTGCGGGCGTCAGTGCTGAGATGCGCGCCGGTGATCTCCAGCGGATGCTCGTCGTAATGCTTCGAGCCGTAGCTCGCGCTGCGTTTGAGCGACCAGACTTTGAAGGCAAACGCGTCGGCCTTCACGCTCGCGGGATCGAGCGCGTCGCTGAAAGTGACCCGCAGCAAACTTTTCGCCGCGTGGATGGCGAGCGGGACGTGCGCGGGTTTCTCGTTGCGACGGATGCGGTGGAATCCACCGGGCGACGCGGCGTTGCCAGCCCAGCCAAACAAACCGCAGGTGTAAAGTGCGCCATCGGCGGCGAAGCGTCCGCGCATGATGCCGGTGGCAAAACTTGGCATCGGCAGTTCACACACCGCGCCCTGCCACTGACCACGGACTTCCTCGTGCGGCACGATGTAGGCGCGGCCCATGCCGTAGCTCAGATTCAACAACGAGCCGCCGAGCGAACCCCACGCGTTCGTCGGCACCCAGAGGAGCTCGGCAGGGCTACGGTCTTTCGCATTCGTAATCCAAACCATCGGTTGCTCCATCGCGTCGTCGGCTGAATTGGTCACACTGGTGTAGCCGAACATGTTGCCATAGAAGCCGCCGACCTTGACGCGGTTGATGCGGTTTTTCGGCGTCCAGAAGCCTTCCTGATCGGTCACGAAAAATGTTCCGTCGTCGTTCAGGCAAACACCATTCGCAGCGCGGAAGCCCGTGGCGAGAATGTCCGTTCGCGCGCCATCCGCGCTCACGCGCAAGAGCGTGCCGTGATGCGGCACCACCGAGTCGAGCGCATGGCGGCCGGACTTGGCGTAATAGAAATTTCCTGCCGCATCCGTCTGCAAGCCCATCGCGAACTCATGGAAGTGCTCGGTGACTTGATGGTCGTTGTTGAAGTTCTCGATGAAGTCGATCTCGCCATCGCCATTCAGGTCGCGCAACCGCACCAGTTGATCGCGGCAGGTGATGAAGAGGTCATTGCCGCGAAACTTCACGCCGAGCGGCTGAAAGAGTCCGCTCGCGATGCGCCGCCAGCGCAGCGGAGCAGGAGCCGCTGCCATTAAACCCTCGACGCGCCACACGTCACCGTTCCAAGTGGCCACGATGGCGGCGCGTCCGTCGGGCGTGAAATCAAAACCACCGGGGCGCATCCAACTGTGCCACGGGTTCTCGACCGGCAGCGGAAATGTGTCGGCGATGAAAGCTCCATCCGGTTTGCCGGGCACCGAGGTCGTGGTGACATCCTGCGGCCAGCGTGCCGGCCCGCCGTGCGTGAGCGGTTCGAGATTAAGTGAACCGGCCACTGTATTGGTAATCTCGGAGCGCGAGATGAAGAGGCGCGTCTTCGCGCCGCCGGGCAGTTCCGCGATCCAGAAGCCACCGTCCTTGCGCAACGAGCCGTTGCCCGCGAGCGCGACCTTCACCGAATCCGGCGCGACGCGCAGCAACAGCGGCTTCTGCGCCGCGCCGACATTGAGCGTGCGGGTGAAGACGGCGTTGGTGCCCGATTCGAACCAGCCCGGCGATTCCAGCACGCGTGTCCCGCCGATGCTCGCCGCAATGACCGCTTTGGTGCCGTGCAAATACAGCCCTTCGTAATGCGCCCACGCGCGCGGCAGTGGGCCGTAAAGTTTCTTGTCCTTGCCCACCACGCGCGCGTCATCCCATTTGCCCTCCGGCGACGCCCAGCCGGGGCCGACGGGGTTGACGAAATGTTTCTCGCCACGCAGCCCCGTGTGCGTGCCGTGACTGCCATCGAAGGCAATGCCTTTCCAATCCACAAACTCCCCCGTCGTCGCCGCCGCCACGCGCATCGTATCGTGGTCATACACCATCCACGCGCGGCCCTTGCTCACGCCGCCGGGTCCGTCATCCAGCCGGATGGCAAGGCCCTTCTGCGCGATGTTGCCCGGCGCAACTTGATACGTCCAAAACAGCGCGGGGCCGTAGTCCATGCGCTGGTACGGCGGCGCGACGGCGAAAACGATGGTGCTGACGAGCGTGAGAGCCGCGGCGATGATGAACTTCATAGGGCGATGATTTATCCGAAAACATTGTCTCAATCCCACACGTATTTCTCGTCCCATTCGACCTCGTGTTTGCGCAACAACGAGCGCAACTCGTCCTGAAATTCAACCTTGCGGTGATGCTCCTCCTGTCCGGCGATGTATTGCTTCACCGGTTCGAGATTGGATTGGCTCACGGAGAAATCCGCGTAGCCGCCTTGCCGACTCGAAGTCGGCGTAATCGCGCCCGCGTTCCTTCAGCCAGAGATTCGAGACGCGTTTCAATTCCTTCACCCATTCCGCCTGCGTGATGGTGCGTCCGAAGCGCGCGAGCAGATGGACGTGGTCTTCCACGCCGCCGACGAGGATGGGCGGGCAATCGAGTTGTTTGGAGACGCCGCCGAGATTCGCGTGGAACGAAGGCGCGCTGGGTCAACATGCAGCAGCGAATCAATTCCGAGGTAGGAATCGAATACGCCGTATTTCCAAAGTTGGCTTGCCGTGACTCCCAATGATTCGCTGAGAAGCATACGATGTTATGTGCTAAACATTTTTCTGGCCTTCATCTTCACCAAATCGTCCTTCTCTCGCCAGCCCCAACGGGGCTGTGGCCCGAAGCCCAAGGTTGGCGCGAACGCGCCTACCTTGGGTGAACGTGGCAAAACGGGAACAACCGCAACGCGGTTGCGGCCAACATCTCACACGGAGAACGAAACAAATGGGCGCAACCGCGTTGCGGTTGGGGATGTTTGTTGGACGATGACCCAAGGTAGCTCGTTGCTCGCAACCTTGGGCTGGAGGACGCAATCCCTTTGGGATTGTTCGCAGACAATCTCGTGGGTTCATGCAGCACCGCCGAAAAGCTTTTCCATCTTCGCCTGCACCGCCGCATCAATGCCGCGTTTGCCGCCGCTGGCGTTCATGCCCGGGTCAGGGCGTTCTCGCTGACGAAGAGATTGCGCGCACGGAAGGCGGGCGGGCTTTCCAGCAGGAGCACGGCCCGCAGGGCGGCGAGTGGCGTGGCGAACCACGGCCGATGAAGCTGCCGGTTTTCTCCCACTGTCCAGCCGGGCTGTGGAAGGCCGAAGCGCCGGGCCAGCTCTTCGGCGGTGGCGGCCAGATAGGCATCCTGGACATGGCCAAGGTCGCCGAATTGCGGGGCGAGCAGCAGGGGCGTGCTCATGAGCGCGGCGGCGTTGGGCGCGGCGTAAAATTCGTCGAGGAAGTTGGCCAGACAGCGGTCAAAGGAATCGCCTTGCCCGGCGAGCGCGGCGACTTCAGCGAGGGTCTTGGGTCTCATATTTTTCCCTCCTCGAACAATCCCTCCACGAGATACTGCGTCTTCACCGGGATGCGGTTGGCCGGGTAATACAGCCCGACCAAGTCCAGGACATCTCTGGCAGAGCTGAGCTGCAGGTGACGGATGAGGAACACGATGTCCGGCACATCGGACGATTCGCCGGTGGTGCCACCAAGACGCGCGGCCATGCACTTCATGGCCAGCAAGTATTCCGGCACCGGCATGGTGAGACGAAGGTGCGGGAACTGTGGAAGGTTGCCCGGCGTCGTTTCGTGCCGGGCCGAGACAAAGCCTTTCACGCCGTCATTGAGCCAGTCCTCCGGCAGTTGCTGTTCGGCAGCGATGATCCGGGCCGCCTCACGGATGGATTGAGAAGGTTGAAAGAGCGCATCAACGTCCTTCGTCGAAAGCCGTGCGGTGAACGCCAGAACCATGACCGTGCCGCCAAAGAGACAGAGTTCGCCAGTGACGCCCCGCTTGCCGAGTTCAGCCGCGAGAGAACCCAGGGCGCGAAGAATCGTTTCGCGGGTCAAGGCGGAGCCAGTTGGTTGCGGTGCGCTCATGCGACTGGCATCGACGCTAGCGGGAATCCAAGAGCTTCTCCACCTTCATCTTCACCCCAGCTCCATCTGGGCATTCGGACGCTGCCCCCGACTCGAGAAGTCTGATCGAAGCGCCGGTCTCCGACCCAGCTTGGAGCGAACTGCGGACGAAATAAGCCGGTTCGCCGAGCTGAAGTTTGGCGGCCACGGCGAAGATGCGCGCGATGTCCACATCGGGATCGCCGCCGACCTTGAGTTGGAAACGCCGGTAGCCTTCCGCGTGATGACCGGCGTCACGGCTACGCAATTTCGGAGCAACTACTGAGGAGTCTGCCTGAACTGTTTGGCAACTCCTCAGCTCGACGGTGTTTGCACGCTACTGAATCAGAACGTCGCAGAAACTCAGCGCGACAATTCCGTTTGCGCCCAGGAGCAGCTTGTCCTGACTCCACGCGGACTCTTTGAGGTAGGTGATCTTTGTCGCGGCGGAAGGGTCCTTCAATTTGAGCGTGAGCACGTTTTCGTTCAGCGCGCCCGAGGCAATTTTCTCCTTTTCGCCATCAAGGTAAAACTGGCCGGTGAGCATTTCGTTCCACACGATGGCTTGGTCGAACTCAAGGGCGATGGCGTCCTTCTCGGCGCTGGTGAAGCGGGCGCTCCGAAGATTCGGTGGCGTGATGGAGTGGGTGAATTTCCGCCCGTAGTGGTCGCGCTCGATGAGGGGTTGGATGAGGCGCGCAAACTCCGCCCAGCCGACGAGCGGGAAATGGCAGCCGCCCGGCGGCTTGATGCCAAGCGTGGACATGACGCTCAGGTTGGAATAGAGGCGCGGCAGGCTCCGCTGAATCTCGCGGATCATGTCACCGGCTCCCGTGTTCCCGGCCATGCTGCACGAGTTCGGCCAGATCTGGAAAACGTAGGTGTGCTGAAGATTCGGGAAGTCGCGTTTCCACCCGGCGGACATCTCGATGAAGTAATCCTCATACGCCTTCCAATCGTAGTCGCCAGTGGGCCCTGCGGTGCCCTGATTGTTTTCGCCCTGGTGCCAGAGGATGCCGCGGATGCCGTGCGTCAGCTTCGCCTTCTGCACACGCCAGAGCATCCGTCCGTAGATCGTCGTCAGGTCGGTGGGATTGGTTTCATTGCGCTGATGCTGATCGATGCGCGTGCCGCCGACGGCACCGTTGATGATGAAGATGGGCATCTTCTGGCTCTCCACCAACCGCTTCGCGAGTTCCATGCCCCACCAGCCGAGTTCAGCTTTCTCGCCCTGCTGCGCTTTCCAAACCGGGTTGCACCACAAGTTGCCAGGCGCGTCTTTGGGATTCCCCGGCGGACGTCCGTAACTGCGAATCCACTCGCTGGTTTCCGGCGGTGATTTCTCGCTGGTGTCGGTGGCCAGTGCGTTGGATTGGCCTTCGATGATGTAAGCGTCGCCGCACACGAGATTGGTCACCGTCTGCATCACCGTTTCACGTCCGCCGCTCTTGGTGCCGAACTCGGCTCTGTATTTGATCAACCCCGGTTTGAGCTTTGCCGACAGCGCGTAGGAATTATCCGCCGCTGGTTTCGCGGTCACCGTTTTGATCAGCTTGTCGTCCGCATAGAGTTTTAGAAAGACCGAGTCGGCGGCTTCGGTCAGCGTGCCGTTGTAGAAGATCGTCCCTTCGTTCTTGTCGTCGCGCGCGTAGAACTGACCGTCCACGGGCTTCTCGTCCTTGGCCGGAATCCGCGCCACCCACGCGTCGCGCTTCGGCTCCGTCACCGCGATGGTGACCGACTGCGTTATCGGCTGTCCGCCATTGCTCACCGTCGCCGTCACGGTCAGCTTGCCGCTGTTCTGCGCGCGCTTGAGCAACAGTTTCCCGGGCACGATTTCCTTGATGGTCGCGAGGTCGGCGACCTTCCAATCGATCTTCAAATCCCCCGCGCCCTTCGCCTGCATCGCGGTCAGGTTCGCCATTTGCGGCACGACCTCAATCGCCGTGCGCCCATCCCATGCCTTCGGAGCCTTCAAGGTGAAAACTGGCTCCTGAATATCCTCCTTCACCGTGATCGCGATTTCCTTCGTCTTCACCTCGATCGCATAGACCGCTTTGAAAATCAGCGTCGCCGTCTGATCCCCGGTCACACGTTCGGCGTCGAACGTGTAATTGAAACGATCCGTCGCCACGATCTTCTCCTCGCCGCCGCGCTTCAGCAACCAATACACTTTCTGCGCGCCGCCCGCCTGCGCGGTAAACACCGCGCGTTCTCCTTCCATCACGGTCGCGGTCGCGGGTGAAACGGTGAAGTCGGTTCCCGGCTGCACGATGGTTCCCACCAGTGTTTGCAGGTGTTTTTGGTTTTCATACTGCAACCGGATCCAGTCCGCCGAGCGCACCACCTTGGAAATCCGCACCTCGTCGATGTCGCCGACGAAGTCGTAGTTGTTGTACCAACCACCGAGCCATAGCCGCGCGGGACTCTTGATGGCGAGAAATGATCCATTCTTCGTCGAAGTGCCTTCGAGCGCGCCGTTCACATAGATGCGGCAATTACCCTTTTGGTAAGTGAGGATGACGTGGACCCAATCGTTCATCGCCATGCGGCCAGTGCTCGAGATGGAGGCCTCGGAGAAGTAGCCGTCCACCCTGACGTGCGGAGGACTTTGGAAATCCATCACCACTTTCCCCTGACCCTGCTCGTTGCCCCAGGCCACCACCCGGCCATTTGCCTGCTCGGGCCGGAACCACGCCTCAGTGCTGTGCGGGCTGGCTCCAGTCGGATAATTCGTAATCTTGTCTCCGCAGAAAATGCCCTGCTTCCCCGCCAGATGCCGGGCGTTTCCGATGATGCCACCAGCCGGCGTCGTGCCCACGTCCTTCGATTCGAGCGTGCCGACTTCATCCTTCACCACGCCGCTCATGTGCCACACGCTGAGATACCCGTTGGACTCGTTGAACACCGCCCGGCCATTCGACTCGCTGGCCGCATCCGCCTTACCCCAGTGGATCTTAATTTCTTGTCGCGCCATGCCTTTGATTTCCGGAACGCGCACCCAAATGCTGGCCGCGCCCCGCGCCGCATCCCACTCCTCGATTTGATAGGCCAGCGGCGCTCCCGCGCTCGTGGAGAACCGCACATCCGCGCCATCCGCTTTCGCCTGAGTGAAGTCGAAGAAGTCCTGGTGCAACCGCATGAGCAGCGGGAAGTCCTTTTCCATCGCGCCCGCTGGCAGGTTCGCGCCGTCCGGCGTGGTGAGGATGTAGAACGAGCCGGAGTGCGCCCAATCCGTGTATTGGGCCGAGGCTCGCGGTGCCCACGCTGCGATGAGAACCGCAGCGAGGAACAATGAATTGGCGGCGATGGATTTCATGGATGTTGCGGGTCCGCTATTTGTAGGCCGCTGGCAGTTTCGGGACGACGCCGAGTTCCTTGTAGTTGAAGCCGGTTCCGAGCGGTTTGTATTCGCCGACCATCTCCACGCTGCGAGTCGGAGAGATGGCTGCTTCCATACCCATGCCCCAATACGCGGCGTTGATGATCATCCGGCGCAGGCCGGTGCTTTCCAGATCGGCGGCACTGCCCATGGTGGTGTGAAACACGCGGGCGGCCTTGCCCTCGCTGGTCTGCCAGTTTTTGAACCACGCGACGGGCAGCGGCTCCTTCTTGGGGTTCGGCGCGTCGTCGTGCTTGCGGCCCAACAGCGGTTGACCCCAGACGAGTGCGGTGCAGTTCGTCGGCAGACTCCCGCCCACTTTGTAGGTGCGGTAAACGTCCGACGGTCCCCAGATGTCGGTGACGCCGGTGAGGATGGGGTGGCCCTTTTGCGCTTCGACAATGTCGCCGCGCGTCGAGTCGGCGTGCCAGTTGCCGTGATGCTCCATGAACGTGCCGCCGAGCACGTCGTTGCCCCAGTTCACGTTCTTGCCGCCGATCTTGTAAGGGAGCGCGGCGTGAAAGCCGTGGTTCGCCGTGCGGATCGCGATGAACGGTTTGCCCGAGTCGATGTACTTCACAATGTTCTCCCGCTCCTCCATGGGCAGAGTCAGCAGACGGGCGAAGAAAATGACGAGGTCAGCCGAGGCGAGATGTTCGGTGCCGGGGATGTGGTGAGATTTGAATTCTTTTCCCTTCTCGGGATAGACCGGCATCGTCGGGTCCACTTCGCCCTGGTCGTTCACGGCGAAGAGCACGGTGCAATCAAAGCCGTGATGCTGGCTCAGGATCTTGGCCAGCATCGGCATCGATTGTTCGCTGCGGTATTCCTGGTCGGCGGCGATGAGCACGATGTGTTTGCCTTTGCCGGGACCATCACCACCGGGGTAAGTCAGCCATTGCGCGTCGTCCGCAGCGTAGGCAGCGCCGCAGGAGACAAGGAGTGTGACAGAACAGAGCAGGCGATGAAGTAGTTTTGACATGTGGTGGCTCGGAATTGAGGCCTTAGTTTTTCGGTATCTCGTTCACCGTGTAGTAGGCCTTGTGGTGCAGGAGAGGCTCGCCGTCTTTGGACATCATCTTGGCGAGATCGAAATCGTGGATGTGGTCTTCCGTGATTTTTTCCAGATGCACCATCACGGACAGTCCATCCGCTGAGGGCACGGCCTTGGTCACGCGCGCCGTCGTCTGGTCCACCTCCGGGCTGCCGTAGCCGGCGTGGTAGATGTGGGTGTAGGTGGTGATGTTGTAAACGTCCGGCTTCGCGGCGACCTGCGGATCGAGGGGCTTGGTGAAGGTGACGAGGAAGCCGTCCTTCTTGATGTTGATCTCCTTGATCTCGAAGGGCACCAGGCCGCTCCAGTCAATGCGCTGGATGGCAAAGGGTTCCTTCCCGCGCACCGGCCACTGACTGCTGGTGGTAAAACCTCCGGCGAACAGTTGTCCCTGGGGCGAAAACTCGACGTTCATGATTCCGGTGGCCAGCCCCTCGCGGAAAGGATAACACGCGCCCTGCCACACTCCGTTGATCTCCTCGGTCGTCGCGCGCATCACGATGCTCAACGTGTAGTCGCCGAGAAAAATCTGGCCGTCGAAAGGGCCGAATTTTCCGCCCGTCTGATTGAGCTTAAAGCCGGAGATGGAGCGCCCCATCTTGATGTAGGGAAACTTTACCGCCGGCGGCACGAGTTCCTTCACGCGTTTTTTCTCCACACCCAGGCGCGAATTGCTTTTCGGTTCCACGGGGGCTTTCGCGCCCGGGACGAACGGATACCAGTTGTAACTCGCGGGATGTCCAAGGAAGCCGCCCTGCTTGAGATGCTTCAGCGAACAGCATCCGTTCCAAGGTCCCTGGCTCTCGATGGCGAACATCACTCCCTGGGCATTTGTCCCCACGCCGCCCGGACTCCGCAGTCCGCTGCACACCGGAAGCATCCTGCCGTCCGGCGTGACTTTCACCGCCCAGCCGCGAAAGAGATTGTGCGATTCATACGAACCGCTCAGGCCGAGCGCCACCCAGATGTTGCCCTCCGGATCGTGCTTGGAGCCGAAGGCGAATTCGTGACCTTCCGCGTAGCCCCAGTTGTTGGCCAGCGTGTCGTAGCGGTCGGCCACTCCATCGCCGTCGGTGTCGGAAATGCGCGTGACTTCCCCGAAGGTGGTGGTTGTCATCGCGCCGTCTTTCCAGGCGAGGCCGAAGATTTCATCCTGGCCACTGGTGAACAGTTGATACTCCGGCCTGGGCGGGGACTCGAACGCGCCCTTGATGAAATAGATGTCGCCCCGTCGTGTGCCGACCGCCAGTCGTCCGTCCGGAAGAATTTCAAAGCTGCCCGGCCGCATCGGGATCTCCGGCGGGATCGCGATGTTGACGATGGGATAATACTTCGCCTCCTCCTTGGCGCTGCCCCACATGGTGCCAAGGTCTTCGGCCGCAGGGAGTGAGATGATCGAAATGGCCAGGAGAGCCAGGATGTAATGGGTGGCTACCACTGGTATTCCAGGGTGAGAGTTGAGCGCCCTTTGGGCAAAGTCAGGGGAATCAAGATTTCACCGGGGTCGCCGGCGCGCACCACACCCTTGTGATCGCTGGTGATGCGCAGTTGAAGTTGATCGATGACGAACGCGCGCTCGGATTGCGTGGTGATTTTCTTTCCAGAGGCGGCGCGGAAGTAGAGGGGCGACTGCGCCTCTCTCGCCTCGAAGCGGAAGGTTCGCTTGAACCAAACCTTGCCTTCGGCCGCACGGACATCCTCGAAGAAATCCTCCACCGCGACATCGCCGTAGTGGTAGAGAAACGTTGGTCGGCGCAGGGCGTCCAGATGATACCCACGGAACTGGTAGCCATGATCCTGCGGGAAGGGATAGTTGGTTTTGCCTTTGTAAGGCCAGTTGTCATCGAGCGATTTCAGGCGGTGAAAAGGAATGCCGGTGGGAAACGAAATCCGCTCCGTGCCGCGCGGCTCGAACGAACCGAGGTCCACATTCGCGAACTCCCCCTTCCAGAGCAGGCGCAGCGACATCTGCTCGGAATCAAACGCGAGGTTGATGCCTTGCGGATAGCCCACTCCGATGCCGCGGTAGCCAACCGGACCGCGACCCCGACAGATTTCCGCCACGTCGCCAACGCGCAGTTCACGCGACTGCCAGGACAACCCCGCCGGCTTCTTGGCGCGGGTGCCGTCTTCGAGGTAAGTCCACAGAGCCTCGATTTGTTGCGCAGCGTCGCCGCCGAGAATGTCCGGACGAGCCGACTGACCGTCCGGCCAGTAGGCGGGCATGATCACCGTGGGGTGGAAGCGCGCCGGTTCCCTCATGTAGAGGTGGAACCAGTTCTTCTTGAGTCGCTCGGTCGCATGGACGATGTCGAGCGCGCCGGCTCCACCCGACTTCTGTCCGTTGAAATCGTGGCAGGCGATGCAACTGAGTCCGGTGGTGCCCATCATTTCGTGGCCCGCGTTCTTCGACGCCTGAACATCCGCGACTTTGGGGAAGGCCACCGCTTCCAACGCATCGACTTTGCCGAACAACTCCACGAGATGCCCGACATTCGCTTCGCCAAACTGCGGCATGGCCGCGTCGAGGTAATCGCGCTGGCGTTTCCCGCGCAGCAGCACTTCGGTGATCCATTCTGGTTTCAGTTTCGCCCCGACGTGGGTCAGCGGCGGCGGCAGGCGGCCCTGATCGCCCAGCGCCTCGCGCGTTCCGGTGAAGTTCGCATTACGCTCGGGAGCAATTCCGCCCAGGCCGGTGCGTTCGTGACAGGCGAGGCAATTGAACGTGACCAGCGTCTTGTTGAGCTGCTGCGTGTCGTCGAGTTGCGGCTTCTCTGCGGTGGGCAACGCCTTCGCGATCAAGCCCCGTTGCTCTGCGCTGAGGTCGAAGCGCGGCCACGGCCCGGCGGCTTCGCTCAAACATCCGCGACTGGAATCGAGTTTTGCAAAAGTCGTGGCGGACGTTGAAGGAACGCCAAGGTCATCATGGCATTTCGCACAACCGAGTTTCCCGAACTGTTCCCGTCCACGCGCCGCGAGTTCGGCATCTACGCGGAGCGGTTCAAAAGCCGGGATGGGCTGGTCGGAAATCGAAAGCATCGAGGACGGAATCGGTTGCCGCGCGAAGTTCGGACCTTCCATCTCGAAGGAGAATTTCGCCTCACGCCCGGTGTGGATGTAGGTCAGCTCGATCTTTCGCCAACCCCCGGCCAGTTCCGCCGCGCCTTCCAGCAATTTCACCCCGCGCCGGTCGCTCGGCTCCTGCTGGATGAGTTCCTTTCCGTCCACGAGCAGCGCGCCGCCGTTCGCTTGCAGAAAGAATGTATAGCGCCCCGCGCGTGCGATGTTCAGCCAGCCTTCGAACTTCAGCGCCGAGTGGTGTTGCAGTTTGCCCAAGCTCGCGGCGGCGAAATCCTCCACCAGTCCGGCCCGTTCCGCCTTCACGTTGTCGCCGCCCAACCCCTCCCACACGTCGCCGCGATACAGCGTGTAGCTGAGGTTGCCGGGCACCTGCGTGTCGCGCAGCAGGTAATGGGCGATGCGTTCAATGTCCTGTCCAGACAGTCTCATGTCGGGCATCCGCCCGGAAGGCCGGCTGGCATGAGGCTGCCGCAGAAAATCGACGAGGCTCTTGAAGCTGTATTTCTTTTCCAGCGCACCGAGCGGCGCGGAAGTTTTCGGGAGCAACTCGGCTCCATTGGCATCGCGAGGCGAATGACACGCCGCGCATCCCCGAGAATGAAACAGGCGCTCTCCGAGTTTGGCCGCTACCGCATCAGGCGGCTGCAACGAAAAATCGTTCTTCTTCAGTGATAACAAAAAGTGCGTGAGAGATTTTGCGACCTGTCCTTTTTCCGCATCGCTCAACTGAGTCAAGACATCCGGCATGGTGGTGCCCGGCTTCGTCTCGTGCGGCTCGCGGATGAATGTCTCCAGATACTTCGGGTTCACCCGCGAGCCGACCGCCGAAAGTCTCGGTGCCTTCTTCGACCGACCGGCAAACGGCGCGTCGCTCGTGTGACAAGCCGCGCAATTCAATTCCTCAATCAAGACCAGACCCTTGAGTTCCGGATCGAGCTGGCTGGAGGCCAGTCCGGGAATGACCACCTCCGCAAACGCAATCGGCACCACGCTGAGCAGCAGCGCGGCCCCAAGGATGATCCGTTTGATGCGCGAGTGGTAATCGATCAGTGAAATATTTCGAGCCTTTTTTGGAGTCGATAAGTGGGACATGGGTTCGTCTTCGGCGTCACGGCGCCCGGTAAACATCCAACTCATAAATCGACCAGTGATACGTGCTGCTCGTTCCCGTCTGCGTGATGCGGACGTAGCGCGCGGTCTGCGGCGGGAACGCGATGCTCGTGATGCCCAATTCCCCCGCGCCCGTGGCCACCGGCTCGCTCCACGTCGTGCCGTCCTTCGACACAGACACGGCATACTTGACCGGCGAATCCCACAGTGCCCAGGTGTTGTCGAGCACGAGGCGGTGAAAGGTCTGCTCGCGCTTCATGTCCACCTGAAACCACTGGCCGGGATATTGCAGCTTCGTCATGTCGCGCCAGCCGTTCCAATGATCACCGTCGATGGCATTGGCCGCGGAGATGTCGATCGGTCCCTTCGCTCCGCTGAACGGAAACGTGCCGTCGGGCACGGACGCCGTCGCGGTCCACGATTTCTTTTCGAGCGCCACGTCGCGCGAGGGCGGAGGTGGCGGCGGTTTCGGCGAGGTGATGGGCAGCGTGCCCAAGCCGGTGAACGTCCACGTTCCCGGCTCCGCGTTGAACTTCACGTAGTCGGCGTCCTCGCCATTCCAGGTGATGCCTTTCACCCCGCCGCTGAATGTGCCCGACCAAATCGCGGTGCCGTTCACCTTGATGGATTCCAATTTGGAAAATGAACTTTTTGGAACGCCCACAATCGCCGTGGTGCCGGGCGGCGAATCCACGCGCAGCGAATACTCCTTCGCCGTCTTCGTCATCTCCACCGCCACCTTGCCTTTGATCGTCGGCACCACGCACTTCAGCGACGTGAGGAACGCTTCCTTCGGCAGCACATGATACGTGCTCCAGCCGGGTGCTTCCGGTGAAATCCCCGTGATGGTCTGCGACAGAAAAATCGCGGGCGGATTCCAACCGTGATTCAGCGATGAGCCTGCATCGAACGCATCAATGCGCGACGCCCACCAGCGGTCGTAATGCTCCCAGAGGGTGGTGAAGCTGCACGGGATCATCGTCCGATAGCGGCTGGACATGCGGAGCAGCGCGGCTTCCTGCCGGCCCATCATGCACAACGCCTCGAAGACCCAGCGGTCGAAGAAGCAGCTCGCATACGTTTTCTTGCTCAACACGTTTTCATAAATCGCATCCCACTTCGCGCGGTCCGCCAGGCCGGAATGCACCGCCATCGCGTTCGCGCGATCGTCGGGGGTCTTCACCTGCGACGACATGTAGAACGAACCCTGCCAATACTTGGTGTCGAACGTGCCTTGGATGTCGGCGAGTTTCGCGTCGATCACCGGCACATCCGCTTCGTGCCCGGTCACGAGCGCCATTTTTCGCAGCGTCTTCAGGCAACTGAAATAGAAACAAGTTTCGATGACGGCGGTGTCCTTCACTTCCTTGCCCCAGTCGAACCAGGTGCGCGGATTGCCAAACTTGTAGGTCTCGAAGAGGAACGTCTTCGTCGTGTCGTAAATCGCCGCCATCGACTCCGTGTCGCCCGTCTGCAAGTAGTAAAACCACAGGCCCGATTCGCTCAGAAATTCCAAGTGCTGGCCGGGATAAAACTTCGGCTCCAGCTTGCGCAGCACGAGATCCTTCGCCAGCCGGTGCGCCCTCGCATCGAACACATAAAAGCACTGGTTCATCTCCGGCGTCCCATCGCCCCAAAAGCCGACGCGCTCACGATCCGGGCAGTCGTAGAAATGATCCCTCATGCAGATATAGGCGGTGCGCGCCGCCTTGTTCCAGAGGGTGGTGAAGTCGGAATCGTTGCATTCAAACGAGCCGGCGAACTCGGTGTCGTATCCTGTCTCACGATACTGCACGGACTTCACCGTGACGCCCGCCGGGATGGTGTAAATCGCGCCTTCGCCGCTGACCCAGTTCTTCGCCTCGTAGGTGTGCTCACCCGCTTCCGTGGTGCAGGTCTCGGTGGGCGTGAGGTAGAGCACCAGTGGATTGCTCGAGTTGAACCGGATGACTTTTCCAGCAGCCGCCTCGACTCGCAGCGACGGCTGGAAGTGGCAATTGTAAGGCAGCGTGCAGACCAGTTTCCACGAGCCGTCTTCCGCATGAGGCAGGTCTTTGGAAACGTGGACGTAGTCCTTCAATCCGTAGTCTTTGATGAAGATGCTGCCATTCTGCGTGTCTGCGGCAGAAAGCACCGCCCCCGCCCAGAACGGGAAAACTGCGAGCAACCATCGTAATGATATTCTCATGCTGGCCTGATGATGCTTCGGGCGTTCACTTCGTCACGCCCCAAAGTTTGGCGAGCAATTGCTCCATCGCGGGGTCGTGCCGTTTCAACTCGTCCCGCGTGAAGGGAAAGAAATCGTTGCGCGAGAAAAACGCCTCGGTCGCTTCGGCGAAATACTCCTGCGGACTCGTCATGGCGTAGGCGCGCTCGAAGGTGTTGGAGCGACCGTTGCCAAACCAGCGCTCGACCTTGTCGTAGGATTTGCTCGTCTTCGCGCGGTCGTAGGCGGCTTTGATCTCGGCGTTGTCGAAACCGCCCGCGAGCACGCGGTCGTGAAAGCCGTGTGCGAGTTCGTGCAAGGTGAAGTTTGGCATCCGGTTCATCTCCTTCTCGAAGTCGCGCACGTCGCTGAACTCGACGCCCCTGGCCATCGCGGGATTGCGCCCGTGCTCGCGCAGCCAGCCGGCGCCCAGATGATATTCCGCGCCTGCCTTCACGCCGGGATACTTGGGCGAAAACCACAGCGGCACCTTCCGCAGTTCAGTCACGGCGTTCGACGGCACGACTCGAACGATTTCGGCGAGCTGCTTTTGGAGCAACGTCAGCGCGGTTTCTGTCGCGGCCTTTTCGTTCTGCCAAAGCGCGCCGTTGATGTGGACAGTCCAACCTTCAACGACACGCGTTGAATACTCGGCACGGGACGATCCACCGAGCAATTGCACCATGCCCTTGCCCAGCGCGTCGCCGACGAAGAAATACGTCTCCGCGTTGCCGAACTCGTGATGGCCGTGGCCGGGATTCGGCGAGTCCTCCGGCTTGCGCACGAAGTCACGCGTCTCGACGAAGAGCACGTTGCCCGCGAACTCCGGTCGCGCCGCCGCCGCGGCCTGGGCTTTGCGGAGCGCCGTCCACTCACGCGGTGCCTCGACCCACGGGCCAGTTAATTCGCCGATGACGACGGGCAGTTTCGGCACGTTGAGTTCGCGACGCACGTCGCGGATGAGATTCACGAGATTCGTTTCGTACTCCGGCACGCCGACCTTCGGCGACACACCGTCGTTCCAACCGTGATACCAAACGAAGCCCGTCAATTCGTAGCCGCCACCATCGTAGCCGGGAAAATCCGTCTTCAAGTTGGTCAGCGCCGCGCGAATCTCCGCCAGCACCTTCGTGAAGTACGGCCCGACCTCGCCGCCGGAACTCGGCGGGCGAAAATCCTGGTAGAGGCTCTTGCCGCCCCAGGCCGTCTTGATGAGCAGCACTTGATTCGTGAAATGATCGCCCACGACGTGACCAAATTGCAGTTCCGGCCCGAAGTGATGCGCGTCGCCATAGACCGAGAAACCGAAGCCGAGCGGCCCCTTCAGCAGCGGCCCGCGCTCGCGCTGGTAACGCACCCACACATCGCCGCGCACGACCCACTGGCCGTTCGCGTCGCGGAGATGTTTGAACAGCGGCGCCTTCGCCGGGTCACGCATCAACTGCGCGAGCGTGCCTTTGCCCTCGTTGTAATCCTTCCCCTCGAGGTCCACCACGCCCTGCCCCTCCATGTTCGATTGCCCGGCGAGGATGAAAACTTTGACCGGACTCTTGCCGGATTGCTTCGCGCTGGAGTCTGCGGCGGCCGGAAGATCCGGAGCGGAGAAAACGAGAACAGCCAGCACCGGAGCCGCAAAAAAGAATCGCTGGCCGAGAATTTTGATCATGCGTGGCCTCGGATAGCCCGCGGCCGCATTGATGGAAAGCACAGATTCTCTCCGCGTCCGCACAATGGAACGCGACGACTCCTGAGGGCAGGAGCCGCGCCTGTTGGATCCAGCTTGTCTGCGCCGCTACTTCAACGCCTGATAATAGCCCGTCTGGAACTGCGCGAAGAAGCCGTGCTCGTTGTAGGGGAAATGTTGCGCGAGCGCGATGGCGACGAGGCGCTCCTTCGGATCAATCTGGCAATAGGTCGTGGCCGCGCCGTACCAGCCGAACTGCCCGAGGGATGACGGCATCGAAAGCTGGCCGAGATCCGTCGTCACTTCCACGCCGAAGCCGAAACCTTTCTGCCGCGTCGCGGCTTGATTGTTCGGCAGCATGACCATGTGGTTCGCCGTCATCAGTTCGACGGTCTTGCGACCGAGAATACGTTTCCCGTCAAGCGTGCCGCCGTTGCAAAGCATCTGCGCAAAGCGCGCGTAATCGTCCGCCGTGGAAAAAATTCCCGCGCCGCCCGCTTCAATCCCCCGCCCCGCTTCCGGCCACGTCTCGATGATCGGTTTGTCTTCCACGAACTTCCCGTCCGGCCCGTGCTTGTACGTCTTCGCCAGGCGATTCATCTTGGCTGGCGGCACATCGAAACCCGTGTCCTTCATCGCGAGCAGTGCGAACATCCGCTCCTCCAGAAACGCGCCGAACGTCTGGCCCGACACGCGCTCGATCAACGCGCCCAGCACGTCCATGTTCACGCCGTAGGTGTAGGCGTCGCCCGGCTGATGCTTCAACGGCAGCTTGCCGAGCTTGGCGGTGAAGCTGTTCAGCCCCGGCCCATTCCACAAATCCACGCTGCGCCAGAGTTTCGTCAACTCGTCGTTGCCCTGAAATTCGTAGATGAGTCCGCTCGTGTGCGTGAGCAGATGCTTGATGGTGATGGGTCGCTTGAGCGCCTCGGTCTGCGGCGCCTCCTGCGTGCCGCTCGTCCAGACCTTCATGTCCTTCAACTCCGGCAGATACTTCGCAATCGGATCGTCGAGATTGAACTTCCCCTCCTCGAACAAAATCAGCGTGGCGGCACAGGTGATGATCTTCGACATCGAATACACGCGGCAAATCGTGTCGCGCTCCATCGGCAGCTTCTTCTCCACGTCGCGATAGCCGTAGGTCTGGAAGTCCACGATTTTCCCGTCACGCGCGAGCAGCGTGATGAGTCCGGCGTGCTTCCCCTCCTCCACGAACCGCTTCGTCGTGGCGTGCCACACTTCGAGCCGCGCCGGATCAAACCCGGCGGCTTTGGGTGAGGTGGTCGGCAACTGCGCCTGCACCGCAACCGCCACGGTGCATGCGAGTGCGAGAAAGAATGTCTTCATGTGTGAAAGCATTGAAGCGAAAGAGTTGGTGGGCGTCGCGAAAAATTTTCTGCCGAGAAACCGTGAACGCTCGTGCGGACTGACAAGCTGCTAAATGGAAAAGTCCAGCGTCCTCGACAGCTCTTCCTTGGTCGCGACGATGCGAGCCACGACGCGGGCGGTGTGCTGGCCCGATTTCAATTCCGGCAAGTGAAGGTGGTGATAGTGTTCGTCAAACAAGCCGTTGGGACGTTTTTTGGAAACCAGCGCGGGCGTGGCTTCATTGCCATCCACGGTCAGCTTCACGAACTCGGCGAGGGGTTGCTTGAGCAAACCTTGCGGGGTGTTCTCCCAGGCGCAGCGGATGCGCAGGGTCACGCCCTTGTCCGGGCGCGCGGTTTCAAATTCGTCTTCGGCTCGCACGGCCACGAGGGAGACGAGCGGGCGCTGGATGTCCGCGTTGTCCCACCAGAGCCAGTCGCGTTCGCGGGCGCGGACGAAGTCGAGCACTTCGCGCGAGCCGCTGTGCATCCAGGTTTTGTCGCCGGTCCACTGATCGTGGCGGATGGGGACAACCCAGTTGTGCTTGAGCGCGGTGAGCCAGCCGTCCCACGTCGGCTCGGTGGCGAGGAAAACGGTGCGGAAGCCCGTCGTCATGTCGGCGAACCACCACGGCTCCGGGCCGTGCGAGTCCTGCAAGGCGACGAACGGAATCTGTCCGCGCCAGCGATGCAGGAACGGCTCGCTGTTGGTGAAGTCGGGATTGCCGAAGTGATACGTGCTGATGGCCGCGTAGCCGCCGCGCTCCACCGAGTCGTCGAGGAACATGCGGACGAGTTCCTCGTTCTCGCCGAATTGCCAGAGGAGCCGGCCATTGGCTTTCTCCAATGGCGCGAGCCGTCGCTCGCGAAACTGCGGCCATGATGTGCCCCCGGCATCCTGCCGGGCCGGAGCGTTCAACTGTCCAGCGGCACCGATCTTCTCAGGCCCGGAACCCGGCGGGACGCCGGGGGCACGCTGAACCAAAGCCGCGCCGAAGTTCGCACCCGCAGGCGCCATGATGTCGCTCGTATGGCTGTAGGTACCGAGGCCGGGAATGTTGACCCACGTTCCATATTCCTCGTTCGAGACGAAGAATTTCACCGGCACCTTCTGCTGATCGGCCACGGCTTGCGCGCGGGCCAGCCATTCCGGCTGCGCATTCTTCGCTCCCCACAGGTGAATGCGGAGCGCGCGCGCGAGTTCCACCGCTTCCACCGGACTGCCGTGCCCGTGTGCTTCGAGTTGGATCGTGAAGACCTTGAGGTTCGCGGAAAGCGATGGCGATTTACGATTGGCGATTGGCGATTTACGAACCGGCGCTTCGTTCAGTGCGGCCAGGGCATCAAGCGCATCCAGCGCGTGGAAGGTTGCCATCGGATTGCTCAACCATCCCGGTCGGTCAGCGAATCCGCTGTCGGTGTTGGCGAGTGAATGGAGATAGGCCACGCACACCCTGGCATTCGTCGGCTTCGCTCCGAGTTGCTTCAGCGCCTTCACCGCGGCCCAGGTGTAGGCCACGTCATCCACCCCGCCGAACTCCGGCTTGGGCGCGAACGTGAACGCGCCGCTCGCAAGCTGGCACGCTCGCAACCACGCGATGGTTTCGTCCTTCTTCTCCTTGTCGCGCGAGAGACTTTGCAAGGCCTGCAAGCCCCACCATGTACTCATCACATGCCCGTCGCTGCCATCCGACGCCGGCGTGTTGTTGAAGCTGCCGTTCACGCGCCGCCGGCTGTCGAGATACGCGACAAACTCCGCCGGTAATTCACTCGCCGGCACACCAAGCAATGTGCGGGAAAGAATGACGCCCATCTCCGATGAGAACAGCGGATAGCCGTGCTGCTCGTATTGCTTCATGTAAGCCAGCGGCTCTTTCCAGCCGAGAATTTTTTCCTTCAACGCCGCCGCATCCTCGCCCAGCCAGACCAGCGCCTGCACCTGCTGCCACTCAAAGATGCGCCGCTCCTGTTCCAGCTTCTTCAGCACCGCCGGATGATGCGTGCGAATAAACTCCGCCAGTTCGCTTTTCCTCGGCGGCATTTGCCCCAGCAGCCGGTAACAACCAATGACATAAAACGTCGGCGTGAGGTGCGAATGCTCCTGCCCTTCCCAGCCATAGCCGCCATCAGGCCGCGCGAGTGATTCGAGATAGCGCAGCATGTCGCCGCGTCGCGCCGCGCCCTCGCGGGCTTGACCGAACAATGGAACAGGAAAGGTTGCCGCCGCTCCGGTAACGGCGACGGTTTTGAGCATCGCGCGGCGGGAGATGAGTCGGCGAATCGGATCAAAATTGAATGGCGTTTTCATGGCTTCGCTTTCCTGCCGGCTTTTGCGCGGCGTGGCTTGTTCAGTTCGCGCTCAATGTCCGCGATGGTCGGCAGCGAGCCGCGCAGCTTCTTCGGCAGCGAATCCACGAGTCGCGTCTGCCACTCGGCCACGCCGATGGGCTTCTTCACGTCGCGTAACGCATACTCCACCTTCACCCGGTTATTCGCGTCCTTGCACAGCAGCAGCCCGATGGTCGGCGCGTCGTGCTCGTGGCGCATCTGATCGTCCACCACCGAGAGATAGAAATTCATTTTGCCCACGAACTCCGGCTCGAACGGCTTCATCTTCAAATCCACCACCACAAAGCAGCGCAGTCGCAGATGGTAGAACAGCAGGTCGAGGTAGGAATCCTCGCCATCCACTTCGACATGCACCTGCCGCCCGACGAACGCGAAGCCCGCGCCCAGTTCCAGCATGAGCTTCTGCACATGCTCCACCAACCCGCGTTCCAGGTCGCGCTCCTGCGCCGCCTCGCCCAGCGTGAGAAAATCGAACGTGTAAGGATCCTTCAACGCCTCGCGCGCCAGATCCGACTGCGCGGGCGGCAACGTGCGGTCGAAGTTCGTGATGGCCTTCCCGCTGCGCTCATGCAGTCGCGATTCAATTTGCACCGTCAGCACCGTGCGACTCCACCCATTCTCCAAAGTCTTGCGTGCATACCACAGGCGTTTGGCGGGGTTCTTGAGCTTGTGCAACAGGATGAGATTCGTGCTCCACGGAAGCTGCGCCAGTGGTTCCGGCGGGGCGTCGTTAAATTTTGTCACAGCCTGTGATAAAATTGGTGCGGCTGCCTGTTCCCCCTTTGCTCTCCGCAATTTTGTCACAGGCTGTGACAAAATTGGTCCCGGCAATTGTGCAACGGCCTGTTGCACAATTTCGCGAGGCTCCCACGCCGCGTAAAAGCCGAGCATCCGGTTAAGATTCGCCGCCGAAAATCCGCCCATCTCCGGGAACTCCGCCGCCAAATCTTTCGCCAGCCGCTCGACGACCTTCGCGTCCCAGCCCTCCGCCTGCTGCGCCCGCAAATTCTCCCGCCCGATGTGCCAGTAGAGCAGCATCAACTCCCGGTTCACCGCCACCGCCGCCTTCACCTGCGCCGCCCGCACGCGGGCCTTCAAGTCCGCGAGCAGCGGGGCGTAGCTGGTGGGAAGGAGTTTGCTCATGGAAGGAACTTGGCGAGGTATTCGTTGTCGGCTGCGGTGAGCACGACGGCTTTGGGCATGGTGCGACGGTTTATGTCATGCGAAACCGCGAAGAAACGCGATGGCCTCGGCGCGTTTGGGGAAAGTCGCTTCGATCTTCGCGCCGGTGTTGAATCGAAGCTGCACCTCAAATGCCTCCCGCTGCTCACCACCCTCGCGCAGCGGATACGACTTCTCCTCCTCGATCAAATAGACGATCGCGCTCTCCACGTCCGCGCACTCGACCGAATGCCCGCGCAGTACCGTAAGGCGCACCGAGGACACCTGACGTGTGAGCGCAGCCTCAAGGCGCTGTTTGAAATCCGCAATCCCCGGCGCGTGCAGCGAGTGAAGTTTGGCCAGAAAGAGGTTGGTCGACTCTGGCTGTCGCAGTGATTGCCATCTCGTGATCTTCTCCCGAAACTGCTCCTCGGTGGTGCCGCCCACACCGTCTTCCGACGAAGCATCAATGCCCAATTCTCGGAACGCGGCCAGAATCGAGTCGTAGGGAATGTGCAGAACACCGAAGCCTTTCGATTCCAACTGCTGCAAGGCGCTTCGCGTGAACTCGCCCGCGAGCACCGCGCCGCAGAACGGTTGATGCCGCGAGAAGGTCAGCGCAATCGGCATCACGGCCGCTTCGATCTCCTGCACCTTGTTCTTCGAGTGCTTGGTGTAACGACGCCACGCAGATTCAATGAAGGCGATGGGAACTCCGAGCGCGGCCTCCGTTCCGCCGCGCTCCAGAACATAGTCGAGGTCGTGTTTGTTGCCGTAGCCATCTTGCCAAGTCACCTTGCCCTGACCGCTCCGAACTTGGCGTGGGCGCTTGAAGTCGAGGTAGAGTCCGTGCCGCTGCGCGACTTCGCCGAGGATGTTGCGGACGAACATCTCGAAACCGTCCCCGATGATTTGTCCCCAGCGATGCGCGAGTGATTCGGCCATGCGTTCCTCTTATCCGCGAACCCACAGATGCCCTTCGCAGAGTGGCACCCGATGCTTGCGGTTCTTCCACTTGATGTTCCGGTCGCGAAGTTTCTCGAACCTCCACGATTCAAAACCCGCCGCCAGCGCCAGCTTTCCGAACCATTCGATGACCGGCA
This sequence comes from Akkermansia sp., assembly GCA_043757045.1. GTDB lineage: Bacteria > Verrucomicrobiota > Verrucomicrobiia > Limisphaerales > SIBH01 > JANNGC01. The sequence continues at coordinate 23,895 of JAYVQC010000228.1, read as the reverse complement.
CGTAAACGCCATAGGGTGCGGAATCGCCGATGACGAAGCAGACTTCCGACGGCGACGCGCACACTCGCCGGAGCGCCTTCCAAGTCTGCGCCAGATCGAGGAAGTAGCAGGCGATCATGTTGTTGTAAGTCTTCTTGCCGCCACGCTCCAGGCGCACCGATGAAAGCTCGCGGCAAACCGGGACAATTTCATCACGGATGGGTGTGAGTTCTGGTGATTCCAGAATTGCCTCGAGATTGACCGCGTTCGGCGGGACGTGCTGTGAGCAGGCGCGCACCAAATGCTTCCTCACAGTTTCCTGAAGATCACCCCAGCCGCGAATCTCGCCCAGGAACGCCATCTCCAATCGCGTGGCGTCAGCGTAGTCGTAATTGTTCGCGTACGGCGGCGACGTGATGACGAGCGTAGCCCAACCGTCCGGCACCGTCGCGCATTTGCGCGCGTCATCCACGCGCAACTTTGCCAGCGGCCTGGCCCGCCGCGCCATGAAGCGAATGTCGGCGGCAATCATCTGCACCGCCTTGTGCAACGTGATTTCGGGCGACGGCGGCACGGTCTTGCGCCGGCCCGGCAAAACATATTGCCACGGCGCGGTGCCCGCTTCGGACACCACGCGCAGTGACGAGACGAGCGCCATCCAGAGTAGCCCCGCTTCGGGCGAGCCGTCCTGCTCGGCTTCCACGGCCTGCCGGAAACGATCCAGATAACCCAGCGTCTCCAACCCGTAGCACTTTCCGATGAGTGCCGGGTAATGCTCCGTCTGCGCCGTGGCCTTCCCGGCAAACACGAACGCTCTCTCCGCTTTGGCGACGAACCGCTCCGGGTCGGTGGAGTAACTCAGCTTGGCCAACGCGACCCGATGCACGAACGGGTGCGCCTCGATGCCGTAAGACGGGACGCCCATTTCATCGCACGCCAGACAAGTCGTGCCTGAACCGACGAACGGATCAAGCACCCGGAGTTCGCGGCCATCGCGTTCGGCCAGCAGCAGTTTCACCCACTCCGCCGAAAAGCCCGCGCTGTAGCGAAACCACCGATGCACCGGCAGCCGCATGTTGTTGAGAAAATTCGAGGTGTGGCCGACGGCGGGGAGATTCGGCGAAACCTCCTTGGCTTCGACCGTCTCATCGAACAAGTCGAGCACGGCCTGCGCGTAGTCCTCGCGCAGTCGCAGGAGAACGCCATCGTCCTCCTTCGGCTCTGGATATTTAATCACCGAGGCCATGTTCAGGTTTGCATCTTCCAGAAATCATTTCACCGGATGTTAGCGGGCCGTCTCGTGCTGGCAAAGGAACAGTTCGCCAGAGTTGATGGAAGGCACGTCTGAAAGCCAAGGAACGCAAAGAAGGTCCGCGCAATATTCACCGCTTGATGGGTTGCAGTTCGCGAGTCGGGTTTGGCTTCATCGCGGTGCGCCCGGCGTCCGGGTCGGGCAGGCGGCCCCGGTCGCCGGTTTGCTCGATCCATTGCTCGACGACGGCGCGGAGTTTTTTCAGCGCGGCTTGATGCTCCGGTTTGGCCGAGGCGGCGAGGTTGGTGATTTCGTGCGGGTCGGCTTCGAGGTCGTAAAGTTCCTCGGCGGGCATCCGGGGCTGGCAGAGAATTTCCTGCACAGCGTTCAGCTTTCCCTCGGCGTGGAGTTGCTGCATGAGGTTCCACACGGGGTATTGCTTTGCCTTGTAGGCGTTCGGGGAAAAGAACGGCTGCTCGGGCGTGAAGTTTTTGATGTAACGAAAGCGCGCGTCGCGGACGGCGCGGTGGCGCATCACGGTCTCGTCCATGCGGTCGCGCGCGGCGAAGGCCAGTTCGCGCGGCGGCTCGGCCCCGGCTCCGAGGAAGACGCGGCCCTGCATGGCAGCGGGCTTTTTCACCCCGGCCCAGGCGAGCGTCTGCGCGGTGAGATCAATCGCCTCGATGAGACGCGGTTCGTCATGGCCGGGATTGAATCCAGCCAGCGCCGCCACGCCGCGCGGCCAGCGGATGATGAGCGGGACGTGCAAGCCTTCCTCGTAGAGGAACTGCTTCCCGCGCACCTGCGACTGCCCGTTGTCACCCATGAAAACGACGATGGTGTTTTCCGCGAGTCCGTCGGCGGCGAGCTGCGCGAGGATGCGCCCGACCTTGCGATCCAGTTCGCGCGCGGAGTCGAGATACTTCGCCCAGTCCTGGCGCGCGACGGGATGGTCCGGGTAATACGGCGGGAGCGCGACCTTCGCCGGGTCGGCCCCGGCGGGCGCGTGATAGTCGCGATGCGTCTCGCTGAAATTCACCTGCGCGTAGAAGGGCTGATGCGCCTTCAGCTCCGCCCAGTCCCGTCCGTCGAACGCCGCACCCTCGCGCGTGAAATTCCAATCCGTCTTGCCCGTGCCCTTCATCGCCACGCTGGCCGGAAACGACACGACATTCGCCGTGAAGTAACCCGCCTCGTGCAAGCGCTCGGGCAGAACGCGCACCCCCTCCGGCAGCGGCGCTTTGTTTTTCGTGCGGTGCTGGTGCGCGCCGATGGTCGTCGCATACATGCCGGTCATGAACGCACTGCGGCTCGGCGAACAAACCGGGGCGGTGGTGTAGGCGCGCGTGTAGCGCACGCCGTCGCGTCCGAGCTGGTCGATGACCGGCGTCTTCGCCTCGGGCGTGCCGGAGAAGCTGAATGCCTCCGGGCCGACATCCTCGGCCAGCAGCCAGAGAATGTTGGGCCGGGAGTTCTCAGTGGCGGCGCCTGCCGTCAGGGCAAGGCCGAACAGGCACGAAAGAAGAATGGGAATCGTTTTCATGGCTGGAGCGACGCTCAGTTCGGCCGCGAGAGTTCCTCCAGCATCTTCACCGCTTCATCGGCCACGCGTTCGCCGGTGCCGGCTTCGGCGTAGCTGTGCAGGCCGGTCCAGGTCTGGTAGCCGCCGAGGCGATGGCCTTCGCGGTCGGGGAGATAACCGATCCAGTCGTTGGCCAGTTCGGCGATGAAAGTGGTCGGGAAAGGCGAACGGCGTTTGATGTCGAGGCCAAGCGCGGTGAAATACTCGGCGGGCACGCCGACGATGGCGACGTTACCTATGACGATGACTTGCAGCCAGGTCGTGCGTTCTTCGCCCTGGTGCGGCTTCAATTCGCGGCGGGCGGTGGCGAAGATTTCTCCGATGCGGGCGGCGGAACTCTTTGCGTAGGCGGCGGTGTAGCGATCCACCTTCGCGGCTTCCACTGTTTCATCGAACTGGCGCACGCGATAGGTGAACGGGCGCTTGATCGCCGCGACGCGCGTGACGGGACGCGGCTCGGCACCGGCGCGAGCGTCGAGCACGGCACGCTTCAGCCGCTCGATGGCGACGGGCACGGGCACGCCCCGGACGTTGTGCGTCGAGCCGGAGGCGCCTTCGAGGAAGCTCACCACTCCGCCCAGTTCGCCCTCCAGTTCCTGCGCCGCCAGGCCGTAGAAACTTGCCGAGCGCACGTCGCGGCCGCTGCGAGTGCCGATGGTGTGCGTCGAGTGATTGTAGATGAGCGCGAGCGTCCGGCCATCGGCCGCGCGGAAGTCGAGCACGGGCAGTTGTGGATCGAACGGCCCGGTCGGCTGCACGAGATCGCCGGCCTCGCCCATCGGGTTGAGCCACGAGACGTTGCCGTCGCGCAGGAGCAGGCGGCTGTTCGCGCCCACGGTGCGCTCCTCGCCGAGCTTGAAGAAGAACGAAGCGTCCACGATCCGCGCGTTGGCATCCTGCACGGACTTCACGATGGCGTGCCGCACGGCGTCGGCAAACTTAGCCGACCAGCCGAAGGCATGGGCCGGCGCGGCACCGGGCGCGTGATGCGTGTGCGTCGCGTTCACGAGCAGATGCGAGGCGGGAAGGCCGGTGGTGCGTTCGATTTCCGCCGCCGCCGCGTCCACGATGGCGCGCGTGACCCACAGCACATCGCACGCGACAATGGCCACCTTGCCCGCGCCGGGCTTCTCCACGACCACGGCGACCGCGCGCAACTCGCCCTCTTGCTCCTTGGTAAAACGATTCTCCAGGTAGCCGGCCAGGGGCATCAAGTCGTCGCAGGTCAAACTCACAGCCGCTGCTCCGACGCGAACATCGGCGGCACCTTTCTCACTGGCTCGTGGTTGCGCCTCGCCGGAGCGGAGGAATTGGATCAGGTCCGCCATGTCCTGATGACTCAGCCCGGCTTCCAGTCCCTCGGGCATGAGCGAGACGTTTGCACCGCGCAGCTCAGCGATGTCCGTGCGAAGCACCACGCGTGTCGTGGCGTCGGCGAGCTTGAAGGTGATGCTGTTCCCGGTCTCGGCGGCGATGAGTCCGTAAAGCTCGGTGCCGTCCGCAAGGCGGCAATGGTAAGCGTGGAACCCGGGCTGCACATCGGCGCTCGGATCGAGAATGTTCGCGAGCAACTTCTCCGGCGGATGCCCGGCCACGGAGCGTAGGTCCGGGCCGACTTCGTTCCCGACGGCGCCGCGCTTGTGGCAGGTGATGCAAAGCTTGGTGAACACCAGTTCACCGCGCGCCGCATTGCCGGTGAGTTGGAGCGCGGGCTGGAACTGCTCGATGATTTTTGCACGGGTCGAACCGGCTGCCGTGTTGAACACCTTGCCGGCCAGATCGCGAACGCGGGGCGACGAGTGCTTGAGCAATTGACTTCGCCGCGTCGCATCGAACGTGGGCGTTCCCTCCTTCTGCGCGTGTTCGAGCAGGGCGAAGGTCCACGGCTCACGCGAGAACAAAGCGTCGAGCACGGCGAGGCGCGTCTCTGGCGAGAACGATGGCCAAGCGTCGAGCAACGTGCCGGGAATTGATGCATCCGACGTCATGGCCATGGCGTTGATGGCAGCGCGCTGAAGTTCGGTGGGCTGGCGCGGGGCGAGCCAGCCGGAGAGCAGAGCGAGTGTGTCGGCCCGGCGCGACGACGACTTCGCGAGCAGAGTGGCGGCGGCGGCGCGGGCGGTGACGGGTTGGGATTCCTCCGCGGCCACTTTCTTCGCGGCGGTGAAAAGCGATTCGGCGGCGTCGAGTTGCCTGGCGAGTGCATCATCACCGGTCGCGAGTGTGGCGAACGCTGTCTTCCGCCGCGCGAGCGTGTCGAGGAACTGGCTGAAGGCGATCATCTGCGCGGTGGTGAAGGCGTTGTCCTTCGCCGTCAGCGTCGGCGTGAGCAGCGCGGCCAGCGCCTCGCGCTCCTTAATGCCCAGGGTGAGATTCACCAGCGGCTCGGAGAGAGTCGCCAGCGCCGGACCCCCTGCGCGCACAGCGGCATCCACCAACGCGCGCGTGTGCGGGACAGCGGAACTCATCACGGCGGCGACGAGGAAAGGGTCGGCGTGATTCGCCACCGCCAGACGGCCCAAGGCTTCGCTCGCGCGCGGGTCGGTCCATTCGCCGAGCGTGCAGGCGAGTTGCAGGCGGACCTTGGCGTCGGGGTCATCAACCAGCTTCACGGCGGCGGCGATCACTTCGGGCGACGATTGTTTTTCCGCCAGACGCAACGCGTTCTCACGAAGGCCGGGATGCGGGTCGCCGAGCGCGCGCACGGTGTCCGCAGTGTTGAACACCCCGAGGCCGTCGAGCACGCAGAGCGCGTGCAGTCGGGCGAGTGGGTTGGCGCTTTCAGCGGCGAGTTTCGTAAGCGGCGCGACGGCAGCTTTGTCCGCGCGCCAGAGCAGCATCATGTGGGCTTTGTCGCGCTGCCATTCGTTCGGTGAGTCCAGCGCGGCGACGAGTTCGTTCACGTTGAAGGTGTCGAGGCGCGTCAGCGTGCGCGGCGGCGTGCCAACGGGAAACACGCGGTAGATGCGGCCCTTGTCCTCGCCCAGACGGTAGTGCGGGAGCAACTCGGCGCGACCGTTGGCGGGCAGCCAGTCCGGGTGCTCGATCATGTAGCGATACATGTCCACGACCCAGAGCGCGCCGTCGGGGCCAGTGCGCGTCATGACCGGACGGCACCAACGATCCTCGCTGGCGAAGAAGTCCGAACGTTCCTCGCCACTCGCACGCCGCGCGGCGAAGGTCACGCCGTCCGGCGTGACGACATTGCGCTGAACGAGATTGTGGAACGGCTCGCAGGTGAAGGCGTGCATCTCGTCTGCGCCGGGCGAGCTTTTGCCAAACAGAAGTTCGTCACGATAAATCATCCCCGCACACGCCGAGGTGAAATGGCCGGCGTTCTCGAACGAGTGAAAGCGTTTCTCCGGCGAACTCACCGGCCACACCCTGGGATTCAGCGGCACGACGACCTGGCGCGTCGGGTCGGGCGCGGCGACGTGCGGGTTGCGGCGCAGGTAGCGATCCGCGAGGACGTAGTGCCAGAGCGGGCGTGAATTCTGCGTGCCGAACCAGTGGCCCCAGTCGTCGCGGTTGCGGCCGAACTGCGACGGCCCGCTCTCCGGCTCCAGTTCGCCCGTGTCCGGCTTGAACCGGAAGTCGAGCGCACCGACGGCCACGTCCTTGCCGGCGCGAGTCGAACGCACCTTGTTGCCCGAGCCGTGACCGCGATGATGTCCGCCCGCCGCGCAATACACCCAGCCATCGAGTCCCCAGCGCAGGCCGTTCGCGCGGAGCTGCTGGTTGCCTTCCATTAGACCGCTCACAAGCACCTCGCGTGAGTCAGCCTTGCCGTCGCCGTCGGTGTCGCGCAGGAAAACAATTTCTGGCGCGGCGGTGACGATCACGCCGTCGCGCCACGTCAGGAGGCCGGTGGGAAAACTCAGACCATCCGCGAACAACGTCTGCTTGTCGTAGCGCCCGTCACCGTCGTTGTCCTCGAGGACGCGGATGCGGCCACCAGGTTTGCCCTTGCCATCGAGGCCGAGTGGATAATCGGCCATCTCCACAACCCAGAGCCGGCCATCGGGCGACCAGTCAATGGCGACGGGATCGAGCACGAGCGGTTCGCTGGCAACGAGTTCGACGGCGAAGCCCGGAGTGAGATGGATTTTCCGCATCGATTCGAGCGGCGAGAGCGGAGGCGAGTCTGGAGCGCGCGTTGCCGCGACAGGAGTCGTGGGCGGCGTGAGCGCGGAGGCCTGGTAGTGAGCGGCGATTTCGTTCACGGCGAGCGCGCGAGAATAAAGCGCCACTTCATCAATCTTCCCCTCGAAGTTGAACATGCCGTCGGAGCGTCCGCCGATAAAAAGGGGGTTCTCGCCTGCGGGCACGGTGTGGGCAAATTCACCGGCAATCTCCGGCTCGGCGCGCCCATCGAGATGCACGCGCACCTTGTTTCCCTCGCGCACCAGCACGACGTGATGCCACGCATGCAGGGCCAATGTCGTGCGCCCGGCCAGGACTTCATCGCGCTTGTTCCCGTTGAAGAGAATCAACTTGCCCGTGAGGTCGGCGCGGAACGTGCCACCGATGCCGAGATGTTCGCCGCGCGCCGCCTTGTCGCCGTCGGGTCCGCGCGAGAAAACGTAACCAGCGACCGCGCGCGCGTTGGCAGGGAGTCCGTTCCAAAGCCACAGCTCCACAGAATAATTTTCACCCAGCGGCACGTTCGCGCGGACGCGACCCCCTGCGAAGTGCGCAGCGCGATTGATGCGCGATCCGGAGAAACCATTCGTCGCGGGCGGCTCCGGCGGCTGATGGCCGACACGATCATCGGCACCTGGTAAATAGAGCGCGACGCCGTCCTCGAAAGTCGCGTCGTGTTGGCCGGTCGCATCGCGTGCGGTGGGGATGACCATTTCCTCAAAGCGCCAGTAAGCCTCGGGCTTCGCGTCCAGCACGGCGCGCGCGTAGGGGCCGCGAACATCGCCCAGCGCGCGACGCGGACGGCCCGCGACTTCTTCGAGTGCAGCCAACGCCACCTCGACGATGCGCGGCTCGGCGTTGGTTTCCAGTCCCGCCGTGCGCGCGGCCCAGGTCGTGTAGCCGCCGAGCTTGTGTTGCTCCGGCGGCGGGATGTAGCCCTCGGCTCCGTTGGCGAGTTCGATGTTGAACGTGGCGGCAAAGGGGCTGCGCTGTTTCAACTTTAAGCCGGTGAGGGCGAACACTTCGTTCGGCAGCGCGGCGATGCCGAGTTCACCAATGCTCAACGCCTGAACTTTCAACTCGGTGCGCGGGCGTTCGTGGAGGTAAATGGCTTCAAGTGCATAAATCTCCGCCTGTGATTGCGGGAGCTTATCGCCGAGCTTCGCCGCCCTTTCGCGCGCCCACGCGAGGCGTTTCTCGTCGGGTGCGCGGTAACCGAGTTCCAGTTTGCGTTCCACCATCTTCAACGGTGCAGACTCCTGCCATTTGATCCCGCGCACCATTTCTGCCACACGCTGGGCCACTTCCTTCCCGTAGGCGTCGTAGCCGATCTGGTGTCGAGGCGCGCCGTAGTCCATCCACATCAGATCGCCGCTCGTGCCTTGCGACATGATGCCGACAAAAGAGTCGTCCGCGCCGAGCATCGTCGCGACGTGGCGTGCGAAGCGTCCGTAGTAATCCGACGACAGCAGCGGCGACTCGTAGTAGTGCATCGAGTAATTCGCGAGGAGCGCGAGCGGCTTGCCGTCGGCGCGCTGCACGGCGAGCACGGAGAGCTGTGGATCGACCGGACCGCTTGGGCCGACGGCGTCCGGGCTTTCGTGGCCGGGATGCATGTTCGCGCGCACGTTGCGCTGGCCGAATGGGTCCGTGAGCATCCTGTCGGGACGGCGAATCCAGCGACGGTTGAAAGTGTGTTCCCAGTCATCCCCTTGCGCCCAGCCGATGCGTGCGGGCGCGAGTCGCTCCACCGCGCCGACGATGGCCGCCGTGATGCGTCCGGGCAGAAACGCTGCGTAAGCCGGGTCCACACGGCTGCCTAAACATCCCATCGCCGCCGGCGCGGAATGCGTGTGCGTGGCGGAGACGAGCATTCGCTCCGTGGGAATTCCCGTAGCCTTGCTGGCGTCGGCCTTCGCGCGGTCGATGAGGTCGCGCGGCATCATGCACGTATCCACCACGCACATCACCAACCGCGTCGCGCCATCGTCGAGCGCGAGGGCCTTGGCGAACAACGGATCAACGACCCTGTCCGCCGAACGTTCGGTGAACATGGCATTCACTCGGACTGGAAATCCGGTCGGTGAAATGTCCACCGCGTATGCGCCGGCACGGAAGGGCGGGGAGGCCGCGTGCGTGGCACAAACGAATCCAAGGAGCACGACCAGCAAGAATCGTGAGAGCGGGTGCATGACGAGATTGAACTGTGCAGCGTACAGTACGGCAAGCCTCACCGTGGTCCGAGGTTGCGGTTCCTATTTGAGTCTGTCCCGCAGATCCTCAATCAGGCGTCCGACGTACGATTTGTAGCGCGCATCCGGGGCCGGGCCGTTGGTCGGCATCGTCTTGATCAGAGTGGCGAGCGGGGCGGCCTTCATGCCGAGGGCATCGAGGCTGTTCAGCGCCGCGAGCGCGCTGAAGACGTTGTGCTTCTTCCAGTCGGCGTGATCGGCGAGCAGCGGGAGCATGGCCTTCACGTCGGCCTCGCCGCCGAACTGCGCGAGCGCCTGCGCGGCGGTGATGCGAACATCGGTGCTCGCGTCCTGGAGCGCCGTCTGCAACTCCGTGTGCGCCGCAGCGACGGCATTCGAGCCGCGCATCAGCACGCCGAGCGCGCCCCAGTAGCGCACCGCGCTGTCGCTGTCGGTCATGGCCTTCTTCAAGGCGTGCAGCGCGTCAGGCTGAAGCATCGAGGCGAGTTCGGCGGCTTCGAGCACGCGCGCCAGCGGATACCTGGCGTCGTCATGGCCGAGGTCATAGGGCGAGCCGCCCTTTGCGCGGGCGAAGCGCTCGCCTTCGGGAATAAAACCCACGTCGCGAATCTTCACCGCGTGTTCCCGCTGCGCGGCACGGAGCTTGGCCCGGATCGCTTCGTGCGCGGGCGACGCGGCGAGGTTCTTCGCTTCGTCGGGGTCGCTCCGCAAATCGTAGAGTTCCTCCGGCGGCTTGCGGTTCCAGAACACGTCCTGCGTCGCCGTGAGTTTGCCCTCGAGATGCAACTTTTCCCACACGCGCGTCGTCGGCGTCTGCCACATGTAGTCGAGATGCTGGCCGTAGATGAGGTGCGGCATGTAGTTGCGCACATAGACGAAGCGCCCGTCGCTCACGCTGCGCACGAGATCATAACGCTCATCCATGCGACCGCGAAAGCCGTGCAGAAATTCCGGCGCAGGCGCAATGAACTTTCCGAGAAAGGCGCGGCCCTGCATCCACTCCGGCGGCGGCACACCCGCGAGACTGAGCAGCGTGGGCGCGAAATCAATGAAGCTCACCAGTCGTTCGGACGAGCCGCCGGCTTGGTAATCCGGCGGGCGCAGTTCCTTGAATTTCTCCGGGATGAACACGACCAGCGGCACGTGCAGGCCGGAGTGGTAAGGCCACCGTTTGCTGCGCGGCATCCCGGAGCCGTGATCGCCATAGTAGAAAATGATCGTGTCCTCGGCCAGGCCGTCGGCTTCGAGTTGCGCGAGGAGTTTGCCGGCGTCCGCGTCGGCCTGGCTCACGATGTCGTAATACTGCGCCCAGTCGCGGCGGACCTCCGGCGTGTCGGGATGGTAGGGCGGCACGCGCACCTTGGCCGGATCGTGAACGGGCGTGTGCGGACGCGCGCGGATTTTGCTCTCGTGACTCTTCTCCGAATTGAACACCGCGAAGAACGGCTGATCCTTCGCGCGGTTTTTCCAATGCCCCGTCTTCGACGAGTTGTCCCAAACTTTGCCGGGCTTCGCGAGATTGTAATCTTCCTTCGAGTTGTTGGAGCAGTAGTAGCCCGCCTCGCGCAGCAATTGCGGATACATCTGCTTGCCCGCCGGATACGGCACCAGGCTGCGCATGTGTTCGCCGCCGGTGGATTGCGCGTACATCCCCGAGATCAGCGTCGTCCGCGCGGGCGCGCAAACCGGCGCGCAGGACCACGCGCGCGTGTAAATCATTCCGCGTGCCGCGAGTTCGTCCACGTTCGGCGTCGTCGCGAATCTGTCGCCATAGCAACCCATCTCCACGCCGTGATCCTCGCTGGTGATCCAGAGGATGTTCGGGCGCGAGCCACCGGCCGCGAGGGCGGCTTGGACGGCGACGAATCCGGCCGACAGCCAGACCAGGAAGCGAATTGTTTTCATAATGGATGGAGGGCGTTCCGTCTGGTGATGTGAGTAAATGGCGGACGGTTTCACGGGAAATACGGGGCTGCTTCGTTGGTGTCCACTTGGTAGCCCCATTGCCTGATGTATTCGGGGCCGGGGCGAAAGGTGTCTTGGATCATTTCGCGGGCTGCCTTCTCGGGGCGGCGGCTTCCGGATCGGTAAACGGAGTTCGATCAAACTTTTCACCATCTCCAGTCACTCGGGGATCACGCGTGTCGGTCAGCACCTTCATCAAACGTCGCGACATCTCGTTCTTCTCGACGAGGAAGGAGGCCTCGGCGGCGACGTTCGTCGTTTGCCCTGGATCGTGGCGCAGAGCGTAAAGCTCTTCGCCGGCACGTTTGGCAAAGGCTCGATCATAAAAGGGTTTCCCCTGCCCTTCATTGCGATGCGCGATGAGCCACGCCTTGGTGGGGCTGGCGTCCATGTCGGGGAAGGCGGCGCGCGTGTTGGTTTCCAGTTCGCTCGCGGACGGTTCGCTGGTCTCCGTCACGGCGTAGGGCGCCCCCATCGGCCAGCGGTCCGGCGCGAAGTTGCGGACGAACACAAAATCCTTCGTGTGAATGGCGCGCATGGGATACGGCAGGTTCCCGTCGCGCGCCGCGCCGACGTGACGTTCGCGGCCGGTCACGATGTAGTCGCGCGTCGGATCAATCTGCCCGCTGTTCGTGGAAGTCAACTGAGTGACGAGACTGCGACCACTGACGGCGTCAGGAATCTTCACGCCGCCGATCTCCATGAACGTCGGTGCGAGGTCCATGAGGTTCACGAAGTCATCCACCACGCGCGCGCCCTGGCCGCCGGGCACGCGCGCGACGAGCGCGACCGCCGTGCCAAAGCTGTAGAGGTTGCACTTGCCGCCGGGCACGCCGGGCATCCCGTGGTCGCCGCTAATGACGATGATCGTGCGTTCGAGTTCGCCTGCCGCTTCGAGACGCTGGAGCAACACGCCAATGTACGAATCGTAAGCCTGACACTCGCCGAGATAATCCGCCACGTCCTCGCGCACCTCGGGCACATCGGGCAGAAACTTCGACAGCTTGCCTTTGAGCGACTCCGGATCGATGCCCCAAAGCTTCTGGCCCGAGCCTTTGATCCAGGTGCGGTGCGTGGTGGTGGGCCCGAAGAAATAAAGCCACGGCTGATTGGTCTTCCGGTCAGCGAGGAAGGCATCAAAGTTTCCACGCACTTGGTCATGAATCTTCTCGCGCGCCTCCGCGACGCTCATCCCGTCCTGCACCCGCTTGGTGGCCTCCTCGGAGAAATTGTTCGGCGCGCGCCCAACCTTCTCGTAGGCGTACTTCTGTCCACCAAACGGCGCGTCCGCTGGCGTGCCGGGACTCCATACCTTGTAGCTCTTGCCAATGTGGTAGCCCGCGTCGCGCAGCAGCAGCGGGAAGGTGGGAATGTTCGTGTTCCACACCGCGCCCTGGAGAATCGCGCCCCGATCCGTGTTCCACCAATAGCGCCCCGTGAGCAGCGCACTACGACACGGCGTGCAGGACGGCGCGGGCACGAAAGCGTTGCGGAACATCACACCCTCGCGCGCCACGCGATCGATGTTCGGCGTCTTGACGATCTGATTCAGCGACGGTCCGGCGTCGAGCTTCGCGTAGCAACTCGCGTAGCGACCCCAATCGTCGGCGAAGCAGAAGAGGATGTTGGGCCGTCGCGTCTCGGCGGCAGTCAGATGACCGCCGAGGACGCCAAGGGCCGCAATCAGCAGGACAAGGTTTTTCATTTGGTCTTTGGCCACGAGGGTAGCGAGCGCAGGCGTTCTTTCAATTGCGCGATGACGGCAGTGTGCTCGGGGTTTTTGGAAACATCGCGCGTCTCCTCGGGGTCAGCGGCGTGGTCGTAGAGTTCGCTGGTGCCGTCGCTCCATTGCGTGAAGCGCCAGCGCGCGGTGCGGACGGATTGCCCGAAATTTTTCGGACCGCGCGTGACGAGCGTAAACGCGGCGTCCTTGTGCGGGCGGCTGGCGTCTTCGAGCACGGGGCGCAGGCTTTTTCCGGCGAGCGTGTGGGTCGCTTTCAAACCGCAGAGGTCGGCGACGGTCGGGTAAAGGTCCACGAACTCGACGGGCGCGCGAAAAGTCTGCCCGGCCTTCGCGCCTGGCGCGGCGATGATGAGCGGGGCGCGGCACGAGCGGTCGAAGAGCGTGTTCTTGTTCCACCAATCGCGCTCGCCGAGATGATAGCCGTGGTCGCCGAGGAAAATGATGACCGTGTTGTCCGCGAGTTTCAGCCGGTCGAGCGCGTCGAGCAATCGGCCCACTTGCGCGTCCATGAACGACACGCCGGCCAGATACGCTTGGAGAAAACTGCGGCGGTCGTCGTCGGTGAACTTCGCAAACGTCCCGACCCAGTTGCCGGAAATCGAGAGCGGCGCGGCGGCGGTCAGGTCCGCCGGGTCGCGGTAGAGCGGCAGCGTGTCCTTCGGGTAAAGGTCGAAGTATTTTCGCGGCGCGTGAAACGGGTCGTGCGGACGGTGAAATCCCGCCGCGACCATCCACGGTTTGCCGCTCGCGCTGAGTTCCTCCATCGAGCGAATCGCCGCCGCCGCAGTCTGTGCATCGGGCTGGTCGTCGTCGGGGCCGTCCATGATTCCGACTTCGCACCACGGGAGTTTGCCGCCGGTGAGATTGCGGATTTCGCCTTTGCGTCCGGCGGCGGTCGGCGGCGTGGCGGCGGCTTTGTCCCACGACTTCCCCACATCGAGCCAAGCTTCGCGCTGACCCTCGCCGGTATTCGCGGTGTGTAAGATTTTCCCAAACGAATGAGCCGTCCAGCCGCCCTGCCGGAGGAGCTGCGGCAGCGTCACCAAATCCGGCCATTTGTCGCGGAAGAAATCCTGATTGCCGACGACGCCGGTCTGCTCGCAGCGCATTCCGGTGAGCAGCGAGGTGCGGCTGGGATTGCAGACCGGATACTGCGCGAAAGCATTCGCGAAGCGCACGCCGCGCGCCGCGAGCCGGTCGAGATTCGGCGTCTTCGTCAGCGCCTTGGTGAACACGCCACCGCTCTCACGAAAATCATCCGCGATGATGAGCAGGACGTTGCGCCTCTCGGCCGCGGATAGCTGGCCGCAAAAGAACGCGAGAAGCGCAGAGAGGAGGATGGTTTTCATAAAAAAATTCAACGAGGCTGTGCGTTGCGTCGCAATTCGAGTGTTGCCTCTGCAAACGCCTTGCCCATCAGCGCGAAGGTCTTCGCGCAGCCGAGGTAGTGGTAACCGGCGTTGGATGCCCCGCGCTTCCACACCGCGGCCTCGGCGGGCGTGATGACCTTGGCTTCGTACTCTTTCAAATACTCGCGCTTCTGTACATCGGTCATCTTGCCGTCGGCATTCGCGTGGTCTTTGTGCTTCGAGTTCAGGAAATAACTCATCTGGCTCACCTTTTCTCTTTTCGCCGCGATGGCTCCGAGCTCCTCGGACCAGAAGGGCGCGGTCGGCACGGCGACGACGTTGCCTTTGAACTCCGGCAGCAGCGCGGGCGCGGTCATCGCTTCGCGGAAGGCGGCGATGCCCGCGTTCGGCTTTGCGCCATCCACGCCCATCACGCCGATGACGAAGGGCATCTTCGGCGCGTTGAAATCCTTCCGCACGTCGCGGATGAACGCGGCCATCCACTCGCTGTATTTGGCGAAGCGGTTGCCCGTGCCGCCCTTCGGCAACTCAGGATACACGCCGCGGTCCACCATGTCGTTCCAGCCTTGCAGCCAAACAAAGCCTGCGATCTCGTAGCCCTGCTTTTCGTCATACGCGGGGCAGACGCGCTTCGGGTCGGCGAGCACCTTTTTCACATGCTCGACCATCAGCCGGTAAAAGACGCCCGTGGCTGCGGCGCGTTCCTTTTCCTTCTCTGGTTTCTCCGCCCACTTTTTGCGTTCCTCAGCCGAGGGCACGTAAGGCCCAGCGCTCGGCGGACGAAAATCGGTGTGCAGACTTTTGCCGCCCCATGCCGTCTTGATGATGAGCACCGGCTCATTGAGCGCGGCGTCCATCGTGAGTCCGAACGTGAACTCGGGGCCGATCTTGCCGCCGTCCTTGTCCGGCTTTTGCCGAGAGCCGTAGCCGGCGGTGAGTTTGCCGTAGCCCTCGCTGTTCGCCTCACCGCTGCCGGTGAAATAACTAATCCACACGTTCTCGCACACGCGCGGCTTGCCATCCGCGCCGCGCATTTGCTTGAGCAACGGCGCGGTGGCCGGGTCGTCGCCGATGTAGTCGAAGGTTTCAATCTTCGCGTGCCCTTCCATGTTCGACTGCCCGGCGAGGATGAAGATCTTGAGCGGCTTCGCAGACGCCGGAGTCAGGCAGAGAAGCAACAACGCAGCGATGGTTGATAGGGTGGTTTTCATTTTTGAAATGGATTGGGTTTTATTTGGCCAGTTTGGAGGCTGGCAGTTCTATCAGGGTGGGCGTTTCAGTGGTGCCTTGGATGAAGGTGATGGTGTCGCGCACGTTCTGCACTTTGCGGAGACCGAGGGTGCGCGGGAAATCTTTCTCCTCGTGCTCAAAGTAGTGGGCGACGGCTTCCAGCTTGGGAATGACGCGCTTGGCGTGGGTGCCGTAGGGTCTGAGCAATTTCATGATTTCTACGATGCGGTCCTGACTGGCCCACGGATTTTGGGTGCGGGCGTAGTCGGCGAGCAGTTCGATGCCTTCGCTGATGTGGTGTTGCGCGAAGACCGACAGCCCGGCCATTTGGATTCCGCTGGCAAACATTTCGCCGCTGGGTGCCGGGATGGCAATGGCGTCGCGGATGGCGGGCAGCAGCGGGGCGATTTCTTCGTAACTCAGTTTTTTGTATATCCCGCCGACCGAGCCGCGCGCTCGGCCGTCCTCGTTGTGGAGGCCGGCGGCGACGGCTTTGCGGAGGAGGTCGCGATTCACGCCGTCGAGCGGGTTCTTCAGCATTGTGTCGAAGACTGCGAAGCACAGGTATCGCTGCTCCATGCCGCGCGGGTCTTTGTCAGACGGAACTTTGGCGAGCATTTCCAGAAGCTCCGGGAGCGAGTTCATCGCGGGGCGACCGATGTGGGCGAGTGCGTCGGCGGCTTTGACACGCAGCCAGAGGTCCGGGTGCTGGAGCGATTTCCGCAGCGCGGGCACGGCGGGCGCGGCGGTACCACCGAGAGAGCCGAGCGCATCGTAAGCACCGTAGCGGGCCTCAATGCGCGGGGATTCCAACAACTCCAGCAGCGGCGGAACGGTCATTCCCTTGCGTCGCGCGAGCGCGGCGGCGGCGCGTTCGCGGACGGTCGGCGACCAACTGCCGAGGCGCGTCATGAGTTGCGCGACGTCGAGTTTGTCGTAGGCCGTTTTGCGGTCCTTGTTGTTCCACCCGCGCCCGTCGAGGATGAGCGATTGTGCGGCGGCTGCGTCGAGTATCGGGACAGCGGATGGACGTTTTCCGGTGAGGTAAATTTTCTTCAACGGCATCGCACAGGCCAGCAGATAGCCGCCACTGGCGTCCCAGCCTTTGTAGCTGTCATGTCCGGGTTCCGGCGGGCCTTGGTGGGCAAATGTTCCGTCCCATTGCCGGGCGAGGTCGGAATACCAGCCGCCGAATTCCTTCATCCAGGCGCCGGTGGCGTTCGGCCCTGACAAGGCCACGCCGGGCATGGCCCAAAGCATGTTGAAAAAATTTCCGGTGTGTCCGCAGTCGCGTTCCGGGCCGTGGGAGGCCACGCTCATCCGCGAGAAAAACTCCGCGCCATTTGCCTCGCTGAGGAGATTGAAAAGCACCGCCGCCATTCCGTTCTTTCCGTTGTCATCGTGCGTCTCCGTCCACGGATGATGGTCGCCGTAGGGAATCGCGCCCTTGCCAATGTAGAACCGGAGCAGCTTGGCACTGCGCTCAATGGCGAGGTCCACCGCCGGCTCTTTGACGCCCGCGCTGCGTGCCAGCACCAGCGAAATTGTCAGCGGCACACCGGGTGAATTCATCATCCCGTAACCGCCGAGCCGGCCGTCGGGACGCGCGAAGCCGTGCCCCCACGAACCGACGCCGCTCTGCCCGTTGGCGGCTTCCAGTGCGAGCCGACGCAGCCCAGGCAAAACGGACGTATCGCCCGTGGCCAGGACATACTCCGCCAGCAGCGTCGTCACGTAGCCATAGTGCCATGTCTGCATCGATTTCGAGGTAAAGCCCGCCGCCCATTCCGCCTCTTTTTTCACCAGCGAAAGGTATTTCGGATTTCCACTGGCGAGCAAAGCCAGCGCATTGAGCGAGCGCGGAATCGGGTCTGGTTTGTAGCCCGGAGCCGCAACGCGTTTTGCCAGCGCCTCGCAGCCGAGTTCGAGGATGCGCTTGGATTTCGGGCAATCAAACGGAGCCGTGGCGCTGTAGTTTCCGAGCACCGCCAGCTTCAGCGCGATCTCCTCGGTCTTGCCCGCCCGCCAGCGGGTCAAGCGCAGGGTTCCCCCGCCTGCGGTCGTTTCAGCGAGGGTGAGCGCCTGGCCGAGTTCGGTGCGCGGGTCGTAGGAAAATACTTTCCCGCCGACTCCGAGGAGCACGTCGCCGACTGCGAGAGTGCCGTCCGCAGGCGAACCGGCTTCCACTTTTGTGATGGCGATTTGCCGGGCGTCGCTGGTCACCATTTTATCGCAGAACATCCAGCCGCGCGCGCCAGTGGCTCCGAGATTCCAATCGTGCTTGGCGTTGGCGGGAATGGATTCGCCTTTCGTGAAATCCGGGATGGCCAGCGGCTTGGGTTCAGCGGAAGCCACCGGCAGTGCGATGAGCGCCGTGGCGACGATGGAGAGAAGTATTTTTGCATTCATGGTCGTGTTCAGTGGCTCCGGTTTACTTGGGCAACTGGAGCGTTGCTTCAGCGAACGCCTTGCCCATCAGCGCGAAGGTCTTGGCGCAGCCGAGGTAGTGGTAGTCGAAGGTGCCAATCTCGGCTTGGCCCTGCATGTTCGACTGCTCGGCGAGGGCGAGGAGCGAGATGAGGATGGCGAGCTGTTTCATAAGTTGGGTTTTGGTGACACAGTTTGACTCAGCGATGAGTGAGTTGTTCACGGCTGGCGTTGGACAGGATTGGGCTGGCTCCGTCCGGACTGCTTGGATTCAGCCAGCAGGGATTTGAGTTCACCCACGATTTCGGGGCGCTTGGAAAACAGGTTGGTCGTCTCACCGGGATCGCTTTCCAGATCGTAGAGTTGGCCCGGAGCTTCGGGCGCGGTGTCAGTGAGTGTGTAGGGTGCCATCTCGCCTTTGTCATAGGCGTTCCCGCCCGAGCCGCGATGGTCGAGATACTTCCAATGGCCGCGACGAATGGACAGCGTGCGTGCGCCGCCGAAGGCCTGGGTGAGCAGATACGGACGAACGGGCGCGGTGGCCTGGCCTTCGAGCACGGGCAGGAAATCGAAGCTGTCCTCGGCGGAGTTGCGCGGCAGTTCGGCGCCGGTGATGACGGCGATGGTGGCCATCACATCGGTCAGGCTGAGAAGTTCCGCGCTGGTCGTGCCCGCTTTCACGCGACCGGGCCAGCGCACGATGAACGGCACGCGGTGTCCGCCTTCCCAGGCGTCGCGCTTCACGCCGCGCCACGGCCTCGCGCCATCGTGCTGGTAGTCCGCGCGCATGTGGGCGACCGCAGTGGTCTCCGGGCCGTTGTCGCTGGTGAAAATGACGAGCGTATTGTCCGCGAGGCCGAGTTTGTCCAAGTCCTTCATCAGCTCGCCGACGATGTGATCCAGTTCAGCAATGAAATCGCCGTGCGGACCGGCTTGCGTCTTGCCTTGAAAATCTTTGCCGGGGAAGGACGGCAGATGCACGGCCTGCGCGGCGTGGTAGAGGAAGAAGGGCTTGCCCGGCGACGTGCGGACGTGCTCGGCGAGGAACTCGCGGCTCTTTTTCAGGAACACCAGGTCCACTTCTTCCATCGGAAAATCCGGCGCGATGAGTCCCGCGCGGCAATCGTTCGCGTAGGGATGCTTCGGCAGTTTCGATTTGTCGATGACGCCGGTGGGCGGCACGGGGATGCGGTCGCCATGGATGAAGGCATAGAGCCAGTCGGTGGTGGAACAGCAGGCGGTGCCGAAGAAACTGTCGAAGCCGCAATCCACCGGCCCGCCCTCGACGCGGCGCGTGAAATCAATCCGGCGCACACCCTCGATTCCACCATCGTGAATCGCCGCGCCCGCCTGGTCGCGAAAGGTCCAGCCTACATGCCACTTGCCGACAGCAGCAGTGGCGTAGCCTTGCTTCCGCAACATCGCGGGCAGCGTCAGGCGACCGGGCGCGATGAGCGAGGGCCCGCCTGCGCCGGTGAAAACGGTGCCGCCATTCGGCACGCGAAAAGCCATCTGGCCGGTCATGAGACTGTAGCGCGTCGGCGTGCAAACGGTGGCCGGGCTGTGCGCGTCGGTGAAACGCATCCCCTCGCGGGCGAGCCGGTCGAGGTTTGGCGTGGGCACTTTCGCTGCGCGGTTGTAACAGCGCACATCGCCGTAGCCGAGGTCGTCCGCGAGGATGAGCAGAATGTTGGGTTTGTCCGCGGCAAAGGATTGGCCGCAAAGAACCCAAAGGACGGCGAGGAAGAGAATACGGAGTTTCATTTCGCGATCTCGGAGAGTGTCGGCTCGCCTTTCAGCCAGCCAAGCGAGGCGAGGAATTTGTCGGCTTCAATCAAAGTCGAGGTGAAGTGCGGGTCGCGGTTGAAGAAACCGTGCCCGGCCTTCGGATACACGCGCGCCTCGCAGCGGACGCCGGCCTTCTTCATGCCGGTCTCGAACTCGCGCAGCACGCTCACCGGGATGAGTTTGTCCTCATCGCCGAGGAACACGATGGTCGGCGGCGCTGTGTTCGTGATGTGATGCGCCGGAGAGAACTCGCGGTAGCGGTCAGCCACGCGCGCGTGCCCCCACTGGCCGGGGCCGTTGTCAAAGACGGGATTGAACAGCACCAGCGCCTGCGGCCGGCAGGAGACTTTCAAATCGTCCGCCGGATCGTCGAGACCGGGCACCAGCGCGATGAACGCCGCGAGATGTCCGCCCGCAGAACCGCCCGCCGCCGCGATGCGCTGCGGGTCGATGCCCAGTTCCCGCGCGTGGCTGCGCACGTAGCGCAGGGCCGACTTCGCGTCGGCACAGCAAATCGTCGGCGGCCCCGCGTCGCCTTTCGGGATGGTGCGATACTCAACGCGCACGCCCACCATGCCGCGCATGGCGAGATATTCGCTCTGCTTGCGAAATTGCTCCGGCGTGCCGCCCACCCGGCCACCACCGAAGAAGAACACGATGGCTGGGCGTTGGTCCGAGGCCTTCCAGTCCGTCGGCTTCTCCAGGTGCAGGTGCAATTCACGGTCGTCGACCTTCTTGTAAACGAGCGCATCCGCAGCGTGCAGCGCGGCGTGCGGAGCCAGCAGCAAGGTGGCGAGGAGGGAGAAGGTGTGTTTCATGGCGATGCTTCTTATGATTAGCGGCTACTCGGCGGAAGCCGCCTTTTTCGCTATCACAGCGAGCCAGTCTTCAGCGGAAGGAGCGGCGAGAGTTCCCTTGCTGCCACCTTGAAGTGTGATGCCGCCATGAGCTGTCGGCGCACCGCCTTCACGCGGGTTGAACCATTTCACGCTGAACATTCCAGACACACCAGCGAGGTCGAGGGAGGTCTCGCCGCCATTTGGCAAATAGATGAGGTAGAATTCGCCCGCCTTGGCCAAGCAAAACTTCGAGTTGTCGTCTTTCGCGTTGCCGATCAGCGCGTTGGCGCTCTTCATTTCCGCGAAGGGGATCTTTTCATCGCGGAAGAAGTCGAGGGCGATGCGGCAGTAGTCCCAGCTTTGGTCACGACTGCGGAAATCCTCGCAGACGAGATCGTTCTCCGGCAGGGCGTAGCCGAAGTAGTATTCCACACCCGCGCCGCCGGCCATGAGGTTGCCCCAAAGCGTAAGCTTGCGGACGTCGTGCATCGTGTAGGGCTTCGAGGCGGTGTGACCGGTGCCGGCGTCGGTGGTGCGCTTTTCCTCCGCGATGCCGTTGTGGCCCTTGTAACCGGGGTCGGGCGGCACGCCAAGGCTGGCGGGGTTTTGCTCGTCGTTCGCCACGACCCACGGTCGGCCTGCGGCGTCGGATTCGCGGAGCCAGAGCAGCGTCTTCTGGTGGGCCGCCTTCCAGGAGTTTTGCAGCGACACGCCGGTGAGCAGTGACTTCCCGCCGAGCAACGGCGTATAGACCTTTTCCTGCTCCGGCGGGAAGGTGTGGAGGACGATGTGATGCTGGTAGGGATCGGTGTCGTGGAGAAATTTCACCATGTCGCGAACCTCCTCGGTGCTCTGCGTGTTCTCCTCGCCGATGTTCCAGTTGAGCGCGAGCGCGTGGCCGAAGCGCGCGATCAACTCGCGGCAATACAGCTTGCGCTCGGGGCCAAGTTTCCCGCCGTCGAGGGCCTCGGGCAGCTTGCCCTGCTTGCGATTCATGCCGAGGCGTTCGTCGTCGGATTCGTTCTCCTGAAGTTTGAAGTGCAGGTAGAGGCCGAGCTTCGTGGCGTGGTCAAAGACGACGCCCCACTGGTCGAGCTTCGAGCAGTCGTAATGCAGCTTGTCGTCGCGCTCGACGAACGGCCACACGTTGTCGCCATCGCCGGCGGCGTTGTAGGTGAGGAAGGAGAACGCGTTCACGCCTTTGCCCGAGAGATAGTTCAACGCACCGATGAGGCCTTTGCCTTTGCCATCGCGCCACGTCGGGTCGCCGGTCTTCCAGTCACCGATGTGCGGCGCCCAGGTCTTGAGCGGCACTTTGTCCGGCTTGCCCGCGATGGTGTTGTCGAAGTCTGCGTAGCCGAGCAACGTCTCCGGCGCATCGGGACCGGCCTTGAGGAAATACTCCTTCGACCCGGCGAACTGGAGGTAGTGCTTGCCGACGAATTGCAGCCGGCCCTTCGCGCGGAAGTCGCGCCCGGCCTTGTCCGTCGCGGCGATGGTGAATCTGCCGCTCTGGCCGTCGAAAGGAGCGACCTTCGCACCGCCGCCATCCAGCGCGACATTTTTCCCGCGGGTGAAACTCACAGTGTATTTCCAGACGCCGGTCTTGTCTGGCGAGAGATGCGCACGCCACTGCGTGCCCGTTTCCGCGGAGCTGTCACCGGCCTTGCCATCCGCCGCGAAGTAACCCGGCACAACGTATTTCGGCGACCCGCTCTCGTGCGTGAACGTCACGTTGAACGCCAGGTCGGTGAAGGGGTTGGAGGGGCGGCTTCCCAGCCGCCCTTGGGCGTCTTTTTGTTGTGGCTCATCGGCGGCTGGGAAGCCGCCGCTCCCGTCGCGCTCGTGTGCGAACGGCCCGTCGAGCGTCAGCGTGACCTTGTGCCATTGCTTCAGTTCGCCGCTGACGGCGACCGTGCCTTTGCCGTCGGGTTGACGCTGGGCGAGGGTGCGTTCCTGAACGATTTTGTCGGCGGCGCGCAGGCCGCAGAGGCCGGCGAGCAGTGCGATAAGGAGCAGCGGTTTCATAAGGTTTTGGATTGAGGCGGGCGACCATCCTTCGCCAGCGCGTCGTGATGATAAACGTCCAGTCGCCGCACCGCACCGCCGCAACGGCTGCGCCGCCTTGATTGCCGTAGTGCGGCAGGCCTCGAGTTGGCATCGCTCCAGCGAACTGATCGCGGACGTTGGGTTGGGAGTTTGCATTCTGGTCGTTACGCGGTTCTGCCTCACTTCGGACGAAGCTCCGAGAACGGGACGTCGCGCGAGAGCACGACCTCGCCTTCCAGCCCGCAGACTTCCAGGCGAATGGCAGCGATGCGTTCTGCGGCGTGGCACTAAAGGCGCACGATGTGACAAGCAAGAGCCCGGTGATGGCGGTTTTCATTGAGGTGAGTGAACAACAAAATGAACGGTGTGTCACGAAACTGAACCCGGGCCGCGAGAAGCAGCTCGTTTTCTTCGTGGCTAACTGCCATTCGGTCGCAGAACTGTCACCAGGTATTTCGCGAAGTGGCGGCAATTGCTCCCGGCCTATTTGCGTGGCACCAACTCGATGTGGTTAATCTCCAAGCCCGCGTCTTCCTGCACCGTCAGGGCATACACGTCGGTCAGTTCCAATCCCTCCGGTGAAGCGGCCAGGTGCGGGTGAAGCGGGCGGAAGTTTGCCAGAGGCAGGTCCACTTCCCATGTCTCGCCGGCCGGGCCGAGTGACGCAGGCGGAACGTCCACTTCGAATTTGCCGGCGAACACGCCCCGGATCTTCTGCGCGCTGAATCCGAAGCGCACCATCTGCGCCCGCTCCGTGCGTCCGCGGAAACGCAGCTTCGAGTCGGCGTGCAGCACCACGGGATGCTCGCTGGATTTCCAGGCGGCGAGAGCCACCGCGTAGATCATCATCGAATCGCGTTCCGAGATGGGCCAGAGCAAGGGCTCGGCACCGAGGCGTGCGCGCTGTTGGTCCGTGGGCGGGAGCCATCGACCAAGAATGACTTCCGGCACCTGTCCCAGATCGCAGGCCCAGTAATCGATTGGCGCTGGTTGCGACATCACGGCGAGCGGTTCCTTCCAGCCCAGCGCCGTGGCCACCTGCTGTCCTTTCGCCACCGTGACGACGCTGCCATCCAAATTCTTTCTGACTCGCGCAGAGCCTTCGTTGACCCGCACGATGGACTTCGTCGGCGAGGTCTGGATGTTGAACTGAGCGCCCCGCACTTCCACCGTCATCGTGGGTGTTTGGATTGACACAGGATCTCCGGGCGCGCCTGTGGCTGGGTTGGCCCAGAGACTTCCTTGCGAGAGTTCAAACCACTTTCCCCCCGCCTCACCGTCGAGCAGGCGCAAGGTCGCATTCCCGGCAATGGT
>JAYVQC010000227.1:0-4271 GCA_043757045.1 Akkermansia sp. | reverse complement strand
CGCGTGCATCGCGCTCGTGACCGTTGGTCACCAGCACATCCTCCCAGCCGTCGAGATCAACGTCGAGAAACGCCGGGCACCACGACCATTCTGAGGCCTCCAGCCCGGCGAGCGCTGAAATTTCCGCGTAGGTGCCGTCGCCGCGATTCAGATAAAGGACATTGCGCGCGTACTGCGGGCGATTGTCCATTTCGCCGACGAAGGGAATGGGTGCCCTCCGATGCGGCAGAAAATCCATGCGCCGCAGGTGATTGCGGCTCAACATGTCCACCACAAAGATATCGTCAAACCCGTCGCGATTGATATCCGCCACATCCAGGCCCATGGAGAAGACGCACTGCTGGCGCAGCGCCAGGCGCGGCGCGGCGCGAAATTTTCCCCGGCCCTGATTGAGCCAGACGCGGTCGGGTGAATCGAAGTCATTGCAAACGTAAATGTCCGGGAGCCCGTCCTGGTTCAGGTCGCGAATCATGACCGACAAGCCCCAGTCGAACGGCGGGCGAGTCAATGGCACGCCGTCCTCGTCCAGAAATGCGCCATTGGTGAAGGAGATCGGGATGAAGTTCGTCCCGCCGAGGTTGCGGTAAATTCCATCCGCTTCGCCCTGCTCATCGATCCCGCCCACTGGTGAAACCACGAAGCGATCCACCAGATCCGGCTCCAGCCCGGAGCGGCCGTTGAACGAACTCACGTACTGGCTCCCATCCGGACGCTTCTTGAAAAAGAAACGCGCGTTCGGCATGTCCATCAAGGCCAGCGTGCGGTAGTTCGAGACGTAGAGATCAAGGAATCCATCGCCGTCGAGATCGCCCAGCGCGAGGCACATGCCGCCATGGCCCAGGTTCAACGGCTTGTCTTTCATCAGCTCGGTGAAGTGCGCCCGGCCGTCGTTGAGGTAGAGGCGCGTGCCGTGACCGATGGAGTTCACGACCAGATCGAGATCGCCGTCGCCATCGAGATCCACCAGCGCGACGCCCGAAGAAGCCATGTTCGGACACGCCACGCCGGCGGCAGCCGTGATGTCCTCGAAGCGCCAGTCGCCAAGATTGCGGTACAGCGCGTTGGAGCCGTTGATCCGGGAGAAATACAAATCACACAAGCCGTCGCCATCCACATCACCCGCCGCCACGCCGGAGCAACTGATTAGAATCTGGTTCGTTCCGTAATGCGACTCAGCCACCAGATTGATAAAGCGAATTCCCGTGGACTCGGGCGGCATGGTTGTGAACCCGGCCCGTCCGCCGGCGGGAACCGTGAGAGGAGTGCTGCGAAAGGCGGCGTCCGGCTCCCGATCCGCAGCGTTGATGGTGCGAGTCGAAAGCCACACGATGACCAGAAGAATCCGGGCGATCCTGAGCAACACGGCAAAACACTGGCACGAAGCGCCGCACCTCGCACGCTTCAAATCACGGAAGAAAAAAATCTATTCTGGCGACTCCCACAGGGTGGGCCCCGCGTGGCAGGGAATTCAGCCGTGACCTTGACCAAGAGATAGGGAGAATGGGGATGAAATTGCCACGCTCCATCAAGTGTGCTCAACTTCGTCTCTTGTGATTAACCGAACCGCTTCACGACTCACGCATCTCCACCTCGTTCTCCTTGTGGCATTGGGCTGTTCTATTTGCGCCGCGATGGGGGCCGAAGCCAACAAGACCAATGTCGTCCATTGGCCTCTGGCGAATTCGCTCGTGCCCACGATGATGGCGGAGCGGGCGAGGGAGCAGGTCGAAGCCGCGAAAAAGTCAGCCACGTTTCACGATTTTCGATTCACCGACCGCACCGCCGAAAGCAAAATCACGTTCGAACAGCACAGCGTGGAGGACGCGTTGAAGACTTGGAAACCCGCGCACTACGATCACGGCACGGCGGTCGCCGCCGCGGATGTTGATGGCGACGGGCGGCTGGATCTCTACTTCGTCAACCAACTCGGGCCGAACCAGCTTTGGCGAAACCTTGGGCAAGGAAAGTTCGAAGACATCACCGCCCGCGCGGGCGTCGGAATCCCGGGGAAGATTCACGTCGCGGCCTCATTCGCTGACATTGACAACGACGGTGATCCGGATTTGTTCGTGACCACCGTCAACATGGGAAATGTGTTGTTTGAAAATCTCGGTGATGGCATTTTTCGTGACATTACTCGCGAGGCATCCGTGGACCAACGTGGACATTCCTCGGCGGCGGTTTTTTTTGATTATGACCGCGATGGCCTGCTCGATTTATTCGTCTGCAACGTGGGCGTGTACACGACCGCAGAGAAAGGTCCCGGAGATTTCAATCGTGCGGTGGCCAGGGCCTTTCACGGACACCTCTTCCCTGAACGCAGCGAGACGAGTGTGCTCTACAAAAACCTCGGTGGGAAAAAATTCCGCGATGTCACCAAAGAAACCGGCCTCGTGAATGCCGCCTGGAGCGGCGACGCCACTTTCGCGGATGTGAACGGGGATGGCTTTCCCGACCTGTACGTCGTGAACATGCAAGGGGACGATCACTTCTTCGAGAGCGTCGGTGGCCAACGATTCGTCGAAAGGACGAGTGAGTATTTTCCGAAGACTCCATGGGGTGCGATGGGCGTAAAGTTTTTTGACTTCAATCTGGATGGCGCGCTCGATCTGTTCGTCACCGACATGCACTCGGACATGACCGATCCGCAAACCATGACCGGTCGCAAGTCAATGCGCAGCGATTTCGAGAAGATAAAAAGCGAGAAATGGTGCACGACGACGTGGACCGACGCCTTCCTGCAAGGCGCGTCCAACAACCTTTTTGGCAATGCGTTTTACGCCAATCGGGGGAAAGGAAAATTCGAAGAGGTGTCTCAAAAAGTGCGGGCCGAAACCTATTGGCCGTGGGGACCCAGCGTGGGCGACCTGAATGCAGACGGGTACGAAGATGTTTTTATCACGGCGGGAATGGGGTGGCCGTTCCGTTACGCCATCAATTCCCTGCTGTTGAATGAAGGGGGCCAGCGGTTTATGGACGCAGAATTTGTGCTCGGCGTGGAACCCCGGCTCGGCAACCGCATTGACAAGCCGATGTTTGTTCTCGATTGCGACCATGAGGATGACCGGAAGCACGAGCTGTGTCGCGAATACGGGCCCAAAGCGTTGGTTCACGGTTCGCTGAGTTCCCGCTCTGCCGTCATCCTGGATCTGGATGACGATGGCGATCTCGATATCGTGACCAATGAAATGAACGACCGACCGATGGTGCTGCTCAGCAATTTGAGCGAACGAAAGCGGACTCATTTTCTGAAGGTGAAACTCGTCGGCGCAGGGTCGAACAGGGATGGACTGGGCGCAACCGTGAAAGTCCGAGCCGGCGACCTGACCCTCACGCGCTACAACGACGGAAAATCCGGCTATCTGGGCCAGAGCGTCATTCCGCTTTATTTCGGCCTGGGCGAAACCCGCGCCGTGAGTTCACTGGAAGTCACTTGGCCATCGGGAAAGAAGCAGGTCATTTCGAAAGATGTTCCAAGCAATGCTCTGCTCACCGTGCATGAACCATAAGGTTTCGACGCCGAAACCGAAACAGCCCGGTCGCCAGAAACGGACGAGGTCAACGCCTGCCGACAAAAGATTCTCGTGGGGTCGCAGCAGTGCGGTAGTGGTCATGCAGGTGGCGCGTCCGACGGAGGTCGCGAAATCTGGGAATGTAAAATGAACCGCGTGTTCGTCATCGACCGAGAGCATCAGCGCGGGCAAAATCATCCAGTGATTCAAAGAATTCCATATCAGGCGCTGCTCTGGATCCTTTGGCTCTGCGCTTCGAGTTCAGCGGCTCACGGCGCTACGCAAACGAACAAGCCCAAGGACGAAGTTTGGTGGTCGTTGAAACCGGTGGTGCGGCCTGCGTTGCTGGATGGACCTGAAGTCAACCCGATAGACCGTTTCCTGAATGCGGAACACCGCAAGCGGGGGCTTAAGGCCACCGGTCCGGCGGATCGGTTGTCACTGCTGCGCCGCGTGTATCTGGACTTGATTGGCATTCCACCAACGCCCGCAGAACAGGAAGCCTTCCTCGCGGATCAATCAGCGGACGCCTACGAGAAGGTCGTCGATCAACTGCTGGCGGATGAGCAACACGCGGTGCGGTACGCGCGGCATTGGCTGGATGTCTTGCGCTACGCCGATGCGGATGAGCGGATGACGGCGGCACCGGGAATTTATCTTTGGCGCGACTGGGTCATCAACGCGTTACGCGATGACATGCCCTACGACCAGTTCGTCCAGGTTCAATTGACCGGTCGCCGTTCCAACGAGCGCACGCAA
>JAYVQC010000226.1:0-16809 GCA_043757045.1 Akkermansia sp. | reverse complement strand
CCAGGCCACGGACCGCGCGCATCGCATCGGGCAGACCCGCGTGGTGACGAGCTACAAGCTGATCACGCGCGGCACGGTGGAGGAAAAAATTCTCACGCTCCAGCAGAAGAAGCGCGACATCATCAAGGCCACGCTCGGCAGCGAAGAGGAGCTGGCCGAGGCGCTGAGTTGGGAAGACATCCAGGAGTTGTTGGGAGTGTGAGGGGGGCGGGGGAGTGAGCAGGTGGGAAGGTCAGCGGGTGAGCTGAAGGCGACAGCTTCGTTCTCTCTCTCCCACTTTCTCACCTGCCCGCTTTCCCACTCCCTCCAGTTACAAATCTCCCCGGAATTTATCCTTTTCGGTCCCGCGTTTTGGCGGATGATGCAACGCAACTTAACGAAAGGTTTAATATGGGTTTGATGGATTATCTCAAAACGCAGTTCCTCGAAATCATCCAGTGGGAAGACGATTCGCGCGACACGATCTCGTGGCGCTTCCCGGACGAGGACAAGGAAATCAAACGTGGCGCGCAGCTCATCGTGCGCGAGTCGCAGACGTGCCAGTTCATTTACCTCGGCCAATTCGGCGACACTTTCGGGCCGGGCAAGTACTCACTCGTCACCGACAACATCCCGATTCTCTCCACGCTCAAGGGCTGGAAGTACGGCTTCGAATCGCCCTTCAAGGCGGACGTGTATTACGTCAACACGCGGCTCTTCACCGGCAACAAGTGGGGCACGAGCAACCCCATCATGATGCGCGACACGGATTTCGGCATCGTGCGCGCGCGGGCCTTCGGCACGTTCGACTTCAAGGTCGTGGACGTGAAAGTCTTCCTGAAAGAAGTCGCGGGCACGGATCACCATTTCCGGCTGGATGAATTCCTCGACGCCATGCGTTCGCGCATCGTGAGCGTCTTCACCGACGCGCTGGCCTCGGCCAAGGTGCCGGTGCTGGACGTGGCGACGCGCTACTCGGAACTCGGCGAGTCGCTGCTGCCGCTAATCAATCCGGCGCTCACGAGCAAATACGGCATCGAGCTGGCGAGCTTCATTGTCGAGAACGTGTCGTTGCCCGCGGAAGTCGAGGCGGCGATAGACAAGCGTTCGAGCATGGCGGCGATTGGCAACCTGAACGACTACGTGAAGTTCCAGATGGCTGAATCCATGACCAAGGGCGGCGAAGGTGGCGGCATGGCGAACACCGCCGCACAACTCGGCGCGGGCCTGGCGATGGGCCAGCAAATGGCGGCAGCGATGGCGACTCCGCAAACGACGCCTGCTGCTGGTGCGCCACCACCGCTGCCCGGTGCTGGCGGTCTGCCGCAGCTTCTCAGCACCGCCGAAGTCGCCACCGCGCTCGGCGTGAGCGAAGCCGACGTGCTGGCCTCGCTGAACGACGGCTCGCTCAAAGGGAAGAAGATCGGCGCGACATGGCGCGTGACCAAGGCGGCGCTGGAGGAGTTTTTGAATGGGTAAAATGGTTGCGAAGATTCATTACCGTTTTGCGATGGTGGACGTCCGTCCCCCTCACCCCGGCCCTCTCCCCAGCGGAGAGGGAGAACGGCATTCAGTCTCCATCACAAGGAACGCACTCGACGTCACCCAACGCTGGCTGACTTGCCCCCTCTCCCTCGGGGAGAGGGCTGGGGTGAGGGGAAACGCGGCCTGTCATTTCGGAAATCGTCTCGCTTGGCAAAACCGCGATGAGAACCGGGGATTCCAACTGTGATTCTGCTGCTTGCAATCTGTGCCGGTGTGGCGATGGCTGCTTTGCTCTTCAAAATCTTTTTTGATGGCTTTGGAGAGTTTCTTGAGTGCCTCCGCTTCTGGTTCACGCCCGAGATCGTTTCCATATTCCGTGGCGAGTGGAATGAGGATCTATGGGCTGAAATGAAACTTTTTATTTATGTCGGACTGTCGGTGGGAGTGGGGTTTCTAACGAACTTCAGCCTTCACAGATTGCTCGACTGATATTGGAATCGCACCATGTCCCAAGCCACCGCCCACAAAAAATTCTCCTGCCCCGCCTGCGGCGGCGAGGCGCAGTGGAATCCCGCGCAGCAGGCGCTCATCTGTCCGTATTGTGGGGCCACTTCGCCGGCGCAGATGGAACTCACGGCGGCGGGCGATGAAGTCATCAAGGAAAACGATCTGGCGACGGCGCTGCGTTCCATTCCCGATGCCGACCGGGGCTGGCAGGCGGAGAAGACGTCAGTGAAGTGCCAGAGTTGCCAGGCCATCTCGGTCTTCGATCCGGCGCGCGTCGGGCAGCGCTGCGACTTCTGCGGCTCGTCCGCGCTCGTGCCTTACGAGGAAATCAAGGAAGCCTTCCGGCCCGAGAGCGTGCTGCCGATGAAGCTGGCCGAGACGCAAGTGCGCGAGAGGATCCGCGAATGGTACGGCGGGCATTTCTGGGCGCCGAACAAGCTGAAGAACAAGGCCATGACCGATCAGGTCAAGGGCCTCTACATTCCTTACTGGACGTTTGACGCGCAGGTTCACGCTGACTGGACGGCGGAGAGCGGCGACTACTATTACGTGACCGAAAGCTATCGCGACGCCCAGGGCAACTCCCGCACGCGCCAAGTGCAGAAGGTACGCTGGTATCCGAGCGCCGGTTCGCTGGACAATTTCTTCGACGACGAATTGGTGCCGGCCTCGCGCGGCGTTCACGCCGAATTGTTGCGCGCCGTGGAACCGTTCCCCACCGGGGAACTCGTGCCCTACAAGGCCGGCTTCCTTAGCGGTTGGGTGGTGGAGCGTTACCAAATTGATCTGCTTGCGGCCGCTCAGAATGCGCGCAGCACCATGGATGCGAAACTACAACAGATGTGCGCCGCGCAAGTGCCGGGCGACACGCACCGCAGCTTGAATGTCGCCGCCGACTACTCCGCGCAGACGTTCAAGCACATCCTCGTGCCGGTCTGGCTGCTGAACTACGACTACGGCACGAAGAAATTCCAAGTCGTGATCAACGCTTACACCGGGGCTGTGGCGGGCGAGTATCCGAAGAGCTGGGTGAAAATATTCTTTGCGGTGCTGTTGCTCCTCGCGGTCATTGGCACCGTGCTGTTGCTGGCGAACAAATAGTTTTTCTCGAACATGCATCTTCGATTTCTTCCGCTGCTGCTGTTGCCGTTCCTGCTGACTTCCTGTGCCACGTTTGCCCGCCGCGAGGGTGTGCAAGTGAGTCTCGTCAATCTCGCGCTCGGCGAGTCCACGGTTTGGGAAACGGCGCTGTCCCCACAACTGGCGACTGGCTGGGCAGAGGTTCACGGATAGTCTGTCCACGTTGTTACTGCGCTTCGTTCTCAGAGCGCAGTGTGTGTGAAAAGGCCGGACCTGTTGTCCGGCCTTTCTCTTTTCTAAGATTCGAGGGGCGGACAGTCGTGTCCGCGCGCCGCCCATCACAGCCGCTTCACGCGGATGTTCTTGTAGCGCACCACGCTCTTCGGGTCGTGGGCTTGGAAGGCAAAGGTGCCTTCGTTGAGCTTGCGTTGGAAATCCTTGCCGGCCTGCGTGCCGGGCGGCTCGTTGTATTCGAGCACCAGCTTGCCATCAATCCGCACCTGCACCTTGTTGCCCTTCACGGTGATGTGCTGGGTCCACCACTTATTGTCCTGCGCGGGGGTGACGCCGAGATTGGCGATGTCATACAGGCTGCCGGTTTTTTTGTAGTCGGCGTGGGAGACATTGACCTGGCACTCGAAGCCGGCCTTGGGCCAACTGCTTTCCTGCCACGCGGTGTGGAAGTAAATGCCTCCGTTGGAACCCGGCTCCGTCATCACGTCCACCTTGAACTCGAAATCCTTGAACGGCTTTTCATCGCCCACGTAGTAGAGATGGGAGCGGTTGCCTTGCGCGATGATCATGCCGTCCTCGACGCGCCAGGACTTGGTTTCCGGCTCGGCGATTTTCCAGCCGGTGAGCGTTTTGCCGTCAAAGAGCTGGGTGAAACCCACCTCGGAATCGGCGGCGTGAAGGGACGCGCTCAAAGCCAGAGCCGCGATGGATGTAACGAGGAATTTTTTCATGAGCCGGAGTCAATAACCTCGCGCGCCGGGAATCAAGTCCGCAGAAGGCAAAAAGGGCGCGCGGATTTTGGGATTTTCATTTGCCGCGGCGTTGTCTTTTACTCCCGCGATGCTTGATGTCCGTTTGATTCGGGAGAACGCCGATCATGTCCGCGAACGCC
The DNA here is from genome assembly GCA_043757045.1 of Akkermansia sp. GTDB lineage: Bacteria > Verrucomicrobiota > Verrucomicrobiia > Limisphaerales > SIBH01 > JANNGC01. The sequence goes on along the minus strand of JAYVQC010000226.1, from coordinate 12,632 downwards.
TGGCCGCGCGCCACGGTGGGGATGAATTGAAAATTTCCGAAGTGCTCGCGCTCGACGACGAGCGGCGCAAGCTGATCGCGGAGGTGGAGCAACTGAAGGCCGCGCGCAACAAGGTCTCGAAAGAAATCGGCGCGCTGATGGGCCAGAAAAAGCTGGCCGAGGCGGAAGCGAAAAAGGCGGAGACAAAAAACATCGGCGAGCAAATTACCGCGCTCGACCAGCGCGTGGCGGAAGTGGAGTCCGCGCGCGACGCCATGCTGATCCGCCTGCCGAACCTGCCGCACACCAGCGTGGCGCTGGGCAAGACGGCGGAGGAAAACCCGGAGATTCGCCAGTGGGGCGCGAAGCCGGAGTTCGCCTTCAAGCCCAAGTCGCACGTTGAACTGTGCGAGAAGTTGAAGCTCATTGATTTCCAGCGCGGCGCGAAACTCTCGGGCAGCGCCTTCCTGCTCTACACGAACTGGGGCGCGAAACTGGAGCGCGCGCTCATCTCCATGCTGCTCGACTTGCACACGACGGAGCACGGCTACACCGAGGTCTCGCCGCCGTACATCGTGAGCCGCGATTGCATGACCGGCGTGGGGCAGTTTCCGAAGTTCGAGGATCAGGCTTACGCCGTGCGCGAGGGCAACGACAACGACACGCTCGGAAAACTTTATCTGGTGCCCACGGCGGAAGCGCCCGTGGCGAACATTCATCGCGAGGAAATTCTCGCCGAGAAACAACTGCCCATCCGCTACGTCGCCTACAGCCCGTGCTTCCGCGCCGAGGCCGGCGCGGCGGGACTCGGCACGCGCGGGATGATTCGTGTGCATCAGTTCGACAAGGTGGAGCTGATCAAAATCGTGAAGCCCGAGGACAGCTACGATGAACTGGAGAAGATGGTCGCGAACGCGGAGAAAGTTCTCCAACTGCTCGGCCTGCATTACCGCGTGATCAATCTCTGCACCGGCGACATGGGCTTCGCGAGCGCGAAGACTTACGACATCGAGGTGTGGGCGCCGGGGCAGGGGACGTATCTCGAAGTGTCGAGCTGCTCGAACTGCGAAGACTTCCAGTCGCGCCGGATGAACATGCGTTTCAAGACCGAGGCGGGTGAGAACAAGCTGCCGCATATTCTCAACGGCAGCGGCACGGCGCTGGCGCGCTTGTTTGTGGCGCTGATCGAGACGCATCAGCAGGAGGATGGGAGCGTGGTTATTCCGGCACCGTTGCAACCTTACCTGAAGGCGGAGAAGATTTCGGCGTAACCCACGCATGAAATTATTGCTCGCCAGCAGCGAACTCCACCCTTTCTCCAAGAGCGGCGGCCTCGCTGACATGGTGGGCGCGCTGGCGAAATCGCTCGCGGCGCTCGGGCATCAGGTCGGCGTGGTCACGCCGCTCTATCGCGGCCTCGAGAAAAAATTTCCCGACCTCCGTCCGTTTGACTGGCAGCTCGATCTGCCGCTCGGCGACCAACGCGTGCAGGGTGGCGTGCGCGTGCTGGAACCGGCGAAAAATCTCACGATCTACTTCATTGATCAGCCGCACTTCTATGACCGCGACGGACTTTATTCGGGCGCATGGCCGTACGAGGAGAACGCGGCGCGCTTCATTTTCTTCTCCAAGGCAGTGACGAATCTGGCGCGCTACCTGCCGTGGCAACCGGAGCTTGTCCACGTCCACGACTGGCAGGCCGGGCTGGTGCCGCTCATGATCCGCGATCAGGCCGCGCGCGACGGCTGGACCAACGCACCGCGTAACTGCCTGACGATTCACAATCTCGCTTACCAAGGAAACTTCGACGCCACGGCCTACGGACTGACGAATCTTCCGCCCGATTATTTTCACAGCCAGGGCGCGGAGGCGTGGAAGCAATTGAACTGCCTGAAGGCGGCGCTCGAATACTCGGACGTGCTCACGACGGTCAGCCCGCGTTACGCGCGCGAGATCACGACCGAGCTTTACGGCTGCGGACTCGACGGCGTGCTGCGCCGCCGGCAGCACGTTCTCACCGGCATTCTCAACGGCGTGGATTACGACGAGTGGAACACGGTGGAGAATGGCCATCTGCTGCACCGCTATTCCATCGAGGAACTGCGCGGCAAGGATCAGAACAAGGCCGCGCTCCAGTTGGAAATGGGTTTGCCCATTGAGCCGTCCGTGCCGCTCTTCGCCAGCGTCACGCGCCTTGCGGATCAAAAAGGCGTGGACATCCAACTCGCCGCGCTTCAGGAAATGCTCGCCGCGAAAATTCAGTTCGTATTGCTCGGCAGCGGTGACCCGCTGTTCGAGAAGGCTTACCTTGAATTGCAACGCCGTTATCCGCAGCAAGTCGCGATTCGCCTCGGTTTCAATCAGGGACTCTCGCATCGCGTCGAGGCTGGAGCAGATTTTTTCCTCATGCCCTCGCGCTTCGAGCCGTGCGGACTGAACCAAATGTATTCGCAACGCTACGGCACCATTCCCGTCGTGCGCCGCACCGGCGGGCTGGACGATTCCGTGACCGACCTGACCGACAACGCCGAGCGCGCCGACGGCATCAAGTTTGGCGAATACTCGGCGCGCGCGCTGGCCCGCGCCATCCGCAAGGCGCTGGTGCTCTACGATAATCCTGAACTCCTCGCGCAATACCGAGGCAACGCCATGCGCGCCGACTTCTCGTGGGAACGCACGAGCGGCGAATACGTGCGCGTCTTCGAGCAGGCGCTCTTCAGCGGGACGGCACCGCTGCACTGAGTTGTGTTTCGTCCGGTCTGGCGCGCGGCCTTCATGCCGCTGCCAGGTGGACTACCCATTGGTTTTCGAGGCCCGTTGGTCGCATCAACAGTGCAGCGTCGTGAACGCTGCGCTCCTCCGCCGCATGGTTCGTTGACACATGGATTTTCACTGGCAATAGTTCGCGACCAAGATTTTCCGAAGAACAGACGACAAATTCAAACGTGGCCGCCAAAGACGATTACTTGCTCGATACGCTGATTGAACTCGGCTACGTGACCCACGAACAGGTGGACGCAGTGCGTCCAGACTCCGAGGCGAGCGGAGAAGGCATCATTGACCTGCTCATCACCCGGCACGTTCTCCCGCCCAACGCCGTCACGCAGGCCAAGGCCACGTATTTCCACGCCGAAGTCGTCACGCTGGCCGACATGAATTTGCCGGACGACGTCGTGGCTTCGGTGCCGCGTCACGTCGCGAAGCGTTATCGCGTCGTCCCGGTTTATCGCCACGACAATGTCATTGGCATCGCGCTCACGGATCCGTCTGACCTCGATACGATTGACTCGCTGCATCACCTGCTGAATCTGGAAATCGAGGCCAAGGTCGCGGGCGACGAAGACCTCGACGCGGCGCTGAACAAATACTACGGCGCGTCGGACGATTCGGTCGGCAAGATGATCCAGGACATCACAGAAGGTGATGTCGAAATCTCCATTCCGAAAGGCGGCGCGGAGGACGATGGCGCGACGGTGGACGCAGACGCGCCCATCATCAAGCTGGTCAACTCGCTCATCGTCGAGGCGTTCAAGCTGCGCGCCTCGGACATTCATCTGGAGCCGCTGTCGAAAAGTTTTCGCGTCCGCTACCGCATTGATGGCGTGCTCGCGGAGCAGAAGAGTCCGCCGAAGCGGTTGCAGGCTTCGATCATCGCGCGTCTGAAGATTCAGGCGAACATGTCCATCGCGGAGCATCGCATTCCGCAGGACGGGCGCATCCAGACTTCCATCGGCGGCAAGATGATTGACTTGCGCGTGTCGTGCATCCCGAGCAACCACGGCGAGAGCATCGTGATGCGTATTCTCGACAAGGAGGGTTTGAAGCTCGGTCTGCCGCAGCTCGGTTTCTTCACGGATGACCAGCAGACGTTCGAGCGGCTGATCGGTTTGCCGGATGGCATTTTGCTCGTCACCGGTCCCACCGGCTCGGGCAAGACGACGACGCTCTACTCGGTGCTTAATTTCATCAACCGGCCCGACCGCAAAATCATCACGGTCGAAGACCCGGTTGAGTACGTGATGAGCGGCATCAACCAGGTGCATGTGAACGAACTGGTGGGGCTGACCTTCGCGTTGGCGTTGCGCTCAATGCTGCGCCAGGCGCCGAACGTGATCATGCTGGGGGAAATTCGCGACCTCGAAACCGCGACCATCGCCATCAACGCGTCGCTGACCGGTCACTTGGTTTTCTCGACGCTGCATACGAACGATGCGCCCGGGGCGGTGGCGCGCTTGATTGACATTGGCGTGAAGCCGTTCCTCGTGGCGTCCTCGACCCGCGCGCTGCTGGCGCAACGACTGGTGCGTAAAGTTTGCAAGAAGTGCGCCGCGCCGCACACGCCCACGGAGGCGGAGTTGCGCGCGCTGAATATTGACGGCGACAAGGCGAAGAACGCGAACTTCATGAAGGGCAAGGGTTGCAATGACTGCAACAAGACCGGGCATCGCGGGCGCTTCGGCGTGTTTGAAATGTTCGTCATTGATGACGAGGCGCGGAAATTGATCTACGACCGCGTGCCCTCGTCCGTGCTCCGCGTGCGCGCCCGCGAGATGGGCATGAGAACGCTGCGCGAGGACGGCGCGCGCAAAGTGCTGGCGGGTTTGACCACGGCGGAGGAAGTGATCCGTGCTACGGTGGGAGACGCGGATTGAAATGACGAAGGACAAATTTCCAATGACGAAACGAAATGACCACGCGGTGATGAAGTTGGACGCCCAACGGTTTCGTCATCCGTCATTCGTCATTCGTCATTTCAACCGCAACAGGACAGAATTCAAACAGGCTGATTAGTTATGTCTTACTCGATGTCCGATTTGTTGCAGTTGGTCGTGTCGGAAGGCGCGGCGGACTTGCACTTGCGCGTGGGGGTTCCGCCCGTGATCCGTCTGCATGGCGTGCTGCACCGTGTCGAGGGGCCGGTGATCAAGCCCGAGGACACGGAGGAACTGATGCGCTCGATCACGTCCGAGGATCATATCCAGCAATGCCGCGAGCGCGGCGGCGCGGACTTCGGTTTTGCCTTCGGTGATCTGGCGCGGTTCCGCGTCAGCGTGTTCAAGGAGAAGGGCAACTTCGCGATGGTGCTGCGGCAGATTCCCAACAAGCTGCTGACCCTGGAACAGATCGGTCTGCCCAGGGAAACGGTCATGCGCCTGCTCTACAAGCCGCGCGGTCTCGTGCTCGTGACCGGCCCGACCGGCTCCGGCAAGACCACCACGCTGGCCTCGATGATCAACATCATCAACGAGGAGCGCGACGACGCGCACATTATCACCATCGAAGACCCCATCGAGTATTACCATAAGCACAAGAAGGGCGTGGTCACGCAGCGCGAGGTGAACGTGGACGTGCCGAACTTCGCCGAGGCGTTGCGCCGCGCGCTGCGCCAGGATCCGGACGTGATTCTGGTCGGCGAGTTGCGCGACTTGGAAACGATGGAGGCGGCGATCACGGCGGCGGAAACCGGTCACTTGGTCTTCGGCACGCTGCACACCACGGGCGCGGCGAAGACGATTGACCGTATCGTGAACGCGTTTCCCGCGAACCAGCAGGAGACGATTCGCATCCAACTTTCGACGGTGTTGCAGGCGGTGATTTCGCAGTTGCTGCTGCCGCGCTCGGACAAGCCGGGCCGCGTGGCCGCTTACGAAATCATGATTAATACGCCGTCCATCGCGGCACTGATTCGCGACAACAAATCTTACCGCATCAACTCGGACATCCAGACCGGCGCGAAATACGGCATGGTCACGCTCGACGGCTTCCTGATGGAGAAGTATCAGGCGGGCATGATTTCGCGCGAAGAAGTGGTCAACAAGTCCCAAGACCCGACGACGGTGCAGGCCAAGCTGCAAGAATGGGAAATGGCGCAGGCCGTCGCCGCCGCCGCGCAGCAACGCAACGGATAAACATGGCCGAGTATATTTCCAATCCGCTGCTCTCGCTCATCAAGGAGCAGGGGCTCATTGACGACTTGCAACTGGACGAGGTGATCCAGGAGCAGGCGCGCAGCGGGAAAAGTTTTTCGCAGGTGCTGCATGATTTCGGCATCGTCGAGATCGAGACGCAGCTGGCCATTACGGCCGCGCATCTCGGCACCGAAGTCGTCAACCTCGACGACAAGGAACTCGCGCCGGAACTCGTCGCGTTGCTGCCCGCGTCCACGGCGCGCATGTATCAGTGCGTGCCGGTGGCTGATTACGGTTCGGTATTGCAGGTCGCGATTGGCGATCCGTTGAACCCGGCGGTGGTGGACGAAATCGGTTTCATTGTCCGCAAGGAAGTCCAGGTGCTCGTCGGCGATGCCACGCAAATCGCCAAGCTGATCGACAAGTATTACCCCGAGGACGGCGGCAGCATGAGCGAGGCGCTGGCCGGACTCGATGACGAGGACATCGCGCGCGAAGCGGCCGAAGGCTCCGAGGAGGCGGCGGCGGAACTCGCGAATGAAGCCCCCATCGTGCGCTTCGTAAATCTCGTGCTGTATCAGGCGGTGCAGGACCGCGCGAGCGACATTCACTTCGAGCCGTTCGAGGACGAGTTCAAGATTCGTTACCGCGTGGACGGCGCGCTCTATGAGATGACGCCGCCGCCGAAGCATCTCGCGCTGCCGATGATTTCGCGCATCAAGGTGATGGCGAATTTGAACATCTCCGAGCGTCGTCTGCCGCAGGACGGGCGCATCAGTTTCCCCATCGCGGGCAAGCCGATTGATTTGCGCGTGTCGTGTTTGCCGACGCAGTTCGGCGAGTCGGTGGTGTTGCGTATTTTGGATCGTTCGGCGGTGAACCTCGACCTCGAGGCGCTGAAATTTCCCAAGTACCTTTTCGATTACGTCAACGAGGCGATTCTCCAGCCGAACGGAATTTTCATCGTCACTGGTCCGACCGGCTCTGGCAAAACGACGACGCTCTACTCGTGTTTGCGGAGGGTGAACACGATTGACACCAAGCTGCTCACGGCGGAAGACCCGGTGGAGTACGACATCGAGGGCATCATGCAGGTGGCGATCAATGATGCGGTCGGCATGACCTTCGGCAAGGCCTTGCGCGCGTTCCTGCGTCAGGACCCGGACGTGATCATGGTCGGGGAAATGCGCGACCTGGAGACGTCGCAGATCGCGATTCAGGCGTCGCTCACGGGCCACTTGGTCTTGAGCACCTTGCACACGAACGACGCGCCCGGCGCGGTGACGCGTCTCGTGGACATGGGCGTGGAGCCGTTTTTGATTTCCTCGACGCTGCAAGCCGTGCTCGCGCAGCGCCTCGTCCGCACCGTGTGCAGAAAATGCCGCACGCCGTTCGAGCCGACGGAGAGCCAGTTGACCTTGCTGAACCTTTCCCCCCACGACATTGGCGACAAAGTTTTCTACTACGGCCGCGGTTGCAATGCTTGCAACGACACCGGCTACAAGGGACGTAAAGGAATTTACGAGCTGCTCGTCTGCTCTGACCCCATCCGCAACCTAATCAACGAGCGCGCGCCGTCCGTGGTTTTGCGGCAGAAGGCGGTCGAGCTGGGCATGGTCACGTTGCGTGAAGACGGCTTGCGTGGCATCTTCGACGGCGATACAACCATTGAAGAAGTCGTAAAATACACGTGACGGACATTTACCGAAACTGAGCTATGCCGAAATTTTCTTACGTCGCGATGGATTCCCGGGGCAAGGAGACCAAGGGCACCCTCGACGTCGCCAACCAGAACGAAGCCATCGGGCGGCTCAAGGAAATGGGCTATTTTCCCACCAAGGTCGTGCAGGTGGACGCCTCCAAGGACAAAGGCTCGGCCAAGGCCAAGGCGGCCGGCGGCAAGAAAAAGGGCGGCGGCAACCTCAATATCAAGATTCCCGGCCTGAGCGGGAAGGTGAAGATGAAGGTGCTCACCATCTTCACCCGGCAGTTGGCGACGCTGGTGGACGCGGGCCTTCCGCTCTTGCGGGGATTGCGCGTGCTGGAACGCCAGGAACGCAACCTCACGCTCAAGGAAATCATCGGGAAAATCGGCCAGTCCATCGAGGGCGGCAGCACGTTTTCCGAAGGCTTGGCGCAGCATCCCAAGACCTTCAACAAGCTCTACGTCAACATGGTCAAGGCCGGCGAACTCGGCGGTGTGCTCGAAGTCGTGCTCGCCCGGCTCGCGGAGTTCCAGGAAAAGGCCATGAAGATCAAGGGCAAGGTCGTCGCGGCCATGTTCTACCCCGTGGCGGTGCTGATTGTCGCGGTGGCGATTCTCATCATCCTGATGGTCTTCGTCGTTCCGAAGTTTGAGCTGATCTTCAAGGACATGTTGCCCGGCCAGGATTTGCCCGCCTTCACGCGTTTCGTCCTCGGCATCAGCAACGTCATCAAGGATCATTTCATCGCCACAGCCGTTATTCTCATCATTTTGGCCATCGCCTTCGTGCTCTGGAAGCGCACCAAGGGCGGGCGCTACGTGGTGGACAAGGTGAAGCTCAAGATGCCCGTGCTCGGCCCCGTGTTCAGCAAGGTAGCCATTTCGCGTTTCGCGCGCACGCTCGGCACGCTGGTCAGCAGCGGTGTGCCGATTCTTCAGGCGCTCACTATTGTTAAGGAAACTTCCGGCAACGTTGTGGTGGGCGAGGCTGTGAGCGCCGTTCACGAGAGCGTGAAGGAAGGTGAAACCATTACCGCCCCGCTGGAATCTTCGACTGTTTTCCCCCCGATGGTCATCAGCATGGTGGACGTCGGCGAGCAGACCGGCGCCCTGCCAGAGATGCTCATGAAGATCGCTGACAACTACGACGACGAGGTGGATAACGCCGTCGCCGCCATGACCTCGCTCCTGGAGCCAATCATGATCGTTTTCCTGGCCGTGATCGTGGGTGGCATCGTCATCGCGATGTTCCTCCCGCTCATCCAGCTCATCAACGACATCGGCGACGAGCCGGCCGGTAAGAAAGACGGCGGCGAGTAAGAAAGAATTCTCGGTTCCCAGAGTCAGCACCCTTGACTCACCTGCCATCCTGTGTAAATACATTGTGCATACAAAGCATGTGCGAAGAACTTACAGCGTATGGATTTTGACTGGAACAATCCTCCGTTCAATCTGAACGTCTCGCTCTCGTTGCGGGACATCGAGGAATCCTTTGAAGACCCGTTTGCCGTCAAGCTGCTGCCCAGTTCCTCCCGGTTCTCCGTCCAGTCCCGCTTTGTGAACCTCGGCGTCTCGTCCGGAGGGGCAGGGGTCTTCAGCGTCTATCGCACGAATGGGAAGACGTTCCGCGTCATCCATGCCCGCTCGTTCGAACCGGAGGAAAAATTTTTCTACCAGAAGAAAGTGGATCAAACTTTGGGCCAGACATGAATGCTTTCTCAAATTGGGATGATGTGCCGCTGTTCGACAACGAGCAGGCCGAGGCGCTTTTCTGGGCGGACAATCGCCCCGACCTGCGCCTCATGGAATCCGCCGTCGCGGCCGGCACCGAACTTTCCGACTCCGTCACCATCACGCTCCGCATTGACCCGCGGATGCTGGCGCGCATCAAGCGCCTCGCCCGCTCGCGCTACCTGAACTACCAGAGCATGATCAAGCAATGGCTCAGCGAGCGCATGGAGGAGGAGTTGCGCCTGAACTATCGCCCGAATGAAAACCGCAGCCAGAACTCTTGAAATGAATCCCTTGCGCCCAGCACCGAAACGAGCTTTTACCATCATCGAGTTGCTGGTGGTTATCGCCATCATGGCCGTGGTGGCGGGATTGATCGTGGGCCTGGCTGGCGTCGCGGGGGACAACAAGAAGCTCAAACGCACCGAGGCGGAACTGGCGAACTTGGTGCTGTTGATCGAGCAGTACAAAACGAAGGTGGGCGTGTATCCGCCGCAGAATCCGAACACGAATTTCTGGCACTATAACACGCTGCTTTACGAACTGGCTGGGGCGACGAACAATGGTGCAGCGGACCCGCTTTACTTGACGCCCTACGGCAACATTTTGGCGAGCACACTGCAAACCTCATTCGGCGTGGGCGGCATCATCAACTCGCACGGAGTCAGCGGTGCTGATCCGGATGCCAACCGTACGGCTCCTGTCCTGAAGAATCTCAAATCCGATCAAGCCGCCGAAGTTGTGCCGAACACTCGTTCGCTGGTTGTGCCAGTGGATGATAGAAACGGGCAGAGGCCAAACCCTTGGCGATATCGCGTTGGCAACTCTGTTGATTCACACAACCCCGAGACCTTCGACCTCTGGGTGGAAATCAAACTCGGCACCACCAACGGCGTGGCCAAAACCAAAATCATCGGCAACTGGAAGAACTGAACCATGAAAACGCTCCACATTAAATTGCCTGCGTCGCTTCGCCTGCCCGTCGCGTGGACGGACGAGGATTGGGCGCCGCCGCTGACCTTGCAAACGCCGCGCCTCTGTTACCGCGCCACACGGCCCGCGCGCGCCACGTTCCCGCACGCCTGCGCCCCGCGCGGTCGCCGCGCGTTCACACTCATCGAACTGCTCGTGGTCATCTCCATCATTGGCATTCTCGCCGCGTTGCTGGTGCCGGCTTTGGCGGTGGCGAAGAAGAAGGCCAAGATCACGGCGGCCAAAGTCGACATGAAAAACATTGAGGGAGCTGTCGCGGCTTATCAGGCCGCCTACACGGTGGCTCCGGTGCCCAAGCAGATGCCGCCCGGTGCGGATAACGGTGTGGACTACAGCTTCAGCGAGACGAACGCGGAAATTATTGTCATCCTCATGGACGTGGATGCTCTTTCCAACCTCAACCACCGGCGTAATCCTGAGAAGCATGCTTTCCTGAGTCCCGGCACGTTAAAACCCGGCACCACTTCTGCCGGCGTCTCCAGCACGGATTACAATTTCCGAGACCCGTGGGGCAATCCCTACCTCATCGCGTTTGATTTGGATTACGACAACAAGGTGAACGTGCTCAACAATCCCCCCGGTCACAACCCCATCTTCGAGCCGTATCCCTATCGGAACGTTCAGCGCGGGGTGCTCATCTGGTCCAAAGGGCCGGATGGCAAGGCGGATGCCCTGGCTGATCCGAGCCAGTTCAACAAGGACAACATCAAGAGCTGGGAATAAGCCGATGACCACGATCTGCCTTCATCAGAAACCGGCCGCCCGCCTCCGGCGTGCCTTCACGCTGCTGGAGATGCTGATCGTGCTCGTGATTATCGCGATCATCGCGGGACTGGCGTTGCCGCACATTCGCGGCAACACCGAGAGCGTGGCCATCAATGCGGCGTGCCGGCAGTTGGTCGCCGATCTTTCCTACGCGCGCCAGCGGGCTATCTCCCAGCGCAGCACGGTGGCGGTGGTGTTTCTGTCGCCAGATATTCTCGGACCGACCGGAGCGGATATGCTCAGTAGTCCCAACCTCACCCCCAATGAAAGGGCGGAGATTCTGCGCTTGCAGGCGGGCGTTTGCACTCACTACGCGCTCTACCAGTATCGGCGGGTGGGCGAGCAGCCGGGGACGCGCGGCACGGATGGCTACATCACCGAGTGGAAGTCATTGCCCGACAAGACTTTTATCCCCAAGGATCAGTTCGACACCTTCAAGAACGACGGCTTCTTCCGGGTGAGTCTAAACAATTCTCAGCCGAAGTTTCGTTTCCCTTTTACGAGTAGTCCGCCTCCGTTAGTCCCCCCGACGGGCATGCACTACATTGCTTTCGATTCCGAAGGACGCTGTATCAATGTGGATCGTGACGAGACCGGGGCTGGAAAGCTCGATCAAAATGTTCCTGACCGACACTTGCGTGTGGCGCGTGGCGCGATCTTCTACACTCGTCAGGCCGACGGCTCAATCTTTGACATTGATGTGGAGGAAGTGCCTCCCGGCAACTCTGCAAATAACATCATCTACGTCAACGGACTGACCGGGCGAGCCAAGCGGTTGGAGACCAAACTGCAATGAAACTGCGCACGCGATCTTCAACCGGCGCTCCATGCGGTGGCGAGTCCGGCTTCACCATGGCCGAGATTGCCATCGCCTTGGGCGTCATTGCCATCGCGCTCATCGCCATTCTCGGCGTGTTGCCCACCGGCTTGCAGGTTCAGCGCGACAACCGCGAGGAAACCATCATCAACCAGGACGCGCGCCTGCTGCTTCAGGCGCTCAAGACGGCCGGGCGAGAAGAGCTGGCCCCGTCTGATCTTGGCTCCTTCGTGGTCATTACCAACGACCGGTTCAGCGCGCCGTACAACGTCAACGGCATTCCCACGGAGGTGCTGCTGCGGTTTCTCTGCGACCCGTTCGTGGCGCACACGAATGTGCTCGCCGCCATCTCCGGTGGCATCGCCAGCCGGGGCAGTGAGGTGGGCTTCCGCTACCAGCTCGTGAGCGAGGTGAACAGTCCGCTGAACAATCCGATGAACCGGACCTTGTTCGATGCGGCGGGCGATTTTGTGCTGCCTCCGGCAGACGTCAGTTTGACCAACCAGTTGTTCGACGTGCGTCTGCGCTTCTCCTGGCCGGTATTGCCGAATGGCCGGCTTGGTTCGGAGGTCAACCGTTACGTCGTCCGCGCGCTCATCTCGGGCTGGCAGACGAACGGACTCATCTACGCGCAGGAATACGTGCAGCCCAAGCCATGAGAACGAACGGACAAATTTCACGGCTTCGTAGCGGCGTCTCGGCAGAGCGCCGACCGTTGGTTCAGATGGCGGCG
>JAYVQC010000225.1:0-17032 GCA_043757045.1 Akkermansia sp. | reverse complement strand
ACGAATTGAGGATGGCGGCGCTCTGACGAGACGCCGCTACAAACAAAACAGCCGCCGGATTTCTCCGGCGGCTGCGATTGGGTGAGATACGGCATGGTTGTGCATCGTTCCGGGTGGCGGGGTGAGACCTCATCGAAACACGCCTTCGCCTGTTGAACCACGGAGCCTGGATGTGTTCCCACAAATTCAAAGCGACCACGAAGCGGAAGCACATCCGTGGCCGCTCCGAATCTGTGGGAGTTCATGAGCGGAGTGGGCTGCGGGCATCACGACCGGTCCAAGTTTTCGCGGCTCGACGGACTGCCGTTCTCTTGTTCACATTAAAACCGTTCACCCAATTTTATGAAAGCACCCCGCGTTTCACGCCGTGACATGATCAAGGCCAGCGTCGCCACCGCCGCATTCGCCTTCGCGCAGTATCCGCTCTCGATGTTCGGCGGGCCGGAGGTGGATGAGGGTGTGTTCATTCCTTTCCTCGATCCGCAGCCGAATGTGAAGCGGCAGACGCGCTGGCCCGAACTCACCAACTGGCGCACCAAGAGCGAAGACCTTTACGTGGTCACGCATTACAACGTGCCGACGTTGAAGGCCGAGGATCACACGCTGGAAATCTCCGGCCTCGTGCGCAAGGGCAAGACGCTCACGCTCGCCGACATCAAGAAACGGAAGCGCAAGACCATCACCGCCACGCTCGAATGCGGCGGCAATGGCACGGCCCCGGGCTTCATGGGCGCGATTGGCAACGTGCAGTGGACCGGCACGCCGCTGGCCGCGTTGCTGGAGGAATGTGCGCCGCTCAAACGCGGCATCGAGGTCGTGTTCTTCGGCGCGGATGAAAAGGTGGAGAAGATTCGCGAGAAGGATTACCCGCAGAACTTTGCCCGCAGCCTGCACATCAACGACGCGATGCGCGACGACGTGTTGCTCTGCTACGAGATGAACGGCGAGCCGCTGACCAAGGAGCACGGCTTCCCGCTGCGCCTCGTGGTGCCGGGCTGGTTCGGCATTTCGTGGACGAAATGGTTGCAGCGCATCGAAGTGCTCGACCGCCGTTACATGAGCAAATACATGGCGAGCGAATACGTGACGCTCAAAGGCGAGGAGCGCGGCGACAAAACCATCTGGCGGCTCACCAGCGTCGGACCGATGAACGTGAAGTCCGTCCTCGCCCGCGCGGTGAAGTTGAAGGACGGCACCGTGCGCCTCACCGGCGCAACGTGGGGCGATGGCACCACGATCAAGACGGTGGAAATCAAAATTGACGACGGCCCGTGGCAGTCCGCGAAGCTCGACCGCTCACCGAAGGACAAATACACTTGGCGCTTCTTCAGCTTCGATTGGATGACGCCCGCTGCCGGTGAACACCGCATCGTCTCCCGCGCGACAGATGAGGAAGGCCGCGTGCAGCCCGAGGCCGAGGCGGACCCGAAGGATCGTCGCAAGTGGAAGAAGACGAACTGGGATTGGAACGAGCAGTGGCCGTGGAAGATCAACATTGAAGCATGATTATGAAAATCCGAATGACGAATGATGAAGGCCGACATAATTCCGGAATGGTGAGAAGTCTTGCGCTGGGCCTGATCTTCGCGGCGGCCTGTTTCTTGTCCGCAGCGAACTGGCCGGGCTTTCGCAATGACGGCCACGGCATTTCCTCCGAGAAGAATGCGCCGCTGAAATGGAGCGCGACCGAAAACGTGCGCTGGCGCGTGACGCTGCCGGACAAGGGCAACGCCTCGCCCATCGTGTGGGGCGACAAAGTTTTTATCACGCAGGCCGTCGGACCGAAGCGCATGGTGATGTGCTTCGACCGCACGAATGGCAAGCTGCTCTGGCAGGAGGGCGTGAGCTACGCGGAAAAGGACGACACGCACGGCACGAATCCGCACGCCTCGGCCACGCCGGTCACGGATGGCGAGCGCGTGATCGCGTGGTTCGGTTCGGCGGGCATGGTGGCGTATGATTTTGCGGGGAAGGAATTGTGGAAGCGCGATCTCGGCCAGCAGGCGCATCAGTGGGGCTACGGCAGTTCGCCGGTGTTGCATGGAGATTTGTGCATCCTCTACTTCGGCCCCGGCCCGCGCAGCTTTCTTACCGCGCTCGACAAGCAGACCGGAAAAACGGTGTGGCAGGTGGACGCGCCGGAGAAACATCCAGCGGAGCGCTTCGATGGCTTCGCGGGCAAGAGCGACGGCGTCATGGGCTCGTGGAGCACGCCGCTGATCGTGAAGACGCCGCAGCGCGAGGAGGTGGTGATGACGTTCGCGAACGAGATGAAGGGCTTCGATCCGAAGACGGGCAAGGAACTGTGGAAGACGGATGGATTGAATCCATTGCTCTACACCTCACCGCTCGCGGGCGAAGGCTATGTGGTGGGACTGGGCGGTTTTTTCGGCGCTTCGGCAGCGGTCCAGATGGGCGGGCACGGCGATTTGTCCGCACAGAAAGTCTGGTCGGTGAAACGCGAGAAACGGCACCGACTCAGTTCCGGCGTGATCAAGGACGGGCATATTTTCATCAGTAACACGATTGGCGTGGCGGAGTGCCTGGAGCTGGCGACCGGAAAACAAATCTGGGAGGAGCGTCTCAAGGCCACGGCGGCCAATGGCGAGACATGGGACTCGATGATTCTCGTGGGCGACAAGCTCTACGTGGTGAACCAGTCGGGCGACACCTTCGTGCTGCGCGCGAATCCGAAGCAGTTCGAACTGCTCTCGACCAATCCGCTCAAGGAGCCGTGCAACACCACGCCGGCCGTCTCCAACGGCGAGATTTTCATCCGCACGCAGCAGACCCTCTGGTGCCTCAGTGAAAAAGGTTCCGAGCGCGCGGCGTTGCGCTGAGAGCCGATTTGAAAAATCGGAATGCGTAGCACGGGCCACGCAGGGTTGCTTCCAGACCAGGAGGCTCACTCCCATTCCGCTGGGCAGGTTGCCCGTTCCACCTTTTTCAATCAGGCTCTGAAAGATCCCAACATTCAACGCGAGAGCCGGTAGAACTTCTGCGCGGGCGGCATGGCGTTGGTCACGATGAAGTTACCGGCGGTGAGAATTGCGAGCGGCAGGTTGGACCAGACTGGCGAGCCGGACATGGCGCTCACGGATTGCAAGGTGTAGCCGGTGTAACTGGCGGGCCAGGTCAGCACCACGGCGTTGCCCTGCGTCCGAATCCCCAGGGGCGGTTTGACGAAAATGCCCAAAGCAACGCTGCCCTCGTTCGCGTTGAATCCATCCACGGCGATGGAGTAGGTGGTGGCGTTGATGGCGTTGAACGTGACCTCGCTGGATAAGCCCAGAAAATCATCATTCGACGCGATGGTGGTGAGCGCTGCCACGGATGCGCCGGTGTAAACACCCAGCACCGTGTCGTAGGAACTACCCAGCGTGCTCACGATCGTCGGGCCGTTGGTCGGGGCGGTCCAGCGGAACCAGAGCGAGCGTCCGCCGGCATTTCCCGCGTGCAGCGGTTCGGAAGTTTCCTTGGTCGCGCCCACGCTGCTGTCGGTGATGGAAAGGGCGTGACCGCTCAACACTTGCGCGTTCGTGAAGGCGTCGTTGTCGGGCGTGAGCAGCCAGTGGAGCGTGATCGATCCGCTGGCCGTGTTGGTGCCGTTGAAGTAGCCATCAACCACGATCTGGTAAGTCGTTCCCGCCACGGCGGTGAAACTGACCAGGCTGAGTGTGCCGGAACCGGAGTCATCGTCGCTGATGATTTCAGTCAGACCGCCAATGCTGTTGCCGGTATAGACCGCGAGCAGCGTGTCAAAGGTGCTGCCCTCCGTGTCCAACCGCGCCGGGCCGGTGTTCGGCGCCGTCCAGCGATACCACAGCGATTTTCCGCCGTCGTTGCCCGCGTGGAAAGGTTCCGGCCCCTCGATGGTGGCGTTGCCGTTGTTGTCCGCCGCCGTGCCGCTGCTGCTGCTGATGATCCGGGCATTGGCAAACATGTCGTTCGTCGAGACGACCACCGACTGCAAATTCCAGTTGAGAACAATGTTGCCACTGGCTCCGTTGTAACCGTCCACGGCCACGCGATAAGTGGTGCCGCCAATGGCGTTGAAGGTGAGCAGGCTGCTGGTGCCGATGCCGGTGTCATCATCGCTCGCCACCAAGGCCAGCGAGTTCACCGCGGAGCCAGTGTACACCGCCAGCGTGGTGTCGAACGTACTGCCCTGGGTGTCGAACGTGACGGGGCCGCTCCCTAGCGCGGTCCAGGAGTACCAGATCGAAGCACCGCCGGTGTTGCCGCTGTGATTCGGTTCCCCGGTTTCCTTGGTCGCCCCGACGTTGTTGGCGTTGGTCGTGCCGGCCGGGGTCAGCAGCGTTTTGGCATTCGCAAATCCGTCGTTTGAGATGGAAGTGGAGATGATGAAGTTGCCGGCGCTGCTCGCGTTGCCCGCTGGCGTGCTGACGGAAATTGGCCCGGTGGTCGCGCCCGCCGGAACCGTCGCGGTGATCTGCACGGTGGAGTTGACGGTGAAGGCGGCGTTCACCCCGTTGAACCGCACGGCCGTGGCCCCGAGGAAATTCGTGCCGGTGATGATGACGTTGGTTCCCGCCGCGCCCGTCATGGGATTGAACGAGGTGATGGACGGCAGCGTGCCGGACACCACCATCGAGAAGTTGAACGTCATGTTCGAGGCCGAGGCGCTGATGCTGGAAATCTGAATGCCCGTGGCGGCGACGATGCCGCCTTGGTAACGCGACGTGTTCGGCACGGTACTTGGTCCAAGTATCGAGACGCCTGCGCCGTGATAGACATCGCCGGCGTCGCCACGGTTGTTTTTGCGTTCCATGTGGTAGGCCCCATCCGCCTGGAGCAGGGCGATCTTGAAATGGTTGTTGTTGCCCGGCCAGCCCGCCTGTCCCGGATAACCCTCGTTCTTGTTGTCAGACTTGGCTTCATCAATGTGCCAGATGGCGAGACCGCCCTGCGGCATGATGCTCTCGAAGCCGACGGGCTGACGGTTCTCGATCAACAGATACTCGTTGCTGGGGAAACCATTCGTGATGCGATACGCGAGCGGGACGCTTTCCGTGCGCGGCACATTGTGAATGCCGGGGCTGATGATCGTGGGGCTGACCCAGCCCAGTTGCTTCTTGCACCACGCGCTGAGGTGGGGCGGGTTGCGTTGGGTCTGGTTGAAGCCCCAGGAGTTGGCCATCAAACAATAGGAGCCGATGCCCTCACTGGTGTTGTCGGTGTCATACAAATCCGGCAGTCCGAAAAAATGTCCCGTCTCGTGGGCGATGACGCCGATGCGCGTGATCTCCGTGCCGCTGGTCGCCCAGAGCGCGGCCTCGGTGTGGTAATCGTACACCTTCACGTTCACGCCGCCGCCGTTGAGATCGGCGCTCGTCCAGCGTCCGCCCGGCAGCGCGAACAGCGACCAACGGTGCGACCAGATCCAATTGCCCGCACCGCCGCCGGTCTCCGCCGCGTACCCGGAATGGATGATGGTCAGCGCGTCCACGAAGCCGTCGTTGTCCGCGTCGAACTGCCCGAAATTCACCACCGCGTCCGCCGCGACCAGTGCGTCGCGCACCATGCCCTGCGGATTGGCAGGATACGCCCCGCCCAGCCCGCTGGTGCCGTTGGCGTAATAAGCTTCGGTCTGCGGCAAGGTCACCCAGGCGATGACTGTGCTGTTCAGGGTTAGGATTCCGTACGACGCCTCCTTGTAGTAATCCTTCACGCTGCCCGTCGGCGCCAGCACCGGGTCGCCGCCCACGGTGTTGAAAATGGTTTCAAAATCCGCCGGCGCGCGCGTGTGGACGCCGAGCGTGTGATCGCTGAACCGGCAGAGGATGACGAGATTCTTGACCGAGCCGGACGGGGCGATGTCCGCGCGCGGCGGCGCGGCGGCCAGAGCGGGCGCGATCAGCCGCGTGCGCTCGTCACGGATGAACTCCGCCGAGGGGCGCATGTTTTTCAGGAGACCGGCGGTGCGCGGATTGTCCCGTCCGACGAGCAGCGCGGTCGGTTCGAGGCCGCCCTTGGCGTTCAACGCCGCATAGACATACTGCCCGCCGCTGGCCACCACCGCGAAACCGTCCTCGTCCTCGTACCAATGCGTGAACTCGTCGCCGCGCGCGCGCACACTGATGACGCGTCCATCCGGCTGCCGCACCTCCACGGGGAATGGGCTGGCGTTGATGGCGTGGGCGCATTCGACTGCGCCGCCCAGCAAGCAGGCGGCGAGAAGTGAAGCGTGGAAAAGTTTTCCGCAGAGCGACGACGTTTTCATTTTAATCCAGTTGATCCAGTTTGGGACGGCAGGGCGCATGACATGTCCGGCTTGGACAAAAGTCAATTTTGTTCCAGGTGAAAACAAACTGGAACACCACGGAGGTCATGCTGGCACGAAGGGGAAACTTGCAGCGGGCGCGGTACGCGAATCGCGCCATCGCGGTGAAAAATTTGCCCCGCCACTTAATCAAACCACTCGTCCTGCTCGTCGAAGGACGGCACGGGAAAATTGATGATTTTCATTTTGCCAATGGCCCGGTGGCGGCAGCCGGGCCGGATGTAGATGACGGACATCGGTTTCACGGGGAACAGTTGTCCGTCCAGTTCCATGTGACCATCGCCTTCGAGCACGAGATACATTTCCGTCATACGTTTGTGATAGTGCGTGCGCGCGTCCTCCTGAATGTCCACGAGATGCAGGCTCGCGACATGATCAGTGGAGCCGGCGAACGCGCGCCGCGCGAAACCACACGGGCAGCGTTGCGCGGGGATTTCATCAAGCTGTGCGAGGTGGAAATTGTTCATGGCGGGATTACGAAGGGGCAGGGGACGGAGTGCAAGTCTGCGCGTGTGAAGTAGTGAGTAGCCGTCCCGGCTGAAAAACCACCAGCCGGGACGGCCAGTGGACTGCGGCAGCCGAGACGGCTGCTCCACTAGATTTTTGATGTCTGGCCCGCGCGCTTCCCGCTTTAATCGCCGCCATGAAATCTGAACCGGGCGAATCGTTGGAGCGATGGCTGCGGCCGCTGCCGTTCGGCCTGTTTCTTTTGCTCGCGCTCGTGGCGTGCTTTCCCGGGGTGTGGATCGGCACGGAATCCTTCTTCGCGCGCGACTACGGCGTGCTCGGGTTCCCAAACATTTCCTATCAGCGCGAATGTTTCTGGCGTGGCGAATTGCCGCTCTGGAATCCCTACAGCAACTGCGGCCAACCTTTTCTCGCGCAATGGGGAACGATGACGCTCTACCCCGGCGCGCTTATTTACCTCCTGCTGCCGCTGCCGTGGTCGCTCGGACTCTTCTGTTTCGCGCACGTCTGGCTCGGCGGACTCGGCATGTATTTTCTCACCCGCCGCTGGACGGAGACGAACGCCGCCGCCGCGCTGGCCGGCACACTCTACGTTTTCAACGGCGTGATGTTCGCAAGTTTCGCGTGGCCCAATTACCTCGCCACGCTGGCCTGGATGCCGTTCCTCGTGCTGCTCGCCGAACGTGCCACGCGCGAGGGCGGGCGCTGGATCGTCGGCACCGCGCTCGTCGGCGCGCTGCAAATGCTTACCGGAGCGCCGGAGATAATCCTGTTCACCTGGCTGATCGTGGGCGCGCTCGCGCTGTGCGATGCGGCGCGCGCGCCCGGCTCCTTCTGGACTTTCGCTAGGCGGATGGTCGGCATGGTGCTGCTCACCGCCGCGCTGTCGGCGGCCCAACTGCTGCCCTTCTTTGAACTGCTCCAGAACTCGCATCGCGACGCGGCGTTTGCCACGACCAAGTGGCAGTTGCCGCTCTGGGGCTGGGCGAATTTTTTCGTGCCGCTTTACAACGCCTTCGAGGCACCCTCGGGCCAATACTATCAATATGACCAAGGCTTTCTGACCTCGGTGTATTTAGGCGGCGCGGCGTTCACGTTCGCGCTGCTCGGCGTGGTGCGCTGGCCGGAGTGGCGCGCGCGCCTGCTATTCCTCGGCGCGCTGTTCGCCGTGGTACTGGCGTTTGGCGAGCACACGCCGGCGTATGCCTGGGTGCGAAAAGTTTTTCCCTTCGTCGGCCTCGGGCGCTACGCGACGAAATTTTTGTTCGTGCTGGCTTTCATTCTTCCACTGCTCGCGGGCTGCGGGCTGGCGGCGGTGGTGAAGTCGCGTCTGCGGACCGGCGTGCTGGCAGCGGCGCTTCTCGTGGTGGTGACGATGGCGCTGATCGCCTGGGCCGCGCAGGGGCAGCGGTTCGCGGACTACAGCGCGTGGCCGCAGAATTTCCGCGCGAACGTCGGCTATTCTTGGAATCAAAACTCGCCCGGCCAATTTCTCCCCGACGCCGTGCTGAACACGGCAGTGCGCTTCGGAATTTTCGCACTCGTGGTGATTTTGCTGGCGGCGTCCGTCCGCGCCAAACGTCATGGTGCGATGCTGGCCTTCGCCGCTTTCGCGCTGCTGGCGATGGACGCGCGCACGCACACGCCGAAACAAAACCCTACGCTGCCCAGCACGCTGCTCTTGCGCCACCACTGGCCGGAGGAGCGGACGCCCCGGCCTGACGGTTCGGCGCGCGCGATGATTCTTCCGCAGGCGGACAATTTTCTGAACTACCTCGCGGGCACCAACGCGCCCGCAATTTGGGAAGCCAAGCGGCGTGGTCAGTGGTCGAGTCTGAACCTCCTCGACCGCGTGGCGAAAGTGAACGGTTCCTCCACGCTGCAAATCCGCGAGCAACGGCTCGTCGAGCAGACGCTCTATTCGATGACGAACCGACTGCCCGCCGGACTGATGGATTTCCTCGGCGTGGCTTGGATCAACCGTTCCAACACGGCGGACGAATGGACGCCCCGCGTCACCGCACTGCCGCTCGTGACCGCAGGGCAACAAGTGATCTTTGCCGATCCGGTGGCTGCGCTCGCGGTGCTTACTAATCGCGGCTTCGATGGGCAACGCATCGTCCTCGTTCCACCGGAGCGACGCGGCGAAATAACCGGGACCAATCTCACGCCCACGCTCGTCACCAATCTCTTCATCACGCCACAGCGCATTGAAGCCGAGGTGATTTCCACCAGTCCGACCATCGTCGTGATCGCGCAATCCTTTTACCCCGCGTGGCTGGCGACAATGGATGGTGTGCCCGTGCCGCTGCTGCCCGCCAACGTCGCGTTTCAAGCCGTGGCAGTGCCGGGCGGCCGGCACCGGCTACGGCTGGAGTATTCTGATTTCAACTTTCGTGCCGGGGCGGGCGTATCAGCGGCGGCACTACTGGCGTGCGTGGTTCTGTGGCTGCGGTTCGGACGATTGCGGAACGAATGAACTTCAGAACGTGTGCATGACCACCGAGCACGCGGGCTTGGTGTCCACTTGATTGATCGTGTAACTGCCGTTGGCCGGACAACCGGGTTTGGCGCTGATATAGAGCGTGGGGCCAAAGAGGTCGGCGTCCGTCGGCACGTCGGCGTTCCCGCGCCGCTGTTCCAACGCCCACGTCATTTTCGCGCCCGCGATGCTGCGCAGGTTGGCTTGGCAGGCGGTGCGTTGCGCGTTCTCCCGTGCGCGCACGAAGTTGGGAATGGCGATGGCGGCCAGCAATCCGATGATGGCCACGACGATCATGATTTCCACCAAGGTGAAGGCCGAGCGGTTTGAATAACGTGTCTGCATAGTTTTGTTCCTTTTCATGCGCCGTGATGGGCGCGGGAAGGAAACAGCGGGCGAGGCGGAAAGTTACCTTGTAAAAAGTAAACGGCCCGGGGAACTCCCGGGCCGTTTCTGTGTTGGCGCAGATTTTTAGAACGTGTGATCGGCGATGGTGCAACTCGGCTTGGCGTCCACCTGGTTGATGGAATAGATGCCGTTGGCCGGGCAGCCGGGCTTCTCGCGAATGTAGGAGGCGGTGCCGAAGAGGTCCGCGTCCGTGGGAACATCGGTGTTGGTCTTGCGGGCTTCGAGCGCCCAGGTGGCCTTGGCACCGTCAATAGTTTTGAGGTTCGCGACGCAGGCCGCTTTCTGGCTGGCCTGGCGGGCCTTGATGAAGTTGGGGATGGCGATGGCGGCGAGGAGCCCGATGATCGCCACGACGATCATGATTTCCACGAGGGTAAAGCCTGCGGACCCTGCCCGGAGTTTTGTTTTCGTTTGCATAGTTTTGTTCCAATCAAGTGAAGCGGGGCAAATCTAGCAGACGAACACACCAACACCAAAACGAAAATAGCCCGGGGAAACCCCGGGCTGTGACTGGGTGAAACAACGGTCTTAGAGCGAATGGCCAACGGGGCCGACGCAGGTCGGCTTCTCGGAAACGGAGCCGATGGTGTAGGTCCCAGAGCCTGGGCAGGCCGGGGTGTCGCGGATATAGACGGTGGGACCGTAGAGGTCGCTTTCATTCGGCGAGTCCGTGGACCCTTTCTTGTTTTCCATGGCCCAAGTGGCTTTGGCGCCATCGATCTGCTTGAGGTTCGCGATGCAGGACTTCTGTTGCGAGGCTTCGCGGGCCTTGATGAAGTTCGGGATCGCGATGGCGGCGAGCAGGCCGATGATGGCGACCACAATCATGATTTCCACGAGTGTGAACGCGCTCTTACGTGTTGTGCTGAGTTGCATATGTTTTAGCCTTTCTGACTTCCGTTGCGGTGTGAACCAGGCAGAGGCGGGTTAATCATTTCAGAGCGTTCACAATTGCCTTCTGCCGACCGTGTCACGTCCGTAGCAACGGCGGTGCCATGAGACGGCGGCGTGTGATTCCAGAGTCCTGCCTCCATCGCTAGGGAGCTTTGTGGCTGACTTGTTCCTGTGTCTGTCCCAAGTGTCCTGAGACACTGCGTGAAGATGAGGCACGCGCCGCCCTCCATGAAGTTGTTTGCCCGCGTCCGCCATCGCTTGCACAATCCGATCGATGAATTGCGCCGAGAAAATTCTGACGACCGGGACACTGCTCGACTGGCGGGTGCGTCAGCGTGCGGCGGGACGGCGGGTGGCGGTCACGAACGGCTGCTTTGATCTCCTGCACGCCGGCCACGTCACCTACCTCGAAGCGGCGCGCAATCAGGCCGACCTGCTGCTCGTGGGCGTGAACAGCGACGCGGCGGTGCGCGAGTTAAAGGGAACAGGGCGTCCGGTGAACTCCGAGTCCGACCGCGCGCTGGTCCTCGCCGCGCTGCAAAGCGTGGATGCGGTTTTTATCTTTCCTGAGCGCGACGCCGTGAGATTTCTCGAAACGGTCGCGCCTGATATTTACATAAAGGGCGGCGACTACACTCTGGAAACCGTCAACCAGGACGAGCGCCGGCTGATTGAAGGGCAGGGCGGAAAGATCGTTTTGCTCGCGCACGTCCCCGGCAAATCCACCACCGGCCTCTTGCAGAAAATGACCCGGTGATTCTGTCGCGCCCGGCTACCGCCGGTAAGTCGTGTTGCTCAAAATCCGTTGCAGCCTCTGCTGATGCTCCACGCCGATGGCCCGCAACGCCTCCTGCTTCTGCTCCTCCGACAGGGCCGTGTTTTGCCCCACCTGCGTCCGCTGTGCATCGAGGTTTTTCTGCATGTCGTGCAACGGCTGCACCGCCTGGCCGTTCAAGCCATAATTGCCCGCCAAGACTTGCGCCTGCTTGAAGAGCGGTTCTTTTGCGGCCAGGTATTGTTTGAAGTGGTCGGGCGTCAGGGACTCGCGCGCCGCGCGGTCGTGCTGCGCCTCGAGTTGCTCGCGCTGTTTGGCCGAGAGCGCCTCCGGCCCGCCATAATCAACGTGGACGCGATGCTCCAACGGATCGATGGCGCGGAACAATTTCCGAAACTCGTCCGGCGACAGCTCGATGCCGATCAAGTTGGTGCGCAGCGAACTGGAGTTTTGCGAATAGCGGAGCAGAAATTCTTCGAGCTGCTCCGTCGTCAGCGCCTTCGCCAGATCGGTGCGTGTCTGGTCGCGCAGCTTCGCGAGTTCCAGATTCTCCGGCAGCTTGCCTTCGTTGAAACGCGCCGTCTGGTAGGCGAGATGACGTTCCATTGAGCGGGCGTAAATGTCCTGCACCGCGTTCCACGTCTCGGACGGCAGCGCGCCGAGCACCGGGCCGGTGAGGCTGATGGTGGCACTGCTTAACGGCGCGAGCTTCAGCGAGTCCGCCCCGTCCTCGCCGAGAATTTTCACGAGCAACTCGCGCCGCTGTTCGTCGAAATTCGCCCCGGCACCGTCCTGCATGGAAATGATGCCTAGGGACGTCTCCGCCCTCCACCACTGCGCGTCCGTCTTGATGGCGTGTTCGAGCCGCCGCTGATCAAAGAGTTCGTTCACGTCGGCCAACACGATGCGGCGCACTTGTTTTTCCGGCGCTCCCGCAGCTCGCAGGCGTGTGATGTAATCCACGTAAGTTTCATTCGTCACGTCCGCCCAGCCGAACTTTTTTCCAGACGAAGCAAGGTTTGGAAGCGCCAGCACCGGTGCATTGGAAGGACTGCTCACCGGCGGAACATTGGTGAACATAGCCACCACGGGAGGTGGCGTGGCGGTGGAAGTGGAAGCAATCGCACTCGTCGCAGGCAATTTTATTTCCTGCGGCAGCTTCGCGAGCGGTGCAACCGAGCGTTGCGTGAATCCGAGGAAGGCTGCGGCCCACACCAGATTCACGGCGATCAACAGCGCCAACACGTTTCTCACACGCACGAGCCACATGATTCGTGCAGCGCAGCAGGTGGCGCAAATCTTAAATGGCGCAAGGGTTTGCGCAGCCGGTCAACTCAACCGATGGCGAAATTCCCGGCAGGCCGCCGCGACATCGGCTGAATTCAAAATGGCCGAAACCACACAGATGCGCCGCGCTCCGGCGGCCAGCACCTCATCCAAATTGGCCAGCGTGATGCCGCCGATGGCAAACCACGGCCCGGTCACGTTCGCCCCCGCCCAGCGCACATAATCCAAAGTGCAAGGCGCGCGGCCGGGCTTCGTTCCGGTCGCGAACACGGGGCCGATGGCGATGTAGTCCGCGCCCGCCGCCACAGCACGCGTGCCTTGTTCCGGGGTGTGGCTGCTCAGGCCAAGGAGTTGTTGAGAGTTGAACGTTGAGAGTTGAGAACGGTGCGTCAGGCCGGCGTCGAAAAAATCTTCCTGGCCGAGATGCACGCACTCCGCGCCGAGTTCTTGCGCAAGGTCCGCATAGTCGTTGATGACCAATGGCACGCCGGCCGCGCGAGTAACGGGGAGAATGAGTTCCGCCAGCCGCCGCACTTCCTCGCGCGGCTCGCGCTTGGCGCGAAGCTGGATGATGTCCGAGCCGCCGTCGCAAAGCTGGCGCGTGAGTTGGACCGGATCGCGACCGTGCAGGTAGGCGGTGTCAACGAAGGTGTAGAGCCGGGCTTCGTCGAGTGACTTCATAAAACTCGCGGACTCGGCGGTCCGCGCTCCTTACGCCTTTTCCTCGAGCAACTCGCGGCGCGCGCCGCCCAGCAGTTGTTCGATGAAGTTCGTGGAATAGACACCGCGCCGGAAGTTGGGGTCTTGGAGAATGGCCATCTCGAACGGGATGGTCGTCTTCACACCGGTGATCATGTACTCGCTGAGCGCGCGGCTCATCTTGTCCATGGCCTCGCGGCGGTCTTTGCCGAAGGTGATGAGCTTGCCGATCATCGAGTCGTAGTGCGGCGGGATGGTATAACCGGCGTACGCATGGGAATCCACGCGCACCCCGCGCCCCCCGGGCGCGTAATACATCTCGATGCGGCCCGGCGACGGACGGAAGTCGTTGAAGGGGTCTTCGGCGTTGATGCGGCACTCAATGGCGTGGCCCTTGATGTGAATATCGCTTTGCGTGAGGCGCAGCGGTTCGCCCATCGCGATCATGATTTGCTGCCGCACGAGATCGATGCCTGTGACTTCCTCAGTGATGGGATGCTCGACCTGGATGCGCTTGTTCACTTCGAGAAAGTAAAAATTCCCATGGTCATCCACGATGAACTCGACGGTGCCGGCATTGGTGTAATGGGCGAGTTCGGCGATCTTGATCGCCGCCTTGCCCATGGTCTTACGGAGATTTTTGTATTTGTTCTCGAGCAGCGGCGAAGGGCTTTCCTCGACGACTTTCTGGTTGCGGCGCTGCACCGAGCAATCGCGCTCGTTCAGATGGATGATGTTGCCGCGGTTGTCGCCGAGGATTTGAAACTCAATGTGGTGCGGGTTCTCGATGTACTTCTCGATGTACACGCCGGAGTTGCCGAAGCACTTCTCCGCCTCGGTGCGCGCGGTGTGGTAGCCCTTGATCAGGGAAATGTCGTTGTGCGCCACGCGCATGCCGCGTCCGCCGCCGCCAGCCACGGCCTTGATCATGACGGGGTAGCCGATCTTCTTCGCGGTCGCGAGTGCGTCCTGTTCCTTCTCGACGATGCCGTCGGAGCCGGGCGGCGTGGGGACGCCGGCCCGTTTCGCCAGCGCGCGGCTCACGGCCTTGTCTTCGAGGGCGTTCATCGCGCGGGAACTCGGGCCGATGAAGCGGATGTTGCAGTTCTCGCACACGTCGGCGAAGTGCGCGTTCTCGGAGAGGAACCCGTAGCCGGGGTGAATCGCGTCCACGTCAGCGATTTCCGCCGCGCTGATGATGCGGTCGATGCGCAGGTAGCTCTCGCTGCTCGGACTTTTGCCGATGCAAATGGCCTCGTCCGCCATCTGGACGTGCATCGAGTTCGCATCCGCCTCGGAATAGACCGCGACCGTGCGGATGTTCAATTCCTTGCAGGCGCGGATGATGCGGACGGCGATTTCACCGCGATTGGCAACGAGGACTTTTTCAAACATGCGGTTAAAAGCAGCTCAGAGGTTGGATGACTCCGGTTTCGGGGAACTCTGCGGACTCAAAGTGGAATGGTGGATGAACCAGTAGGCCAGCACCGTCAACACGCCGCCCACCAAGGTGGCCAGCGCCCAGATGATGGGAGCGCCGAACGGGGAATGGCCGCGCTGACGTTCCAATGCCGAGGCGCTTTTGAAAACCGCGACGGACAGGCTGATATTGACGATGATGACAATCGCCCACGAGGCCATGCCAAAAAACGAGATGACTTTGCCGAGAGCCGGCAGCTTGTTGATGAGTTCGTTCATGCGCTTAAGTCGGACGGACTTTGAACATCGGTTGGCCGAATTCCACAGGCTTGGCGTCCTCGACCACGATTTGCGTGATGACGCCCTTCACCTCGGCCTTTATTTCATTCATCACTTTCATCGCTTCAATGATGCAGACCACGGTGTCCGGGGTGACCTCCGTGCCGATCTCGACATACGTGCCGGCTTCCGGCGAAGGCGAACGGTAGAAGGTGCCGATCATCGGCGACTTGATTTCGATATCGGTGCTGGGCGCGGGCGCAACTGGCACGGCGTTCGAGACCATAGATGACGAGACGGCGACTGGCGCTTGCAGGGCGGCGACTTGCGGCATGTACACCTGCCCCGGCATGTCCTCACCGCTGGACATGTTGCCGCGCTTGAGCTTGATCTTGAACTCCTGACGTTCGAGCTCGAACTCCGAGATGGAGTTCTTCTTCATCAGATCGATGATGGCTTTGATGTCTTTTAGTTCCACAGATGTCCTCCGGCTTTCCGACTAGTGTTGTGTGCGATGCTCATTAAACAAAAAAGCAGTCACCGCAAGACGGCACTGCTTGGTTTGGTTTCAAAATGCTCCGGGAAAATGAAAGCTGAGTGTTAAAGCGTCAAGAATCATTTTGGTCAGTGAAGCACCACCTGCCATCCAGCCTTAACCCTGATTATCGCTAACGGCAGCATCAAGCGCGAGGAGGTAAGACTGCGCACCGAAGCCGGTGATCTGGCCCCGGCACACGGGAGCAATCAGGCTTTTATGCCGAAATTCCTCCCGTGCGTGAACATTAGAGAGGTGAATTTCAATCGTCGGCACCTGAATTGCCGCAATCGCGTCGCGCAAGGCAATACTGGTGTGCGTGTAGGCCGCCGCGTTCAAAACGATGCTGTCAAACTTCCCCTTTGCCTCCTGAATCCAGTTCACCAGATCGCCCTCCAGATTCGACTGACGGAAGTCCACCGTCGCTTTCAATTCCGCCGCCCGGCTTCGCACCTGCGCCTCGATCTCAGCGAGGGTGGTGCGCCCGTATTTCTCCGGCTCGCGCGTGCCGAGCAGGTTCAGGTTCGGGCCATTCAAATACAGGATACGCATGGCGGCGGAGGCTAGGCATGTCACCCGCCGGTGTCCACGCGAATTCCGGGTGGTGAGGTGGTCGCAAGTCAGGACGTCTAATTTCGACAAGGCGATTCAGGCACAACCGCCGCTTGTCATCACTGGCCACCATCGTTAACTATTTGCCCGTGCGCCGCCGAATTATCGCCAGCCTGTTTGTCCTTGCCTTCGCCCTCGCGGCGAACGCGCAGTCGGAACAAATCGTGAAAGTCCTGCCGCACTTTCTCGATGCGAAGGGCCGCGCCTCGCTCAGTCCCAGCCTCATTGATCGCGACGCCTACCAACTGGTACTGCGGGAAAGCCCGGCCCGGCGCTCCGGTCTGCGCTTCGATGTGCAGTGGAAGGCGAGCTACTTCCGCGCGCTCCAACTGCGCGTGGAAACCCGGAGCGGAGCCGGGCGCGAGCCGAAGACCAGCGTGCTGGAACAGGCGGTGAAGCCCGGCGTGTTGAGCCAGTGGACTTCGCTCACACTCGCCGGGGACGAATACAAAAAGTTTGGCGAACTCATCTCCTGGCGCGCGACCCTGCTCGACGGGACGAACGTGCTGGCCGAGCAGAAGTCGTTTCTGTGGTGAAGAACCTCGATCTTTTTAATGGGCAGCTTCAAGCATTGTGAAAGACAACCCCCAAGAACCAGAACCGAGGCCACAGGCGAGCCAGCCGCCACCGCGTCCACCGCGAGGCCCAAGCGCCATCGCAGGTTGCGGAGATGACGGCGACTCCAACCGCCCGAAGAAGAACGAGACGGTGAGGATTTCGTTACCCCCGAAACCGAGCAGCACTGTAGTTGTTGTCCAGCGAACCAAGAGTTAGGGAGACGCTGAATAAAGCGTGGTTTTCAAATGGCGGTGACTGGCCGTTGGAAAAGGTCGCTCGGGGGGCCTTGTTTGCTGGCGATGGCCCCGATGG
>JAYVQC010000224.1:0-4350 GCA_043757045.1 Akkermansia sp. | reverse complement strand
CCGTCTCTCCACCGGCTGAATGGCGGCGCTCGGCCGAGACGCCGCTACGAATGAGTTCTCGAATCACCGGCAGCACGCGGCGCAATTCCTCCTGCTCGGAAACTGGCGTCGCATGTGGTCGCGTGGATTCGCCGCCGATGTCGAGGATGTCTGCGCCTTCCGCGATGAGTTGCCGCGCGTGCTCCACCGCACGCATGGGGTCAAAAAATTTACCGCCATCCGAAAACGAGTCCGGCGTCACGTTCACGATGCCCATGAGCATCGCCCGACGCGAGAACTGGAATTCAAACTGGCAGGCACGGAGGCGCATTGGCGCGCTGAGTTTCGTCCCCCGTGCGGACGTGTCAATCATCCCGGTGCCGCGCACGTTTCTTGTCACTGCCTGCCACGCGTGATTACTGTTCGCGCGCCATGACCGGCATACGACGCGCCCTGCATTTTTTCCGCCCCGACTCCGGGCGCATCGCCGTCGTGCTGGGCCTCAGTCTCCTGAGCATCGCGGGCAACGTCCTCAAGCCCTGGCCCATCGCGCTGATCGTGGATGGCGTGTTGCAGGCGAAGGGATTTCCCGCGTGGCTGCCGCAGTGGACCAAGACGCCGACGGAATGGATCGCCCTCCTCACGCTCGCGCTCTTCACCATTCACGGCACGCAAGGGTTGCTCTCCGCCGCGCAGAATTTTGTCGCCATTCAAGTCGGCCTGCGCGGGTTGCGCCGCGTGCGCAGCCTCGTCTTCGCTACGCTTCAGGGACTGTCGCTGCGCTTCCATCAATCCGCGCGCATGGGCGACCTCATCTTCCGCGCATCGTGGGATACCTACTCGTTTCAAACTCTCTTCCAGCAAGGCGCGCTCACGCTCATCAATGCGGCGTTCTCGCTGCTGCTCATGGTCGGCGTGATGTGGAAATTGAACGGCCAGCTCACGCTCATCGCGCTCGCCACCATTCCCTTCATCATCGCCATCATCAAAGTGCTCGGCAAAAAAATGACCGAACGCGGCGCGGCGGCGCAACAGGCGGACAGCCAGGTCACCACGCTCGTGCAACAAAACATCAGCGCGCTCCCGCTCATCCAGAGCTACACACGCGAGGCACAGCAGCAGCGCGCCTTCGACGCCCAGGCCGAGACCGCGCGCCAGAGCCGCCTGACGCAGCACGCGTGGGAACTCATCTACTGGCTCGGCATCTCGCTCGTTTTTGCCGCCGGCACGGCGGCCATTGTCTGGATTGGCAGTCACGAAGTTCTCGCCTCGCGCCTTACCGTCGGCGGTCTCGTTGTCTTTCTCACCTACCTCGGGCAAATGTATGAGCCGCTGAATCAGCTCTCCCACGTCGGCGCGACCACGGCCAATGCGCTGGCCGCTACGGGCCGGGTTTTTGAATTGCTCGATACGCCGGAAGAAGTGCGCGATGCGTCGGATGCCCGTTCCATCCAAAGTCCAAAGTCCAAGGTCCAAGATCAGAATGCGCTCGTCGCTGCGGGTTGTCTTTCCTTGGAACACGTCACGTTCGGCTACGAAGCGGACCGTCCCGTCCTGCATGATCTCAGCTTCGAAGTGCGACCGGGCGAAGCGTGCGCTTTCATCGGGCCGAGTGGCGCGGGGAAATCCACTTTGATGAATCTGGTGCCGCGCTTCTTCGATCCCAACTCCGGCGCAGTGAAGCTCGACGGCGTGGACTTGCGCGCGTTGAAGTTAAAAGACCTGCGCGAACAAATTGCCGTCGTCTTGCAGGAGCCGATTCTGCTCCCGACCACCATTGCCGAGAACATCGCCTTCGGAAAACCCAACGCCACCGCCGCTGAAATTGAAGCCGCCGCCCGCGCTGCGAACGCCCACGCCTTCATCAGCAAGCTGCCGCACCAATATCAAACCGTGGTCGGTGACGGCGCGGCCCGCCTCAGTGTGGGCGAACGCCAGCGCATCAACATCGCCCGCGCATTCCTGAAAGACGCGCCCATTCTCCTGCTCGACGAGCCGACCAGCGCGCTCGACGCCGAGAGCGAAGCGCAAGTGGTGGAAAGCATTTTCAACCTGATGAGCGGACGGACCACGCTGATGGTCGCGCACCGCCTGAGCACGATTCGGCGCGTGGACAAGATTATTGTCATCGAGGAAGGGCGCGTGACCGAGTGCGGCTCGCCCGCCGAGCTTCTAAATCGCGGCGGTTACTTCACCCGCGTGACCAGCGGGCAGGTTGCGCTGGCGTAACTTGTCGAGCCGTAACGCCGGCTTTCCAGCCGGCAGGTCGGGAGGCTTTTCAGCCTCCCGTTCGCAGGCCGGTACCGTCCCGCACGACCGAACGTTTTTTGTTCATCCATCCGGCTGGCGGCTTCCACGGACACGAGGCTCAAAAGCCTCGCGACCTGCCGACAAGAATGTCGGCGTTACCTCGTAACGCCGACTTTCCAGTCTTGGGTCGGGTGTGGGCAGGTCACGAGCGGCGCTGGCGGTTGAAGGCCACCGCGTCCTCGTACTTCACGCCGGTTCCCCCAAAAATATCCAGCGCCGAACCGATGGTGAGATCAATGCGCCCGCGTCCGATTCGCGACACGTCCTCCAAATCGGCGAGGGACTTCGCCCCGCCCGCGTAGGTCGTGGGCACGGGCGTCCATTGCGCGAGGAGTTCCACAAGCTGGTGATCAATGCCTTGGCAGAGTCCTTCCACATCGGCGGCATGAATCAGAAACTCGTCGCAATACGCGCCCATCTTCGCCAGCAGCTCGGGGGAGATTTTCTCGGTGGTAAATTTCTGCCAGCGGTCAGTGACGACGAAGTAGTCGCTCCCGCGCTTGCGACAACTGAGGTCGAGCACGAGCCGGCGCTTGCCAATGATGGAGTCGAGGTCGCTCAGCCGCTCCCAGTCCACGCGCCCTTCGCGGAAGACCCACGACGTGACGATGACGTGCGACGCGCCCGCGTCGAGCCAGTCGCGCGCGTTGTCGCGGTTCACGCCGCCGCCCAGGTGCAGCCCGCCGGGATACGCGGCCAGGGCTTCGCGCGCGGCGACGTCGTTGCCGGGGCCGAGCAGGATGACGTGGCCGCCGAGCAGTTCATCGCGGCGATAGAGTTCGGCGAACCACGCGGCGGATTTCTCGGAGACAAAGTTCGTCTGCAAACCCGCGCCGCTGTCTCGCAGTGAGCCGCCGACGATTTGCTTCACTTTTCCTTCGTGCAGATCAATGCAAGGGCGAAACACGGCGGGAGACTAACGAACGAAAAGAGTGACGCCAACCCTGAGAAGTTTCGCCGGACTGAAAAGGGTGCGTCTTGCCACTGTTGCTGTGGCGGCGGGCATCCTTGCCGGCCAGTAAGCCGTGGCTTCCAGCCCGGCGGGCCAGGCCGCTCTGCGCCGAGACGTGGAAAAGGTTCGAGCACGGCGGGCCTATTCACACTTGGGCCGGGCGGCTGGAAGCCGGCCCTCACTGGCAGGCAAGGATGCCCGCCGCCACCGCCGCAGACCACTGGGCCAAGATGCACCCAGTTGTGCCGGGTGCGTCTTGGCACTGTTGCTTGGTAGTGGGACCGGCGTCCCCGCCTGTCGTTCTGCGGGCGGGGCACCCGCGTTCCGGCGGGGAAACAAAACAGGCGTCCCGAATTTCTTCAGGACGCCTGTCTAATGGAGAGCGGGAATTACTTCGCGCCGAGGATTGCGTCCTTCGCGGCCTTGGCCACGCGGAACTTCACCACGCGCTTCGCGGCGATCTTGATCGTCTCGCCGGTCGCGGGATTGCGGCCCATGCGCGCCTTGCGGTTCACGAGCACCAGCTTGCCGAGGCCCGGCAGGGTGAAGCTGTTCTTCGCATTTTTGTACGCCAGCTCCACGATCGAAGCGATGATTTCAGTGGCCTGCTTTTTGGTCAGACCGTTTTTTTCCGCGACCGCAGCCGCGATTTGTGATTTTGAGAGTGCTTTTGCCATAATGTTTTTTTGTTACTGCGGCGCGCAGTAAAGCGACGCGCTCCGCGCGTGCCAAGGGAAAAAACCAATGAAACAAGGGGCGTTTCCCTTGTCGGGAACGGGACTAATTGGTTTCGTCCCTCCCGCCTCCACGACACGCTGACCTGCCACGACTTGAAGCTGCGAGCGCGCAACTCGGATGTGAGGCGCAGATAAACGCAGATGGGGCGGACGAAAAACGGGGTCAGGCCGTTTGATTCAGATTCTGTTTGTCTGGGTGAATCGGCGTTCGCTGCGGTTCAACTTCTCCTCACAACTGTTTCAGCCGGTAGAACTGCGCGGTGTTCGTCGTGGCGTTGGTGACGTTGAAGTTGCTGCCGACGAGGGCGCGGAGGCTGGTTTCGGGGAGCCAGTTGGTGGTCGCCAGCGCGGTGGCAGTTTCCAAAACCACGG
>JAYVQC010000223.1:0-17277 GCA_043757045.1 Akkermansia sp. | reverse complement strand
TTGGCGTCCTTGGCGTGAGGCAAAAAAGAAACTCGCGGACCCGGCGGTCCGCGCTCCGCTCTTGGTGTTCTCTGCGTTCTCTACGGCTAATCAGTTTTCCGCAACTCCTCCAGCAACCACGCGCGGGCGTAGGCCCAGGTGCGCTTGGCGGTGCGCTCGGAGAGGCCGAGCATTTTCGCGGCTTCCACATTCGGCAGACCGGCGAAGAAGCGGAGCTTGATCAGCTCCGCGCCCACGGCATCGCGTTCGGCGAGCACGGTTTCATCGTCGCTCGTCACGGCAACATCAAGGTTCGTCCAGTCCACGCGCGGCAGCGCGCCGCCGTGCTTCACGGCTTTTTTGCGCCGGGCGTAGTCCACGAGGATGCGGCGCATGGCTTCCGCCGCCGCGCCGAAGAAGTGCGCGCGATTCTCGAAGCGCGCGTGGCCGGGCTGCTCGTGCGCCATCTTCGCGGCGGCGAGACGGCGCAACTCGTCATAGACCAGCGGGAGCAACTCAGGAGCGGCCACGCTGTCGCCCTGCGCGGCGGCGTCGAGGAGGCGGGTGACGTGGGTCATGCGAGGAAACTTGGGCAAGGCTGGCGGAGTTAAAATGAAAAAAAGTTGCAGGCTCGCTTTCGCCAACCTGCAACCTTCAACCAGCCACTTTCAACTCACCTCACGCCTTGATGTTCATCTCGTACTCGTGCTTCGTGGTCTTGCCCGGCATCGGCACGGGATACTTGCCGTCCGCGTCGGCGATGATCGGGGGCGGCGAGTCCATCGTCCACTTGTCGATCCCCGGCGCGTATTCCATGTCGTCGTTCAACATGTCTTCGTAACGGATTTCCTTGCCGGTGTGCGCGGCCTTGCGGCCCATTGAGGTCACGACGCTGGCGGTCACACCGAAGGGCACTTCGTTGTAGGGTTTGTCGTTGCGAATGGCGCTGATGAGATCATTCCACTCGTTGAGATAAGGATCGTTTTCCGCCGGCGGCACATTGGATTGCCAGAGCTGGCTGCTGCGGCTGGGCAACTGGCCTTTGTGAATGCTCGACGGCCCGCTGTAATCGCCCGTCTTCGCCGCCACCGCCATGCCCTTCGTGCCGTGGACGTGGCTGAAGTAGAACGGGTCCGCGCCGCTGTTGCAGCGTCCGTCCATGTAGAACTTCGCGCCGTCCTCGAACGTGTATTCCACGGCGTAGGAATCAAAGTTCTGGTCCACCCACATCTCAGCGTCCGGGGCATAACGATAGTGGCGTCCGCCGAGCGCCTGGGCCTTGACCGGCCACGCGTTTTTCATCCAGCAGAGATGGTCAATGTGGTGGATGTAGAAATCGCTGAAGCAGCCGCCGCTCGCCCAGAGGAAGCTGTGGAAACGGGAAATCTGCCAGAGCAGTTCGCTCGGGAAAGTCGGCTTGCCGGGCCAGCGCTTCGAGAACGCCGAGGCCACGGGGCCGTGCATGCGGTAGCCGCGCATCAGCATCACGTCACCGATTTCTCCGTCCGTGACGCGTTTATGCAGCTCCTGGAGATGGCGCGCATGGCGCGACATGAGGCCGACGCCAACCTTCATATTCTTCGCGTCGGCTTCCTTGGAGAGTTCGAGCATCCGGCGCGAAGTCGGGCCGTCGGCGGTCACGGGTTTTTCCATGAACACGTTCACGCCCTTCTCGATGGCATATTTGAAATGCACCCAGCGGAAGGCGAGCGGCGTGGTGAAGATGGCCACGTCACCCTTGCGCAGAGAATCAATCGCGTGCTTGTAGCCGTCGAAGCCGATGAACTTGTTGTCCGCCTTGACCTGCACCTGGTCGGTGAACTTTTTCTTCAAGTTGTCGTGACTGGCGTTGAGCTTGTCCTCGAAGACATCCGCCATCGCCACAATTTTCACCGGGCCGTCCTTGGCGGTCATGGCGTTGCCGGCGGCACCGGTGCCGCGACCGCCGCAGCCGACGAGCGCGATGTTGATGGTCTGGCTGTCCTGCGCGTGGACGTGCGGGAGCACGATGCCCGCGAGCGCGGAGACGGTGGCGACCTTGCCGGTGGTTTTGAGAAATTCCCGCCGCGACGTGGCGGCGGATAAATTGGACTCGGGCAATTGATTCATGTGTCTATTTCGGGACGAAGACTTCGGGAAGTCAATTCAAGGAATGTCACGAAGGCGCTTTGTTTGTGGCGTGTTTCACCGGCCAGCCAACGCACCGGCGCAAAATAAAAACGGCCTGGCTTCTCGCCAGGCCGTTGCCGATTCGCAGTAGAATTTCCTCAGAGCAACTTCGCGAGCAACTCGTCGTTCGTCTTGTGCTTTTTGAGCGCGGCGGTGAGCGTCTCCATCGCTTCGACGGGGTTCAGGTCCACCATCATGCGGCGCAGCTTGCGCACGGCCTCGATGTTCTTGGGCGCGTAGAGTTTTTCCTCTTTGCGCGTGCCGCTCTTCGGAATGTCAATGGCCGGGAACAAGCGCCGCTCCGAAAGCTTGCGGTCGAGAATCAACTCCATGTTGCCCGTGCCTTTGAACTCCTGGAAAATCAGCTCATCCATGCGGCTGCCGGTGTCCACCAGCGCCGTGGCGATGATGGTCAGCGAACCGCCGTTCTCGATCTTGCGCGCCGAGGCGAACATCTTGCGCGGAATCTCCAGCGCGCGGGCATCCACGCCGCCGGTCATCGTCCGGCCGCTGCCGCCGTGGACGGAATTGTAGGCGCGGGCCACGCGGGTCAGCGAGTCGAGCAGCACGAACACGTCCTTGCCCGCCTCCACTTCGCGGCGGCAACGCTCGATCATGAAGCGTGAGAGACGCACATGCGTTTCCAGTTCCTGATCGTTCGAGGAGGCCACGACCTCGGCCTTCACCGAGCGCTGGAAGTCGGTCACTTCCTCGGGCCGCTCATCAATGAGCAGCACCATGACGTGAACCTCGGGATGGTTCGTGGTGATGGCGTTGGCGATTTGTTTGAGAATGGTCGTTTTGCCCGTGCGCGGCGGCGCGACGATGATGCCCCGAGTGCCTTTGCCGATGGGCGTTACGATATCAATGACGCGCGTCTCAAGCTGGTCCGGCGTCGTTTCGAGGCTGAATTTCTCGATGGGATCAATGGTCGTGAGATTCTCGAAGCGCGAAGCCTTGGTGTAGTCGTTAAAGGCCATCCCATTGACCTTCTCCACCGTCTTGAGCTGCGGATTGCTGCCGCGATGCGGCGGGTTCAGGTAGCCTTCGATGAACGCGCCTTCCCGGAGGAAGCTGCGTTTGATCGTGTCGGGCGTGACAAAAATATCCGTGGGCTTCGGCGAAAAATGCTGCTCGTGGGAGCGCAGGAAACCAAAACCTTTCTCCGAAATTTCCAGAAATCCCGAGCCGAGTTCGGCTGCGCCATTGCCTTGCGGCGGATTACCAGCGGGGGAATGGCCCTGCTGGGCGGTGCCTTGTGGGGCGTTACTCATATGTTGTGTTGATGAAGAGCCAGAAAACCAGAACCCAATGAATTATGAACTTTTGGAAAACCGGGCGTCGGAACAATGACACCGCAGCTGGACCTTCAACGGGTTGGAATAAAGGGGAAACTCCCGGCCCGTGCAACTACTTATTTCAGGGCTGGCGCGTGTTTTCGTACTGTCCGGCCCGCCGGGACGTGCATGAGGAACGCGGTCCTCACGCCAAAGTTTCTCCCCCTTTCCACCGCATCAGTTGTCATTCGACATCCCCCGCCGCTCCCGCTAGAACTCGCCGCATGTCTGAATCTTTGAACGCGCTCACCCTCGCCCAATACATTGACCACACCCTGCTCAAACCCGAGGCCACCGCTGCGGACATCGAGAAGCTTTGCCGCGAGGCGATGGAACATCACTTCTACAGCGTGTGCGTGAACGGCTCGCGCGTGGCCCAGGCGTATGCGCTCGTGGAAAATTCCGGCGTCAAGGTCGCCGCCGTCGTCGGCTTCCCGCTCGGCGCGATGAGTTCGGACGTGAAGCGTCTCGAAGTCGAGGCGGCCATTGATGACGGCGCGCAGGAAATTGATGTGGTGCTGAACATCGGCAAACTCAAGGACGGCGACGCGAAGTATGTGCTGCGCGAACTGCGCGACGTGGTGGACGCCGCCGAGGAGCGCACCGTGAAAGTCATTTTTGAAACCTGCCTGCTCACGCGGGAGGAAAAAATTCTCGCCTGCAAACTCACCGTCGAATCCGGCGCGCATTTCGTGAAGACCTCGACCGGTTTCAGCACCGGCGGCGCGACCACGCACGACATCCAGCTCATGCGCGAATGCGTCGGCCCGGACTTCGGCGTGAAAGCCTCCGGCGGCATCCGCGACGCGCAGATTGCGCTCGGCATGATCCAGTCCGGCGCGACCCGCCTCGGCACCTCGGCGGGCGTGGTCATCGTCAAGGGCGCGGCGGGGGCAGCGGGTTACTGAAATGTTAGGCGATTGATCTCGCGTTATCAAAAGTGATGACTACCAATGCCACAATCGAGATTCTACGGCGAACTCTGTGTCTCATCGCGCTAGCGGCCTATGCCGTCTGTCTCTGCTTCGGCACCTTACTCCTGTTGAGCTTCTACACTCACCCGCTGGCGGGCCGGACTTGGCCTTTGCTAGTTAGCATCTTGCTCCGGTGGTTTCCGGTCGCCATTTATTTCTGGCTTCGACATCGTTCGGTTTACATTTCCCGCGCTCGTCGCGGTCTTGCGGTGGCACTTGCGGTCACTTCCATCTCTTTGTCGTATTTCCTAATTTGCTTCTCAGCCGATGGACTCTCTCGGTTCGCGCGCGATTTTCTCGAATGCACCTTGGATTTGTGGCCGTGCATCGTGATGCTTATTTGCGTTACGAGCAGGGGTGTTCGTCTCCCCAACAAACTTTCCATTGGCACCACTCCAATTGCCTAACCACGTGCTGCAGCGACAGGTGTCGCAGCGCACGGCGTCGAGGCGTCGTGGTTGCAGTCAGCGCGTCTCGTATCGGCCGTCGTTGAGCTTTGGTCATTGCTGGGCAATCGGGACGTCTGTCTCACTTTTTCGCCATGACTGCGCCGCGTTTTTGGCTGTCGCCGTCAACGGATTTTTCTCCCGCTGGAAAAATAAATCGGTTTGCCCGCCGCGCACCCCGGCCTAGCTTCGCCTCAATCCACGGACTGGATTTTCCGACGTGGCATTGACGAATGAGGGTGGAAACCAAATCCGCACCGCACTCGCCCGCTGAACTGCTGGGCGACGCGCATCCCTTGCTCGACCAGCTCGGCTCGCCCGACGAACTCGCCGTCACCAGCACCCTGTCGAGCGCGATGGATTTTTCCCGCGTGCGCGATCTCGCCAGCCTGCGCGCGTTCCTCGACACCTATTCGGCGCAAGTCCTGCAACCCATCGAACTGCCCGCTATCGTCGCCGCCCATCAACACGCCGCGCGCGGCGAGGCGAGGGAACTGGTCGCGCTCGATCAACGGCTCGCGCAGGAAATCATCATCCGCGATTTCGCCGCCGCCAGTTGCCGCGTGGGGCAGCGGCAGTTGAGCAAGCTGCGCCCGCTCCGCGACCAGCGCGTGGTGCAACGCTACCTCGCCGCCATCGAATCCGGCGACGCGCGCGGCTGGCACACGCTGGTCTATGGCGTGAGCCTCGCGATGTTCTCGGTGCCGTTGCGCCAGGGTTTGCAGAACTACATCGAGCAGACCACGCACGGTTTCATCGAACGCGCCGCGCGTCCGCTGCGGCTTTCGGAAAACAGTGTCGCTGAATTGTCCGCCCACTACTTCCTCGCCGCACCCGCCGCCGTGGCCCACGCACTCGAAGCGAGCAGCGCGCTGCAAATCAGCTAGTGGGGCAGCCGTCCCGCCTGCCCACTAGGGTGCATCTTGGCACGGTTGCTGGGTAGTGGGACCGGCGCCCTCGCCGGTCAGTAGTCCGACAGGCGCCCCCGCCTGTCGAACTGCAAGTGGGGGCGCTTGCAGGACTAGGACAGCCGGTGGCGGCTGTCCCACTAAAGCAACCGTGCCAAGATGCGCCCCGCCCACCACCGCTCCGTTTCCGCGCTTGCCACGGGGACGACGCGCGGTAGTTTCGAGCCGCCATGAAAAAACTCTGCACACTCGCGTTGTTTCTCCTGCTGCTCACTGCCCCCAATCTGCGCGCCGGGGAGGACTACGGCTGGCGCGTGGCTGGTACCGCCGTGGATATTTTCATCGCGCGTCCTTTCACCTTTGTCGCCTCCCTGGTCGGCGGCGTGATCTGGACCGTGGCGCTCCCCATCACCGTGCCGACCAAGACCACGGGCGACTCATTTGACGCGCTGGTGCGTCATCCTTGGAACCTGACCTTCGACCGCGAACTCGGCGACTACGGCGAAGATTAATTCGCGTCGCGTCATTTCTCCGCGACTCCCATGCCGCAGTTTTTCAACGCCGGTGACTGGCTGATCATTGTCACTTACTTGCTCGGCATCATTGCGCTGGGCGTCTGGTTCGGCAAAGACCAGCGCAACACGCGCGACTATTTTCTCGGCAGCAAAAACATCCCGTGGTGGGGCATCGGCTTCTCCATCGTCGCCGCCGAAACCAGCGCGCTGACCATCATCGGCGTCCCGGCGATGGCTTTCGGCGGGAACATCGCGTTCATCCAGATGATCGTGGGCTACGTGATCGCGCGCATCATTCTCGCGGTCATCATGGTGCCGCATTATTTCAAAGGAGAAATTTATTCGCCCTACCAGCTTCTGGAAAATCACCTCGGCCTGCGCGTGCGGCGGCTGGCCGGAGCGATGTTCCTCATCATGGAAACGATGGCGGCGGGCGTGCGCGTGTACGTGGCGTGTATTCCCATCCGTTTGATGCTGGGCGATTCCCTGCTCAGTTTCGGCGGCGTGCTGAATCCCATCCTCGGAGCCATCATTCTCTTCGTCGGCCTGTCGCTCATCTACACCTACATCGGCGGCGTGAAGGCCGTAATCTGGACGGACGCCGTGCAGTTCGGGCTGTTCCTGCTCGGCGGTTTGTATGCACTCATTTACCTCCCCACGCTGATGGAGGGCGG
Source organism: Akkermansia sp. (assembly GCA_043757045.1). Taxonomy (GTDB): domain Bacteria; phylum Verrucomicrobiota; class Verrucomicrobiia; order Limisphaerales; family SIBH01; genus JANNGC01. Next base: position 10,275 of record JAYVQC010000223.1, on the reverse strand, counting down.
CTGGGCCGGGGCTTTTGCGAAGGCTAGCGAAGCGGGAAAACTTCACTGGCTGAACGCCGTCCCGCCGGCGGGCGTGGCGTGGAAAGATTTCTTCTTCTCCGCGCCCTTCAACATCTGGATGGGCATCCTCGGCGGCACGGTGCTGGTGATGTCCACGCACGGAGCGGAGCAGCTCATCGTCCAGCGCGTGCTCGCGTGCAAGAACGTGGCCGAGGGGCGCAAGGCGCTGATCCTCAGCGCCGTCGTCGTATTCCCGCTGTTCTTGATTTTCCTGCTCGTCGGCGCGCTGCTCTGGGTGTTTTACCAGACGCATCCGTTTCAGATTCCCCTGCCCGAGGCGCGACCCGGCATCAAGGCCAACGACTTCATCTTCCCGATTTTCATGATGACCGAGGTGCCGCATCTGCTGCGCGGTTTCCTGATCGTGGCGATTCTCTCCGCCGCCATGTCGAGCATCAGTTCCGCGCTCACGTCGTTGTCCTCGGTTTCCACGATGGACTTCGTCAAGCGCATGCTGCCGGATCGCGACGAACAATTTTTTCTGCGCTTCAGCCGCAACTCCACCGTCTTCTGGGCCGTGGCGTTGATCGGCGTGGCGTGGCTGACGCGTGAAGTGCCCTTCGTGTTGAACGCGGCCTTCTCCCTGCGCGGCCTGACCAGCGGCGCGTTGCTCGGCAGCCTCTTGGTCGCGCTGTTTTGGAAACGTCTCGGCGCGAACGCCGCCGTCTGCGGCATGATCGTCTCGGCCATCGTGATGAACGTGCTCTACTGGCCTCCGCAACTCGAAGCGACCAAGGGCTGGTGGAAGGAACACGTCGGCCCGGAAGTGTTCTGGCCGTGGTTCACGCTCATCGGCACGGCGACCACGCTGGGCGTGGCGTGGCTGGTGTCGTTGGTGTCGCGCCGGCGGACGTAACGCGGAAATTTCCCATGTTCGTCCGAAGGAATCTTTTCAGCGCGACCGCCGATGGCGCACCGCCTTCCCCTCACCCCGGCCCTCTCCCCAGCGGAGAGGGAGAGCGGCATTCAGTCTTCAACCTTGCAGGCGCGTTCGTCGTCAGCTTGCGCTGGCTGACTTTCTCCCTCTCCCCGAGGGAGAGGGCCGGGGTGAGGGGAAGGCGCTCCAAGTTCACTCGCGATTTTCAAATGGCCCACGGCATTCTGCCGGACTGATTCATGGACCTCGCCTGGCTCTGCCTCTTCGCGTTCCTCGCCGGCTTCGTGGATTCCATCGTGGGCGGCGGCGGCTTGATTCAACTGCCCGCGCTCTTCGTCTTCCTGCCGAAAGAACTGGCCGCGTCCGTCCCGCTCGTCTTCGGCACGAACAAACTTTCCTCCTTCTGCGGCACGAGTGTGGCGGTGGCGCAATACGCCCGACGCGTGCCGATTCCGTGGCCGTCCATTCTGCCGGCCGCCGTCGCCGCCTTTGTTTTCTCCGCGCTGGGCGTGCGCGTGGTGCAAAGCGTGCCGAACGCCTTCCTGAAGCCGCTTACGCTGGTGCTGCTAATCGCCGTGGCCGTGTACACGTACTGGAACAAGAAACTCGGCGACCGCCACGCGCCGAAATTTGTCGCGTATCACGAACGCGCGCTGACCGTCGGCGTCGGCGTGTTGCTGGGATTCTACGACGGCTTCTTCGGTCCCGGCACCGGCAGCTTCCTGATTTTCATTTTCATCGGCTGGCTGGGCTTTGATTTCCTCACCGCCTCAGCGAGTTCCAAGGCCATCAACTTCGCGACCAATCTCGCGGCCGTCCTCGTCTTCGCCGCACGCGGGGATGTGCTCTACCACTACGCGCTGCCGATGGGCGCGTGCAACATCGCGGGTGCGCTGCTCGGCACGCGCCTGGCCCTGCTGAAGGGAAACAAATTCGTCCGCGTCATTTTCCTGGCCGTGGTGGGCGTGATGATCGCGCGCTTCGCCTGGGAGCAGTTCACCCACTGAGCATCGAACGCAAAAGAGCGCGGAGACTCCTCCGCGCTCCCCACCCAACCCCTCTCCAAACAAACTTCTCAGTTGATCTGAATCTTCCTCGGCTGCAGGCGCGCGGCTTTCGGCAAGGTCAACGTCAGCACGCCTTGCTGCATTTCCGCCCCGATCTTTTCCGTGTCAATGGACGGGGCCAGTTCAAACGAACGCCGGTAGTTAAGCGGTCGCGTCTCACGATAGAGCGGCTGGCCCTTCGTGACGTCCGCGCGGCGGCCCACGAAGGTGAGCGTGGTGCCTTCCAGTGTCACTTCCAGCCCTTCCTTGCTCACGCCCGGCAACTCGGCCTGGAGCACGAAGCTCTTTTCGTTTTCGTAGATGTTCACCTCCGGCGCGGCGAACGGCAGTTCAGCGGCGGTCCGGCATTGGTTCGGTTGTTCTGTGACTGCGTTCATAATTTTTTCTCCGTTGATGATTTTTTGCTGGCGGGCGAAGCGCGCTGGAAGAACCGCGCGTCCGCCCGGTTTTCAATTACTCCTTCACTTCGATCTGTTTCGGTTTCGCGGTCTCGGCCTTCGGCAGGGTCACGGTCAGGATGCCGTCCTTGAACGATGCCTGGACGCGCGCGGCGTCCACGACGGCGGGCAGGGTGAAGCTGCGCTGGAATTTCCCCAGGAACCGCTCCGAGCGATGCACCTCGGCGTTCTCGAACGCCTTCTCCTCGCGGCGCTCGCCGGCTAGCGTCAGCACGCCGTCGTGCAGCGAGAGATCGAGGTCTTCCCGGTTCACGCCCGGGAGCTCGGCCTTCAGGATGAGCCGGTCGCGGTCCTCGTAGAAGTCCACGGCGGGCGGCGCGCTTGGCAGCGAGCGATGCGCGCCGAAGACGCGGTTGATTTCGTCATGGAGCGTCGCGAAGCTCGGGATCGCCCAGACATTCGGTTCCGACTTTTGCCATCGAATCAGTGACATAGTTTTCCTTTCGTTAAAGTTCGGAAGAGCAAATGCAGCCCGAATGCCAGCGTCCCGAGCTGGAGAATTGGCCTGATTTTATTGGCTGAAACCGGTGACGGGCGTGAAAGCTGTGTCAACGCGACACAACGAAGTGTGACAGCGGGAGAAGTTGACCCGCGCGAAAGCACGGACAAATTTTGGACTGCGGAGACCGTGTCCGGCAACGAGGTGTGTATGGTTGCACCCCGCTCAACTCAAACCGTGACGAAGCTCTTTACAACCAGTCTGAGTTTTGCTGGCATCTCAGCGTTCAACACAGTCCATGAAAAACCGAATGTAGAACACGAAACAAAAACTTTGCGTCGCTGAATGCGACGGCCCTTCTGAAATCCAGCAAGATTCTTTGGGTACCAAGATCGACACACAGCGCGCCCAGGCGGGGCGCGGCTGGTGCTCTTGGTACAGGCGCCTTGCTGGAGCCTCAGAGGGGGCGCTAGTTTGCGCCCTCTTTGTTGGTTTGAATGCCGTCGAGGGATACGCCGTGAAGGAACCCCTGCCAACCATGAATACTCGAAACCTGTTAAACCTTACGCGGAGATCGTTGCTTCCCCTGTTGTTCCTTTTTTTGACCCCCGCCGCGCGCCTGGCCGCGCAGGAAGTGTCGCCCACGCTCGTAACCAATCCACCCGCCTTCGGAACCTTTTACTGGCTCTCGGGCCTTCCACGAGCGCCTTTTCCATTTGACCCGGCGCGAGGGTTGTTGCCGCTCTGGTCTTTCAACGGCGCGTATTACGTGGACGATTCGGAACTGCTGCTCAGTCTGGATGGCGGCGGCGAGATGTTGATGGGAGCGCCTTCACCCGGTGGAGGTGGCGGTAGCGGTCTCGCGGCAACAAATTTCGTGTGCAGCGGTCCGACCAACTTTTTGGTTTCGCTGCAATCCTCCTCGAATTTGTGGCTCCGTCTGACGGCGCTCACGAACAACAAGGCTTCGCTGGTCATGCGCACGTCCGACACGAACGCGAGCTACGATGTTTTCGGTTCCACCAATCTCGCGGAACTGGCCCTGCCGGCCTTGAGCCGAACGAATTGGATGTGGCTCCTGCGCGCGCCCCCGGTTCCCACGAATTTCAACTGGCTGACGTGCTCGAATGACCAAGCCTGGTTTCAGTTGGGCACCATGCAAGACCGCGACACCGACGGCCTGACCGACGCCTACGAGCAACTGGTCAGCCATACGGCGACCAATGTTCCCAACTCTCCTAGATCGGTTTACGAAGACGTTATCAGCAGCCAAAGCCCCAGCAACTGGTTCAAGCTCAACGACGGCAGTCTGACCAACGCCATCAGCGGCCAGCCTGCTTTGACCAGCACTGGCACTTGGGACATGGACGCTTTCGCCACTGGGAGCAACGCGATTAACTTCAATGGTACCAGCCAACGCATGACGGCGGGCGACGTGATCAACGGCGGGACGGGCACCAACCAAGGTTCGATGAGCCTGATCTTCCGCTCCTTGAACGGCCTTCCAACCACTCTCCTCAGCACCCAGCGTTATGTGTTGTGCCAGAAAGGCAACGCCAACAATGAATTCGGGCTGTTTTTTGAGACCAACACCGCACCGGTCGATCCCGGGAGCTTGAAAGTGCGGATCGGCAGCCAGACGAACATGCTGCTCGCTTCCAACGCCATCGTCTTCGGAACGTGGTACTATCTGGCCATGACTTGGAACGAGTCCAGCAATCTGGCGACATGTTACCTTGCTCCCATTGGCGGAACATTGAGTACCAGTAACATTAACCTGGTTAACTTGGGTGTCACCAACGTCGTCGGCAACAGCTCCAACGTGTTCTTCGGCAACCGGCCGAATGACGCCGGCACTTTTGTCAACGCCTTCCGCACTCCGGGCAACGGGGCCTTGGATCAACTTGCTTTCTGGAACCGGGAATTGACGGGCGCGGAGGTCAACGCCCAGTTCAACCGGCTGAACGAGCTTTTCCAGGGGCCGGCCAAGGTTTTCGATTTCACCCGCTGGAACATCCTGCTGCCGATCAACAGCGACGGACAATTGAGCGGCACCGCCCCCCTCGAAATCAGGACGGGCTGGTTGAACTCCGGCTTCAGGTACGTCGATCCGGCGGACTGGACGCAGAAATACTTCTACCTGAGCAATGGCAACACGATGGTGTTTGAAGCCCCGTGGAACGGGGCACACACCACCACCTCCTCGGGCGCACGCAGCGAGTTGCGCGGGACGTTGGCGGATGGGACCAAGGACAACTGGCTGCCGCTCGGCACCAACACTCTCGAAGCTACTTGTGTCGTGGAGAGCGCAGGCACCAATAACGACCGAAAGGTGATCATCGGGCAGTTCCACTCGGAAACCGCCGCTGATCCACCTGTCGTTGTCAGCTACAATTTTCCTTCGAATAAGAATGTTACGGTCACGATCAAGTACAGTCCGACCGGCTCGGCAGATCAGAATTACCCTTTGGCAACAGGCGTGAACCTCGGTGACCTGATCAATTACAAACTCAAACTGGCACGTGTTGGCGGTTCGCTCACGCTCAGCGCGACGGTCAATGGGACTTCAACAAACGTGAACATGACCGCGACTCCGTACGATCCGAATTGGACCAACTACACTTTTTACTTCAAGGCCGGATGTTACTACCCGACCAACGGTCCCGGGAGCCCGGCAGCCGGCACGGCAAAAGTGACCTTCTCTAGCCTGACTGCTACACATCAGTAGGTGGTTCTGCGTACTCGCTCCGTATGGTTTCCCATGTTAAAAGATTAAACTGCATGAAAACGAAACTTCTCTCATCGTGCGCGGCCAGTTTTTTGGTCGCACTCGCCAGAGCGCAGGCCGCGACCATCTACGTCGATGCCGCGAGCACCAACGCCGTCCCGCCGTTTGCCCACTGGGCCAACGCCGCTGCCAACATCCAGGACGCCGTGGATGCCGCCGCCCCCGGCGACGAAATCATCGTGACGAATGGCATCTATCAGACCGGAGCGCGGGATGTTTATGGGATGAGCAACCGCGTGGCCGTGACCAAGTCTGTGACCGTGCGGAGTGTGAACGGGCCAGCCTACACAAGCATCGTGGGTCACGGACCAATCGGTGACAATGCGATCCGGTGCGTGTATCTGACCAATGGCGCGGTGCTGGCGGGCTTCACCCTTACTAATGGAACGACGCAGGTGAACGACGACCCGTGGGTCAGTTCGATCGGCACCTCTGGAGGAGCACTGTGGTGCGAGTCCGAAACCGCCGTGGTGACGAACTGTGTAATCGCGGGCAACTCAGCCTTCGCCTCCGGCGGCGGAACGTATTCTGGCACGCTCATCCACTGCACACTGCGTGGAAATTCCGCATTCTACGGCGGCGGGGCCGCCAGGAGCGCGATGAACTACTGCACGCTCACGGGCAATTTAGCTAGCTCTGGCTGGTCTACCTCCGCCAGCGGCGGCGGAGCTGCTTGGAGCACGTTGACCAACTGTACGCTCGCGAGCAATTCAGCAGACCACGGCGGCGCGACCTACGAGAGCACGCTCGACAACTGCACGCTCGCCAGCAATTACGCAGGAAGCGCCGGCGGGGCCGCCTCCAGCCTGCTGACCAATTGCATGGTCACGGGAAATTTAGCGGAATTCGGCGCCGGCGGGGTTCTCGGTGGTACCTTGAACAACTGCACGCTCACGAGTAACACCGCCGGTGAGTCCAGCGGCGGCGGAGCTTACGCAGCCACGTTGAACAACTGCATCGTAACGGGAAATTCAGCAGGGGGGTTTGGCGGTGGCGGAGCCTTTCTGTGCACGCTGAACAACTGCACGCTCACGGGCAACAAAGCATACACCGGCGGCGGAGCCACATGGAGCACGTTGAACAACTGCGTCGTCTATTACAACAGCAACTTCGACCTCGACGACAATGGCTTCGAAATCAACGACAACTACTACACCAGCACCATCAACTATTCCTGCACCACACCCGACCCTGGGAACGGAGTTGGAAACATCACCAATGAACCCGTCTTCGTGGATCTAGTCGGCGGCAATCTGCGCCTCCAATCCAACTCTCCCTGCATAAACGCCGGCAACAATGCCTACGTCACCACCAGCACCGACTTGGACGGCAACCCGCGCATCGTCAATGGCACCGTGGACATGGGGGCTTTCGAGTGGCAGGTGTCCGCGCAATTCAAAATGCTCGCGCGCCCCGGCAACAACGGACGGGACGTGAGTCTCATCGGCGAGAGCAATCGCGTCTATGCCGTGCAAGTCAGTTCCAACCTGACGACTTGGTTCCCCCTCGGCCTGTTCACCAACGTCCCCGGCGCTGCTCCACTCGTGGACGCGCCTGCGCCGCCTCCTCCGGCCCGCTTCTACCGCGCCCAGCCCGTGCCTTAATCACGCAGATCGGTTTCCGCGTGAACAACTTCTACGACTACTTCGATGTGCAGGAGGACCGATACTTTCGGCAGTTGGACTATTCCCTGGACTTCTACGGCGCGGCCGTGCCTGAACCCAGCACCTGGGCCTTGCTCGGTCTTGGTGGCACCGCCGCCTTGCTAATGCAGAGAAAAGTCCGCCGTCGGCGCTGATTCGCGTGAAGATTTTGCGTTCTTTCGCAGCACAATGATTTCGGATGGCAGAATAAAAAGGCCGCTCCTCACGGAGCGGCCTTTTTGCGATCAGAAGCTGGTCTTAGTCGAACGCATGACCGGCACAGCAGAGCACGTCGCGGACTTTGTGGCGCACGAGTTCCTTCACCGCGGTGCGGGCGGGGCCGAGATACTTGCGCGGATCGAATTCCTTCGGGTTGGTCGCGAACACTTTGCGGATGGCCGCCGTCATCGCCATGCGCAGGTCGGTGTCGATGTTCACCTTCGTGCAACCGATGCGGCGCGCGATCTCGATGTCGGCCTCGGGCACGCCGGCGGTTTCTTCGCCCATCGCGCCGCCATACTTGTTGATCTCCTGCGCGATTTCCTTCGGCACGCTGGAGGCACCGTGGAGCACGAGCGGGTAATCGCCTAGACCAGCGTCCATGAGCGCCTTCTTGATGGCTTTGAGGCGTTCGAGGTCGAGATGCTGCTCGCCCTTGAATTTGTAAGCGCCGTGAGAATTGCCAATCGCGACGGCGAGCGAGTCCACGCCGGACTGTTTCACGAACTGCACCGCTTCCTCCGGGTGCGTGTAAGCGCCGCCCTTGGAATAGTGACCGCCTTCTTCGCCGTCGTCGTGCTGCGCGCCGACCAACATGCCGAGTTCGCCTTCGACCACGCAGTTATGCTTGTGCGCGTAGTCCACGACCTTGCGGCAGATTTCCACGTTCTTCTCAAACGGATCGTGCGAGGCGTCGATCATCACCGAGGTGAAACCTTCATCAATGCACTCCTTGCACAGCTCGAACGAGTCACCGTGGTCCAGGTGAACGGCGATGGGGATGTTCGAGAGACTGACGGCGGCTTCGATGAGCTTCTTGAGATAGACGGGGTTCGCATACTGGCGCGCGCCCTTGGAGATTTGGAGCATCACGGGTGCCTTCTCTTCCTCGCAGGCTTCAATGATGGCTTGGAGCAGTTCCATGTTGTTCACGTTGAACGCGCCGAGGGCGTATTTGCCTTTCAGAGCCTTCGCGAACAGATCAGTCGTATGTGTCAATGGCATAAGTTTTTGGGCCGATTCACGGGTAATGCGAATCAAGCGCGCGGATGTTAGGAGCGTGGATTCAAAAAGGAACCAAAAAGTTCCCCGTGGGAGGGTGGGACACGAAGCCGTGAGCAGGGCCATCAGCCGGGCTGTGTTCAGAAACACCCACCTCGTCGGGAGGCTGCAAACACAGCCCACGTTACGCATACTTCGCCGTTGGTTTGACACGCCCAGCCGTCGTGTCATTGATCAATGCAGTTGCAGCCTAAGCTGTTCGGCCTTCCTGCCGGACAGCGCGGGGGAACCAAACCCTCGGAGAAATCCGGGGACGGGGCGCACAACGGTGGCGAACCATCGTTGAGGTCACTTTCAGGACCTAGCCCGTCAGCTAACCTCGTCGGCATCTGGGAGGGCGATCCTCTAGGTCCGCCTTTTGCGGCACCCACGGTCTCCCCGAAAAAAATGCGTGGCGCACGGGCGCGGCTCGCTGCCGTCGTCCCGGTGCCACCACATCGGAGATCAGTTATGACCGCAATGGTTCTGTTCGGCGCAATCTCGCCGTGGTTCGTCGGTGTCAGTGTCGTCCTCGTGTTTGCCCTCGTGGGAATTCCGCTCCTGCTGGGCGCAGTGCTGATTCAGGAGCGACAGGTGGGCATCGTGGTCAAACGCTTCGGCGCGCGGGAACTCCCGCCTGGTCGTCTCATCGCGCTCGAAGGCGAGTCCGGCTATCAGGCTGCGACGCTCGCGCCCGGTCTCTACTTCGGCTACTGGCCGTGGCAATACCGCATCCTTAAGGTGCCCGTGACCATCGTGCCGCAGGGCGAGATCGCTCTCGTCATGGCGGCGGACGGCGCGTCCATTCCATCGGAGCGCATTCTCGCGCGCATCGTGGAGTGCGACAATTTTCAAGACGCCAACAAATTCCTGCTCAACGGCGGTGAGAAAGGACGCCAGCTTGGCCTCCTCACCGGCGGCACCTACCGCATCAACACGGCGCTGTTCAACGTCATCACGTCCGCAACGGCGGAAGTGCACGGCATGTATCCCGAGCAACTGCGCCTGACGCGTGTCCAACCGGACATGGTCGGCGTCGTCACCACGCTGGACGGGCACTCCATCGAGGCGGGCGAAATCGCCGGCCCCACGATTGTCGGCCACGAAAATTTTCAGAACGCGCAGACGTTCATCAAACAGGGCGGACGGCGCGGTTTGCAGGAACAGATACTGTTGTCCGGCACCTGGAACTTGAACCCGTGGTTCGCGCAGGTCGAGCAGGTGCCGATGGTGCAGATCCCCATCGGCTCCGTGGGCGTGGTCATCTCGTTCGTCGGCCAGGCACACGTCGATGTGAGCGGCGTGGAGTTCAAGCACGGTGACCTCGTGAACGTCGGCCACAAGGGCGTCTGGGTCACGCCGCTCTATCCGGGCAAGCATCCATTGAACACTCGCGTGATGAAGGTAGAACTCGTGCCCACCACAAACATCGTGCTCAACTGGGCCACGCGCACCGAGTCGCATCATTACGATGAGAAGCTCCAGTCGATCACCGTGCGCTCGAAGGACGGCTTCGCCTTCAATCTCGACGTGTCGCAGATCATTCACCTCGGCGCGCTCGATGCGCCGAAGGTCATCTCCCGCGTCGGCTCCATGCAGAACCTCATCGATCATGTGTTGCAGCCGATTGTCGGAAATTATTTCCGCAACTCGGCCCAGGACTTCACCGTGCTCGACTTCCTC
>JAYVQC010000222.1:0-4409 GCA_043757045.1 Akkermansia sp. | reverse complement strand
CGGTGGGCCGCTGCTCTCCGTCGAGCAACTGGGCAACGCCGTGCGTGTCTATTGGCCGTTGCCTGCCACCAGCTTCGTGCTCGACCAAAGCCTCACCGTCACCGGCGCGTGGTCGCAGGTGAGTTTCCCCTACGCGACCAACGCCACGCACATCAGCGTCACCGTGCTCGCGCCCGCCGGGAACAAGTTCTACCGCCTGCGCCAGCCGTAGGCGGCGGAGCAAGGCCGTTGCTGCCCATCAAGTTGAATTGGACCCGCCAGTGGTGTCCTTCGTCCGCGCGCTCGCACCGGAGTCGCGCTGAAGAATTTGCGGGACCGCTTGAGCGTGCTGCACGGGAGCGCGGAGTTGCTGGCGCGTGAGGCTGCGCTGGCCTTTGTGAAGCAAAACCTGACCGCACCGCATCTGAGTCAAAGATTGCCGAAAAACCTGTTGCACCGGAAAAAGTGTTTGCCTATGTTCCGCCTCCGCGTTCCTAGAACGGGAAATTTTTGTTCATTTGCGTGCCGGGAAAAGATGTCATCCGCATTGAAGGCGCACTGGTTGAAGTGCTGCGCGAGGCGACATTGTTCCGGGTGGAATTGGCGAATGGGCACCGGTTGCTGGGACACATTTCGTCCCGGCGACGGGAAGAGGCGGCGGGTTTAAAGCCCGGCGACAAGGTCAATTTGGAAATGACGCCCTTTGATTTTTCGAAGGGCCGGATCGTTTTAGAAGAAAGAAAAAAATGAAAGTTCGCGCGTCAGTAAAAAAACTTTGCGAAAACTGCAAAATCATCAAACGCGAAGGCGTTATCCGGGTGATTTGCACCAACCGCCGCCACAAGCAGCGGCAGGGCTAGTCCAACTTTAACCCACTCATCCAAGCAACATGGCACGCATCATTGGTGTAGAAATCCCCGGCGAGAAGCGCATCGACATTGCGCTCCGCTACATATACGGCATCGGCCCTAAGAACGCGGTTGACGTCCTCAAGGTGGCGGGCATTGACCCGAGCATCCGCGCGAAGAACCTCGACGAATCACAACTCTCCAAGATCGTGCACGCGATTCAGGACGGGAAGTATGTCATCGAAGGCGACCTGCGCCGCGAACTGGGCATGAATCTCAAGCGCCTCCAGGGCATCAAGTGCTACCGTGGCATCCGCCATCTGCGCAGCCTGCCCGTGCGCGGACAGCGCACCTCGACCAACGCCCGCACCCGGAAGGGGCCGCGCAAGACGGTTGGCGTGCAGCGCAATCCCACTGCGAAAGCCGGTGTCACCTAGACCCGGATTGAGCGCGACTCTGAACGATTAACTTTTACTGAATCATGGCTGAAGAAACTAAGAAGGCGGACGAGACCAAGAAAAAACCCGCCGCAAAGAAAGACGGCGTGGAAAAGCCGGCCAAGGCTGCGGCTGGCGAAGGCGCTCCCGCGAAGGGCAAGAAAGCTGATGCCGCCGCTGCGGCTGCGGCTATTGATCCCGCTGCCCCTCCGGCGGTCGCGGCTCCCACCGCTGCTGAACTGCTCGGTGAAGATCCGAACGCCAAGAAGATCGTCAAGGTCAAGGGCGCGAAAAACATCATCACGGGCGTCGCGAACATTCTGGCCACGTTCAACAATACCCAGGTTTCCATCACGGACATGCAGGGCAACGTGCTCGGCTGGTCCAGCGCCGGTCGCGTCGGTTTCAAAGGATCGCGCAAAAGCACGGCTTTCGCCGCGCAGCAGGTCGCGCAAGACGCCGCCCGTCAGGCGATGTCCCACGGCATGCGTGAAGTGGAAATCCGCGTGAAGGGTCCTGGCTCGGGTCGCGAGTCGGCAATTCGCGCGCTTCAGGCCATCGGTTTGGAAATCACCACCATCAAAGACGTGACGCCCATTCCCCACAACGGCTGCCGTCCGCGCAAGAAACGCCGCGTGTAGTTCTTAACTTTCACTTTCAACTTTCATAACTCATGGCTCGTTACACAGGTCCTCGTCTCCGCATCAGCCGCCGTTTTGGTCTGCCCATTTTCGGCCCGTCGAAATATCTCGAACGCCGCGATTACGGTCCCGGCATGCACGGTCCCAAGTCCGGCCGCCGCAAGGTCACCGACTACGGCCTCGGCCTGCTGGAGAAGCAGAAGATGCGCTACTACTACGGGTTGATGGAGAAGCAGTTCCGCGGCGTGTATGAAAAGGCGATCAGCCGCCGTGGCGTCACGGGCGAGATCATGCTGCAGATTCTGGAGACGCGCCTCGACAACGTGGTCTTCCACATCGGTTTTGGCAACACCCGCGCCCAAGCCCGTCAGATGGTCTGCCACGGCCACGTCAAGGTGAACGGTCGCAAGGTCAGCATCCCGTCCTACGCCCTCAAGGTGAACGACGTGATCGAAGTCAAGGACACCACGGCCTCAAAGCAGATGGCGACACGTTCGATGGAAAGCTCGACCAGTCGCACCGTCCCGGACTGGCTCATGCTCGACAAGACGGCTATGAAGGCCACGGTCATGCGTGTTCCGACGCGTGAGGAAATCAAGCCCATCGCGAACGAGCAGACCATCGTTGAATTTTATTCCCGCTAAGTGAAGCCGGAGTGATGGAGCGGTGGAGTGACGGAGTGCTGTTCACTCTCAATCCTCCAACGCCTCATCACTCCAACAGCAGTTACACGGACGCACCCAGCGCGGGAATACAAACTGAGCGCGTCAGATTACAACTGTTGAAAAGGAAACTATGCCCGTTCGTTTAGGTCGTTTTGAAATGCCCAAGCGGTTGACCAAAGAAGAGTCAAACGCCACGCCCACCTTTGCCAAGTTCATCGCCGAACCGTTTGAAACGGGCTACGGCCACACCGTCGGTAACTCCCTGCGCCGTGTGCTTCTCAGCTCGCTCGAAGGCGCGGCCATCACCTCCGTCAAGATTGACGGCGCGCAACACGAGTTCACCACCGTGGACGGCGTGGTCGAAGACGTGACCGACATCGTGTTGAACCTGAAGAAGATCAAGTTCAAGGCCCACTCCCGCGACGAGCAGACGCTGCTCCTCTCCGTGAACAAGGAAGGTGCCGTCACCGCCGCCGACATTGAGCTGAACCAGAACATCGAACTGGTCAACCCCGACCAGATCATCTGCACGCTCGACAAGAAGAAGAAATTTGAAATGGAACTCACGGTCAAGGTTGGCCGCGGCTTCCTCGCCGGTGACGAAAACAAGAAGCCCGACCAGTCCATCGGCGTCATCGCCATTGACTCGATCTTCTCGCCCGTGACGCGCGTGCGTTACAGCGTGGAGAGCGCGCGGGTCGGCCAGCGCACGGATTACGACCGCCTGTTGGTGGAAATCTGGACCGATGGCCGCATCTCGCCTGACGACGCGCTCACCCAGGCGTCCGCGATTCTCCAGCATCACCTCGACGTCTTCGTCGGCTACGACAAGAACGCCGTCGAGTTTGAAGAAGCGGAACTGAAGCAGGACGACGACAAGTCCAAGCTCAAGAAGCTGCTCAACATGAGCGTGAACGAAATCGAGTTGAGCGTCCGCGCCGCGAACTGCCTCAACAACGCGAACATCACCACCGTGGGCCAGCTCGCGATGAAGACTGAGGCGGAGATGCTCAAGTATCGCAACTTCGGCAAGAAGTCCCTCAACGAAATCAAAGACAAGCTCCAGGCGCTCGGCCTCAGCCTCGGGATGAACATCGATCCCGAACTGCTCGAAGCGCCCAAGGACGACAAAGCCGCCGTCGCGGCCTGATAATTATGCGCCACCTTAAACGAACCGCCAAACTCGGCCGCACCGGCACCCATCGCAACGCGATGCTCGCCAACATGGTGTGCAGCCTGATCATTCACAAACGCATCCAGACCACGCTCGCGAAGGCCAAGGCCGCGCGCTCTGTGGCCGAGAAGATGGTCACGCTCGGCAAGAGCGGCACTCTCGCCGACCGCCGTCTGGCCACGGGACGCCTGCACAACGCCGATGCTGCGAAGATTCTCTTCACGGAAGTCGCGCCGATGTTCAAGAGCCGTCCCGGCGGCTACACGCGCATCCTCCAGTTGGGCCAGCGCAACGGCGACGCCGCGCATCTCGCCATTCTCGAATGGGTGGACACCGCCGCTGAAGCCGCGCCGGTGGAAACGACTGACGAGAAGAAGAAGACTGAGGCCAAGGCCTCCGACACGAAAAAGGCCGGAGCTAAGAAGGCCAAGAAGGACGCCTGAGCCTTCCGACTCATTGTTTCATGAAAGCCCGTCCGCAAGGACGGGCTTTTTCTTTCATGTGAGCGGCCAAATTATTTTAGAGCTCGGTGCCCCGAAGGAGCTTCTGGGCGGCCGTCAGCCGGCTCACGTCAGGGATGGTTTCCAGAATCATGCCGGTGGCAAGCCCCCAATCTTTGATCCAGTTGCTATGAGAGTTTGGGTTCATGGTTGTTTGGTTTCCGC
>JAYVQC010000221.1:0-51019 GCA_043757045.1 Akkermansia sp. | reverse complement strand
GGGCGGCTGAATTTTAGGCCGGTTACCAAAAGCAATTCCCGATACGGCTTGTCGCGAGCGCGGGCGCGTCTCCCCTCACCCCGGCCCTCTCCCTCGGGGAGAGGGAGAAAGTCAGCCAGCGTCGGGTGACGACGAACGCGTTAGAAGACACGAAGAATGAATGCCGTGCTCCCTCTCCTGTGGGGAGAGGGCCGGGGTGAGGGGAGACGCGCCCGCGCTCGCGACAAGCCGTATCGGGAATTGCTTTTGGTAACCGGCCTAAAATTCAGCCGCCCCAGTTTGATGAATCCCCTTCGTGCGCTCGTCAGATGCTTCCATGAAAACATCCAGGTTCCTCATCTCGTGCTGTGTTCTCCTTTCCATCCTCCCCGGCTTCAGCGCGACGGTCACGAACCGCGAGGCGGCGGTGCGCGCCGACCGCGCCACCATGGAGAAGGACGCGCGCTGGATCTACAGCGACCTTGCGCGCGGGATGACCGAGGCGAAATGGAAAGGCAAGCCGCTGCTCGTGGTGTTGCGCTGCGTGCCGTGCCTGTCGTGTGCGGGCATTGACGCGAGCGTGCTGTCCGAGCCGTCGCTCGCGCCGCTGCTCGACAAGTTCGTGTGCGTGCGAATCATCAACGCCAACGCGCTCGACCTGTCGCTTTTTCAGTTCGACTACGACCTCTCGTTCTCCACGCTTTTCATGAACGGCGACGGCACGATCTACGGGCGCTTCGGCTCGTGGACCCATCAGAAGAACCCGGCGGACAAATCGCTCGCAAGCTACCGCGCGGCGCTGGAAGGCGCACTGGCCCTCCACCGGCAGTATCCGGAGAACAAGGCCGCGCTGGCCGGAAAGCAGGGCGTGGCCATGCCGTTCAAAAGTCCGGTGGAAATTCCTGAACTGGCGGCGAAGTACCAACGTGACCTCGATTGGGAGGGCAAGGTCGTGCCGAGTTGCGTTCACTGTCATCAGATTGGCGATGCCTTGCGCTCGTACCATCGCGCGCAAAAGCAGCCGGTGCCGCAGGAACTGATTTACCCGATGCCCGCGCCCGAGACCATCGGCTTCACGCTGGCGGCGGACCGGCGCGCGACGGTCACGGCGGTGGCGGCGGGTTCCATCGCGGAGAAAGCCGGGCTGAAGGCGGGTGATGAAATCATCTCGCTCGCCGGGCAGCCCCCGGTGGCGGTCGCGGATGTGAGCTGGGCGCTGCATCGCGCGCCGGAGTCAGGACGGCTGGCGGCGGTGGTGAAACGTGACGGCGCGGAAAGAGGTTTGGAAATTTCCCTACCCGCGGGCTGGCGCGCGCGGTCGGATATTTCCAAGCGCGTCGGTACCTGGCAGATGCGCGCGATGACGGGCGGCGGAATGGTGCTGGAAGATTTGGCGGACGAAGCGCGCACCCCACGCGGCGTGGCGGCGGACAAAATGGCCTTGCTCGTGAAGTCCGTGGGCCAGTACGGCAAGCACGCCGCCGCGAAGAACGCGGGTTTCAAGAAGGACGACGTGATCGTGGAATTCGCCGGACAGTCCGTACGCGTGACGGAAGGCGAACTGATGGGCCGGGTGCTTCAGAAAAATCTGGCCGGCGAAAAAGTGAACGTGACGGTGTTGCGCGACGGGCAGCGCGTGGCGTTGCAGTTGCCGATGCAGTAGGAGCGGGCCGCGCGCAATCAGTGCGCCGCGTCCGCGTGATCTTGGGCGTGGGCCTTGGGCGCTTTGGGGGAACCGGTCAGGTCGTAGGGCAGGCACAGCGTATCCACGACAGCGGAGAGCGGGATGTCGAAGAGCGCGATCCATTCCAGTTCGGAGGTGTAACGCGTGGCGTGTTCCGCGTCCATGCGCACGCCGGGATAAGCCTGACCACGTTGGCCGCGCCACCGCGAAGTCAGGGAGCCGCAGCCGGTGAGGAGCAGCAGCGCGACGGCGAGGGCCAGGTTCAACGTTATCTTCATGCGACGCCATTGAACCAGAGGCCCGCA
The DNA here is from genome assembly GCA_043757045.1 of Akkermansia sp. Classification (GTDB taxonomy): domain Bacteria; phylum Verrucomicrobiota; class Verrucomicrobiia; order Limisphaerales; family SIBH01; genus JANNGC01. The sequence continues at coordinate 49,051 of JAYVQC010000221.1, read as the reverse complement.
CGCGCGACAAGCGGTGAGACGACGGGGATTTCTGCGCGAGGATGAATCCGCAAAAGCACGGTCCCGGCGGCCAGCGTGCGAAAAATGTTCCGCTCTACATTGATGCCAAGCCCGTCCCCGTCGCCATGAAGCCGGACGTGATCTTCATAACCCGCGAAAAGCGGTTTTCGCTGCGGCTTGGCACTCGGCGCGCTTCCGGTCGCCGTCGGTTTTCGTGCTCCACCGACGTTGAGCAGGGTGGTCAGCCCCACCTAGACCGTGAGGGGCGACTTCTGAGGCTCGACATTCGAGGGGCTGGACCTCTCCAGGCATTCCCGGACGGCCTGGGCCAGTTCGAGCGGCTGATACGGCTTGGCGAGAAAAAAGGAATTCGTGGGCAGCTTGAAATGGCCACCCACCACGTCCGGGCTGTAGCCGCTCGAATAGAGCACCTTGAAGCCCGGCCGCTCGCCCTGGATGTGTTCGGCCAGGTCGCGCCCGGTCATGCCTTCCGGCATCACCATGTCCGTGAGCAGCATGTCCGTTTCGTGCTTGTGCGCGGCCCACACTTTCAACGCCTGCACCCCGGAAGCCGCTTCGAAAACTTTGTAACCGTGATCCTCGAGGACGAGGCGGGCGAGTTCCCGCACCGGTCCCTCGTCTTCCACGAGCAGAATGGACTCCGTGCAATTCCGGGCCGGGACTTGCGAGGCCGGCTTAATGCTGGTCAACAGGGCCTTGTCCGTCTCGGGGAGAAAGATGCTGAAGGTGGTGCCTTTGCCGAGGACGCTGTCCACTTCGATCCAGCCGAGATGTTGATCCACGATGCCATACACGGTGGCCAGACCGAGCCCCGTGCCTTTGCCCACGTCCTTGGTCGTGAAAAACGGTTCAAACACCCGGCGCAAGGTTTCCGGACTCATGCCGGAACCGGCGTCCTTCACCGTGATGCAAACGTGCGTGCCGAGACGTGCCTTCGGGCGTCGTTGCACATCACCTGGCGTAATGCGAACCGTGGACGTGGAGATCGTCAGCTTGCCGCCCTTGGGCATCGCGTCGCGCGAGTTGCAGGCCAGGTTCATGATGATCTGCTCGATCATCCCCGAGTCCGCGTAGATGAGCGGCAGGTTCTGGCCCAGCTTCACTTCCAGCGAAATGTCGGTGCCGAGCACGCGCTCCAACATCTTGCTAATGTGGGTCACGGTGTCATTGACCTGAAACACTTTGGCCACGATGGCCTGCTTGCGGCAGAAGGTGAGCAACTGGCGCGTGAGGTTCGCCGCCCGGTCCGCCGCCACCGAAACGTGATCGATGGATTCAATGACCGGCGCAGAAACACCCTCCACTCTGCGCAGACGGGCCGCGTGTCCCTGGATGACGGTGAGAATGTTGTTGAAATCGTGCGCGACGCCGGCCGCGAGCTGGCCGAAGCCCTCCATCTTCTGGGCCTGCCGCAGTTGGGCTTCGAGATTCAGGCGCTCCGTGTTGTCATGAATGATGAGCAACAAGCAACTCTCCGGGACGACTTCGACGGCTTGGAGCAGCGATTTCTCGATGTTCAACTCGATGAGTTCCGCCGAGATCAGGGCCTCGCGAACCTGGCCGTTCTTCGAGCGCAACTTGCATTGCAGGCCGCGCACCGATTTGTTTTTGGCCTCGTCCACGATGCGCTGGCGGTCTTCGGCATTAAGCCAGATGCCCAGATCGAGGTCTGTGCTGCCGATCACCTCCTGCCGATCGAAGCCGAGCATGTTGAGAAAACTCTCGTTCACGTCCTGGAAACGCCCCCGATCGAGCGTGCAGATGCCGATGGCCACCGGGCTGGCCGCGAACACGCGGGAAAAGCGCTCCTCGGATTGTTTCAACGCGCACCGGGATCGCTTGCGCTCGGTGACGTCGCGGAAAATTCCCTGAATGGAGACTGGTTTGTCATCGACCAGTTCGCCGTGCAGGCTGCCCTCCACCACCACCCGTTTGCCGTACTTCGAGATGAACGTGGCCTCCAAGTTTTTGATTTTCACGCCCACGACCGCGCGGTTGAAACTGGTTTTGAAATTGTCCGCCGACTCGGAGTGCAGCACTTGAAAGATGGAAAGCGAGGTCAGGTCCGCCTCGCTCAAATCGAGGGTCTCCTGCCAGGCGTTGTTGGCGTAAAGAATCTGCCCGTCCAGTCCCGTGCCGAGGATTAGGTCGTTGGCATTCTCGAAAAGTGCCCGATAGCGGTTGGCCAGATTTACCTCCGCCTGCGGAGCCGTCGAGTTGGATGAACTGCGCGGCTTCGGTTTTCTCCGGATCGCCTTCACGATGCCGACCACGACCGCCACCGCCAGCAATCCCCCACCAAGCAGGATCCAATTGCCGGTCTCGGCCAACTTGCGCGCAAAAGGCGGCAGCCAGGACGGGGACTCCGCCGCGCGCACGCCCGGGGCCAGCAACAAATATCCCCCCACGAAATACAGATGATGGAAAATCCTGTGCGCTGCGCTCTTCGCCGCTCGTGATCTTCCCGTGAATGCACTTTGTTTAGCCAAGGCCATGACCGTTACTCGGCAAATTTTGTCCGAAGCTTAAGCGACTGACTTGATGGAGTTCCGTCGTCCGATGACGGGGCTAATCAAGATAGCTCCTTAATCACCTCATCTATTCTGCCGAGGAACTTAAGGTGATGAACGCAGAACTCGAATCGATTCGCCCGACCGACACTCCAGATCAGGATCACCGTGTGGACGCGGAAGATCTTCCGGGGCACGGCCCCGTGGTGCTGCTCGTCGAGGATGAATTACAGATCGCCGAGGCCATTTGTAGCGGCCTGCCGGAATGCAAGATCCTGGCCGTGGGCAATGGGGTCGAGGCGCTGGAAAAAATCCACGACCGCATCTTCGATGTCGTGGTGCTGGATCTGCGCCTGCCGCGCATGGACGGAATGGATGTGCTGCGCGCCCTCAAGGCCGCGCCCGAAGTGGCGCACATTCCGGTGGTGGTGCTCACGGCGCACGGGACCATCGAGGAAAAGATGCGGGCCTTTGATCTCGGAGCGCACGATTTCATCACCAAGCCTTTCATCCTTTCGGAACTCAAGGCCCGCCTGCTCGCGGCGACCCGGCAGAAACGCACGCATGATGTGCTCACGGATCGGGCCCGGGAATTCAGCCTCGCGCGAGTGAGCGCCGAGCGCGCGGCCGAGCGCAAGTCCGAATTCGTCGCCAACATGAGCCACGAGATCCGCACGCCCATGAACGGCGTCATCGCCATGACCGGACTGCTGCTGGACACAGGACTCACGCCGGACCAGCGCGATTACGCGGAGACCATCCGCGCCAGCGGCGAGGCGCTCCTCACGATCATCAATGACATCCTGAACATTTCCAAAATCCAGTCCGGCAAGATGGAAGTGGAACAGCGCCCGTTCTCGCTCAGCGCGTGTGTCGAGGGAGCCATCGACGTGCTCGCACCGAAGGCGGCGGAGAAGCGCCTCGCCTTGGGCTGTGAAATTGCGCCCGAAGTCTGCGACGCCGTGACCGGAGACGAATCGCGCTTGCGCCAGGTGATCATCAACCTGTTGAGCAACGCCGTGAAGTTCACGACCACGGGCGAGGTCATCATCACGATCCGGCCTGCGGCGGCGCACGCGCCGGGTCCGAAGTGCAACACCGAAATCTTCCTCCGTGATGCCGTCCAGCCGGCGCCGGGTCAATTCATCGAATGTGCGGTGCGGGATTCCGGCATCGGTCTCGCGCCAGAGCAACTGGCGAAGCTTTTTCAGCCCTTTGTCCAGGCGGGCAATTCCACCGAGCGTGAATACGGCGGCACGGGGCTGGGCCTGTCCATCAGCAAGGGGTTGGTGGAATTGATGGGCGGGCGCATGAGGGCGGAGAGCGCCCCGGACCAGGGATCGACTTTCTTCTTCACGCTGCCCTTGCCGGTCAACCCGGCCGCGTCGGCGTTCGTTGAACCCGCCCGACCCTTTGCCGACCAGCGGGTGCTCATCGCCACGCCCCACGATGCCATCGGTAGCATCATCGAGCGGCAGATGACGCGCTGGGGCGCGGTCTGCTCGCGGCCCCGCGACACCGTCTCTGTGATCCGGGAGTTGAGCGCCCGTCCATTTGCCGCCGTCATCCTGGATGCGAGCGTGGCCGCCAATCCCGTCGTGGCCGAGGTGCTGTCCTTGCAAAAAATTGGCGGCGTAATCATCCATCCCTTCGGGGTGACGGAGGGAGAAACGGGCGCGTCACTCCTCCGGCGGACCGTGAGTTCCCCGGTCAAGCCGGCGCTCCTGCGGGCCGCGTTGACGGAATTGCTCGAACGCCGCCCGCCGCAAAATGCCGGCCAGGGGGCCGCGAAAAATCCCGCGCCCGGACGGACGGACGGCGCGCTGGCCCGGCGGCTGCCGTTGAGCATACTCATCACGGACGACAATCTCATCAACCAGAAGGTCGCCACGCGGTTGCTCCAGCAATTCGGTTACGAGCCGGACGTCGCCTCGAACGGCACCGAAGCCATCGCCGCGCTTGAACGAAAGTTTTTTGACGTGGTGCTCATGGATGTGCAGATGCCGGGCATTGACGGGTTGGAGACGACCCGGCGCATCCGCCAAGCGGAACGCGCGACGGGCCGCCCGCCCGCCCGCATCATCGCCATGACCGCCAATGCCATGATGGGCGACCGCGAGAAATGTCTGGGTGCCGGGATGGACGACTATCTCTCCAAACCAGTCCGGCCCGAGACGGTGCAGCAGGCCCTGGAGAAGTGTGGCCCGCCGCACCCGGTGGCCGAGGTCCGGCCCGCCGCCGTGGACGCGAACCGCCCGGTCCCGTCCGCGACGGAACCGGTCCTTCGCGACGAGGAGTTGATTGATTTTGAATCCTTGGTCGAGTTCTCCGGCGGTTCCCGCACGAGCCTCATCGAAATTACCGACATGTATCTGAACCAGACGGGCGAGCAGTTGCAGCAACTGGAACGGGTGGTGCAGCGGCAGGACGCCCGCGAGATCGCGCGCATCGCGCACAGTGCGGCGGGAGCCTCCGCCGTCTGCGGCATCGTCTCCATGGAGGCGTTGTTCCGACGGGCGGAACAACTCGGATTGAACGGGGCGGCGGCGGCCGTCGCCCCGGTGCTCGGCCAGATGCAGGTCATTTTCGGGCGCGTCCGAACGTCGTTGCTCAACTCCCGTCAGAATATGCCGCTGTCGTAAGCACGAAATTTTATGAAGAAAGTTCTAATCATTGAGGATGATCCGGTTGTCGCCCACGTCTATCGCTGTCGCTTGGAGAAAGAAGGCTTCGCGGTGGATGTCGCCCCCGACGGCCAGTCGGGCTACTACCAGCTTTATGACATGAAGCCGGACGTTCTGCTGCTCGATTTGATGCTGCCGAAGCTGAACGGCATCGCGTTGCTGAAAAAAATCCGCGCCATGCGCGAGTTTGAGAAGCTGCCCGTGATCGTGTTCACGAACGCGTACGTGGCGAACATGATCCATGAGGCGTTCACGGCCGGAGCGACCGGGGTGTACAACAAGTCCAGCGTCACACCCCGCCAGATCATTGATGTCATCCACACCCTCACCGCCACCGGCAAGGTGGACTCGGGCAGCAGCAGCGGCGTCATCACCAGTCAGCAGACGTTCGGCAACACGCAGGAGGATGCGGCCTTCCAGAAGGACCTGCTGACCAGCTTCCTCAACGGCACGCCAGCCGCCGTGAACGAGATGCGCAAAGCTTTGCAGGACATCAGCAAGGCTCAGGAATCCGAACGGACGCCGCACTTGGAGGCGCTCTACCGGAAAATTCGCGCCTTCGCCTCCAACGCCGGGGTGGCCGGCGCGCCCGCCATCGGGAAAATGGGCGCGGCCACCGAGGCGCTCATCAAGGAACTGCTCGACAAGCCCAAATCCATCACCCCCTCGACCCTGCGCACCACCGCACACGCCCTCGACTTTTTTGCCGAACTGGCCCGGCCCGGCCTGCCCGCTGATTTCTCGGACAACCCGCCCATCGAGATCCTGATCGTTGATGATGAAATGCTGTCCCGCCGGGCCATCGTCTATGCCCTCGAAAAAGCCTTCATGAAAGTCACCGCCGTCGAAGACGGGGAGTCGGCGATGGCCAAGGCCCGCGTCACCAAGTTCGATCTGGCGTTCCTCGATGTCCACATGCCTGTGCTCGACGGCTTCCAGTTGTGCGACAAGCTGCGTAGCGAAGGCCCGAACAAGACCACGCCCGTCATCTTCGTCACCAGCACCGCGGATTTCCAGGTGCGCGCCCAGTCCACCCTGCGCGGAGCCAGCGACGTGATCGCCAAGCCCTTCATGTTCATCGAACTGTCGGTCAAGGCGCTGACCTTTGCGCTCCGGCACCGCATCGAGACGCAGAAAAGTTACGTGGCCACCGTGGCCGCAACTTCCTCGGTGACCACACCGCCCGGCGCGCGCACCAGTCCGGTGGAAAGTGCGGACGCCCTCATCTGAGGCGGGCCGGTTGAAATGATCTGATGGACATTAAGCACGATTACAGTCAGTCGCGCGGCGCGCGGCCCGGGAACGAATTATTCCTCGCGGCCGCGTCCTGCTTGGTCGCGTCGGCTCCGCCCGTTTCGACTCCAGTCCACGCATGAAGAGGACCGCACCTGAACCCGAGGCCAACCCGCTGCGCGCCAACGTGGCGGAGTGCGCGCCCGCCCCGTCGCTCGAGGTGGTGGCGCGGGATCGCCTGTCCAGCCTCACGGTCGGTCTCGCCTTCATCCTGGCGGTCGTGGCCTTCGGGCATCTGATAAATCCCGCCGGCTGGAATTTCCGCAGCCCGCTCTCGATGCTCCAGGATCTTCCGTGGAGCCGCCTTCCCTCCTGGATGTTGGCCAGCGGCTCCGCCATTTTTTTGCTGGTCATGCGGCTGCTCCTGCCGCGCCTCCCGTTGCGCTGGGCCTTTCCCCTCGCTGAGTTCACCTGTGTCATCCTGGTGTTGAACGCACTGGGCTGGTTCACCCTTGGCATCACGCCCGAAAAAACCGTGCCGCTGGCCTTCACCCTGCTCGGCGCGGGTTTCCTGCTTTTCACCACGCGCTCCCTGTTCATGGTGATTCTCATCGCCGCCGGCGGCTGGTTCTGGTTTGCCCGCCAGGCGGGATTTACGGCCGGGTGGCTTTACTTCGGGGGCGTGCTCGGCGCGGCCTGTGTGGTTTCCATCCTCTTTCAACGCCTGCAACTCCAAACCATCCGACAGATGCTGCGCTCCGCGCCGGAGCCTACGCCCGCCGCACCGACCGTCCGCAAGACCGAGGAGCAGGAGGAGCAGTTCCGCCGCTGGTACGAGGCCACGTTCGAAGGCATCGCGATCCATGAACGCGGCGTCCTGCTCGAGACGAACCAGGCGCTCGCCACCTTGCTGAACTGCGAACACGCCGTCCTGCCCGGACAGAACCTGCTCGACTGGTTCACCCGCGCCTCGCGCAGTGTCATCGAGGAAAGCATCCTGCTCGGCAATTTCCGCCCCTTCGAGGCCGTGGTGCTGCGACCCGACAAGACCGAGCTGCACGTCGAGCTTTACACCAAGCGCATCAACTTTTCCGGACGCCAGGTCATGGTCACAGCCTTCCGTGACATCACCGAACGCCAGCGTGCCGCCGCCGCAGTGACCGCCGAACAGTTGCGCCTCCAGCAACAGTACCGCCGCCAGCTCGCGCTCGCGAAGCTGGCCGTGAGCACGGGCGAATCCACCGAGGTCGCGCGCGTGCTGGACTGCATCGTCGAGACCGCATCAAGCGTGCTGACGTTGCGCGGTGGCGCGTGTGTGCTGGTCCATGAGAATGATCAGTTTGCGGTTGCCGCCTCGCACCTGCACACCCTGCCGCCCGGCTTCGAGGCTGTGGGCCAGTTGGCGCGGGTCAGCGAGTGGATCCGCGGAAATCGCGAGGCCTTCGTCGTTTCGGACGTCACCCGTGAAGACCCCTTCGCGGTCCATGAGCCGGTCGAGTTCATCACCGCCTACACCGGGTTGCCGCTGCTGGATGGCGACCTTTTGCTCGGGATCTTTTTCGCGCTCGAGACCGGGGATTCCCGTCCGTTCAAAGCCGACGAAATGGACTTTCTGAACGAGCTGGCGGGCCGCGCCACCGTGGCCATCGCCAAGTCCCGGCTCCACAGCCAGCTCGGCGAGGCCAACCGCGTCCTGCAAAAACAAAGCGCCCTGCTCCTCATCCAGAACGAGCAGCTCGCGCAGGCCAAGGAGGCCGCCGAAATGGCCAGCGATGCCAAGTCCGAATTCCTCGCCAAGGTCAGCCACGAGCTGCGCACCCCGATGAACGGCGTCATCGGCATGACGGATTATTTGCTCACCACCGAGTTGAACCCGGACCAGCGCGAGAGTGCCGAGGTCGTGCGCGTGAGCGCTGAGCGGCTGATGAGCCAGATCGATCACATCCTCGATTTCTCGCGGCTGGAACAAGGGGCGTTTGCCCCGGTCAGCGTGGAATTCGACGCGCGCGATCTCGTGCGCGAGATGATGAAGAAGGGCGAGACCCTGCTGGCCGGCAAGCCCGTCGCCCTGCGTCTCACGCTGGCGGACGGTTTGCCCCCGCGCGTGCGCGGCGACCGCTCGGCCTTGCGCCGCGCACTCTGGAACGTGATTGAAAACGCCGTGCGCTTCACCAGCCAGGGCGCAGTGACCGTGCAAGTGGAAATCGAGCCGGCCGGCAGCGGCCCCGAGATGATGGTGTTCTCCGTGCGCGACACTGGACGCGGCCTTTCCGCCGAGGATCAGTTGCGCTTGTTCGACCCGTTCGCGCAGATGGAAAATTCCCTCGCCCGCTCGCACGAGGGCCTCGGCCTCGGACTCTCCACGACCAAACGCCTCATCGAGCAGATGGACGGACGCATCACCGTGGAAAGTGTGCCCGGCCAAGGCTCGATCTTCAAATTGCTCGTCCCGCTCGAAACCGTGGAAATCCGCACGGCGGAAGCAGCTGTTTATTAATCAGGGCCACACCAAGCGCCGGTTCCACTGCGGCGCATTTCACCTCCCTGCTTTCCACGCGCCGTGCGGGAAGCCGGCGCTCCAAAACAATTACAGCTTCTCCACCGCGTCCTTCATCTCCGCGAGATGCTTGTCGGCGGAAGACGAGTCGGTGACGTGCGCGATCTTGCCATCCTTCGCGATGAGAAAACTCACGCGGCGGGACATCGGACGGCCCGCCATCGCCGCGCCGTAGGCTTCGGTCAGCTTGCCATCCACATCCGTGAGCAACGGAAACGTCAGGCTGTGATCGGCGATGAACTTCTTGTGGCTTGCCGCGTCATCACGGCTGACGCCGAGCACGGCCACGCCCTTTTTCTTCAAGTCGTCGAGACGGTCGCGCAGGCCGCACGCCTCCTTAGTGCAGCCCGGCGTGTTGTCCTTGGGATAAAAATAGAGCAGCACCGCCTGCTTCCCGGCGAAGTCGGCGAGCTTCACCGACTTGCCGTCCTGGTCTTTGGCCTCGAACGCCGGAGCCTTGTCGCCCGCCTTGGGCGTCTCCGCCGCGCGCGCCACGATGAGCGCCGCCGCGAGGTAAGTGAGGGTGAGAATGCGAGTGAGTTTCATAATTTTTGTTTTTGAAATTTGTTCGTGAACTTATGCACGGGTCTGACGGGAGCAGCCCGCTGTTTCTTCAAGCTGCGCCAGCGAGACGCTGGCGGCACGTTACTTGACGCTCCATTCCCCGGCTGCAACTTTCGCCGCCGTCGAAAGACAGCCGGACATTTTTTCTCAGGTTGCGAAAGCTCCCGCCGCGCAGGCTCTCCTCCGGCGCGTGGAGTCGGGAGGACTGCTGTCGCTCGACGGCATCAGCGTGGCAGCGCAGCCGTTCTTGGTCGCGCTGTTGCGGGAAACATTTCCTCGGCGCACCATCGTCGCCGTCACCGCCGGGTTGAAGGCGCAGGAGAATTTTCATCAAGACCTTTCCACCTGGTCCAAGGTCCAAGGTCCAAAGTCCAAGGTCGGAGATGCGCCCGTCTCTCCGCCGCTGTTCTTCCCGGCTTGGGACATCTTGCCGCACGAGTCCAAGCTGCCGCATGTGGATGTAATCAGCGAACGGCTCGAAACGCTCGTTGCGCTTGGGACGGCGTTCAAAGTTCAGAGTTCAAAGTTCAGAGTTCAGAGTTCCCCCGCCTCGCACCTCATCGTCGCAAACGTGGTCGCGTTGTCGCAGCGCACCTTCGCCGCCGGTGCCATCGCGGAACGCACGCGCGCGTTAAAACGTGGCGACACGATCAATCCGCTCGATCTCGTGGAGTGGCTGGAGGACCAGGGCTACGAGCCGGAGGCGCAAGTGAATGGCAAGGGCGAGATCGCGCTGCGCGGCGGCATCCTCGACATTTTTCCGCCGACGTGTCTGTGGCCGGTGCGCGTGGAATTTTTCGGCGATGAAGTGGAATCCATCCGCGAGTTTGATCCCGTGTCGCAGCTTTCCAAGGAACCCATCGAGAGCGTGATGATATCTCCGGCGGGGGAGCTGGGGATTTTGAAGCGCGGGTTGGCAGAGGAGGAGTCCAAGGTCCAAGGTCCAAGGTCCAAGGTTGAAGGCGCGCGGCTCTCCACGTTGCTCGATTACTTGCCAAAGGATGCGCTCATCGTGGTCTGCGAACCGGACGCGGTGAACCAGACGGCGACGGATTACGCGGTGCAGGTGCCGACGGACGATCCGTTCTTCGTCTCGTGGGAGGGACTGCGAGAGGAGGCATCCCGGCGCGGGCTGACTTGGATCGAACTGACCGAGAGCGCCGAATCCTCCGACGAGACGTTGTCAGAATTGGCGCTGCAACTTCAGAGCCTCGACGCCTTCCGTCCCATCACCGAGCGCGCGGCGGAGGTGCAAGTGGCCGAGGCGCAGCGGCGCGAGTTCTTCGCGCAACTGCATCGCTGGCTGCGGCAAGACTTCGCCGTCCACGTCTTCTGCAACACGGCGGGTGAGCGGCAGCGGTTCGAGGAAGTGTGGAAGGAAATGGGCTTCGGCGAAGAGGGTCCAAAGTCCAAGGTCCAAAGTCCAAAGTCGGAAGGCAGCGGACCTCGGACCTTGGACCTTGGACTTTGGACCCATCTCGGAACTCTCTCCCGCGGCTTCATCCACGAGGAAGCGAAACTCGTCGTCGTCACGGACGCGGAAATTTTTGGGCGCTACAAGGTGCAACGCCCGCGCCGGCTCAAGTCACCGCACGCCGCCACGTCGCGCTCGCTGCTCGACATTGATTTCACCGAGTTCGAGGAAGGCGATTACGTCGTCCATGTGCAGCATGGCATCGGGCGATTCCTTGGTTTGCAGATCTTCGATCAAGGCGCGGGGCTGAAGAAGACGGAGAAATCACGCCGCACGACAGGCCAGGAATGTCTCGCCATCGAATACGCCTCGAACGATCCAGCGCAGCCCGCGCCGAAACTTTACGTGCCGGTGAGCGAGGCGCATCTCGTCAGCAAATACGTCGGCACCGGCAAGGCGCGGCCGCCGCTCAACACGCTGGGCGGCGCGCGCTGGGCCAAGGCCAAGGCTCAGGCGGAAGTCGCGGTGCGCGATCTCGCGGCGGAGATGTTGCGCATCCAAGCCGCGCGCGAATCACAGGCCGGCCACTCGCATCCCGAGGACAACACCTGGCAGCGAGAGTTTGAAGGCTCGTTCGTGTATGAGGAAACCGCCGACCAGATGCGCGCCATCGTCGAGGCCAAGCGCGACATGGAACTGCCCAAGCCGATGGACCGCCTGATCTGCGGCGACGTGGGCTACGGCAAGACCGAGGTCGCGATCCGCGCCGCGTTCAAGGCCGTGATGGGCGGCAAGCAGGTCGCCATCCTCGTGCCCACGACGGTGCTGGCGCAGCAGCACTTCAACAACTTCCGCGAGCGCATGGCGGATTATCCGGTGCGCGTGGAACTGCTCTCTCGCTTCCGCACGGCCCGCGAATCAAAGCGCGTCATCGAACAGCTCGCGACCGGCGGCGTGGACATCGTGATCGGCACGCACCGACTCGTGCAGAGCGACATTGCGTTCAAGGATCTCGGGCTGGTTGTCATCGATGAGGAGCAGCGTTTCGGCGTGGTGCACAAGGAGAAGTTCAAGCTGCTGCGCCAACTCGTGGACGTGCTCACGCTGAGTGCCACGCCGATTCCGCGCACGCTTTACCTCGCGCTCACCGGCGCGCGCGACATGAGCACCATCGAGACGCCGCCGCAGGATCGATTGCCCGTCGAAACCATCGTCACGCAGTACGATGAGCGCGTGATTCGTGATGCCATCCAGCGCGAGTTGAACCGGCAGGGCCAGGTCTTCTACCTGCACAACCGCGTGCATGACATCGAGGCCGTGGCGTTGAAACTCAAGGCGCTCGTGCCGCACGCGCGCCTCGCCGTCGGCCACGGGCAGATGCCGGGCGATGGTTTGGAAAGAGTGATGACGAAGTTCGTCAACGGCGAAGCCGACGTGCTGCTCTCCACGACGATCATCGAGAGCGGCATAGATATTCCGAACGCGAACACGATCATCATTGATCGCGCAGATCGTTTTGGGCTGAGCGATCTTTACCAACTGCGCGGGCGTGTCGGGCGCTACAAGCATCAAGCTTACGCTTACCTCTTGCTGCCACGTCACGCGGGGTTGCTGGCCGACGCGCGCAAGCGCATCAGCGCCATCAAGCAGTACTCCTCGCTCGGCAGCGGCTTCAAAATCGCGATGCGCGATTTGGAGATTCGCGGCGCGGGCAACCTGCTCGGCTCGCAGCAGAGCGGCCACATCACGGCGGTGGGTTTTGATCTCTACTGCCAGTTGCTCAAGCAGAGCGTGAGTTCGCTCAAGGGGCAGAAGGTGAAGCCGCGCGTCGAGGTGCAGGCGCGGATTGATTTCATCGTGAACGATCCTGCGGAGGTCGTTGAAGAAACGGTGAGTCCAAAGTCCGAGGTCCAAGGTCCAAGGTCGCCGGACTTCACCGTCAGCGTGCCGCGTGAGACGGCGACGTATTCGGACTTTGAGGACGAGTCGGAAAGCGAGCGCGTCGCACCGCCTGTTCCGCGTACGCCCGCCTACTTGCCGTTGAATTACATCACCGACTCGCGCCTCCGCATCGAAGCCTATCGCAAGCTGGCGCAGGTGACGGAGAAGCGCGGGTTGGAGGAACTCACGCGAGAATTGCGCGACCGTTTCGGCCCCCTGCCCCGCCCGGCGGAGATGCTGCTGCAAGTCGCCGAATTGAAACTCCTCGCCGCCGACAAGGACGTGAGCAGCATCGAGACGAGAGAAGACAAGCTGCTCATCACGCGCCGTGGCGATCTGCTGACCTTCGGCGGACGATTGCCGCGGCTGACCAAGCGCGACGCCGCCGGACGGTTGAAGGAAATCAAGAAACTGCTGCTGGCGTTGTGAGAGCCGGCCTCCTCGGCGTTCCGGCGGACGAGACGTCCGCGCTCCAGCGCGGGGCGCGGGCGTCTCGCTCGCCGAACAGGCTTACACCTTCCGCTTCCGCCACTCGCGCCAGACTTCGATCACCGGCGGTACGCACGACAGAACGATGATGCCGATGATCACGAGGCCGAAATTCTTCTTCACGAAGGGCTGGTTGCCGAAGAAGTAGCCGAGGAGCAGAAACGACACGACCCAGATTACGCCGCCCACCACGTTGAACGTCATGAAACGCGCATAGGTCATCTTGCCCATGCCCGCGACGAAGGGCGCGAAAGTGCGGACGATGGGCATGAAGCGCGCGATGATGATCGTCTTGCCGCCGTAGCGTTCGTAAAACTCGTGCGTGCGTTCGAGATGCTTCTTGTTGAGCAGCCGCACGTTTTCGCCGCGAAAAATTCGCGGTCCCAGTTTCGCGCCGATCCAGTAGTTCACCGTGTCGCCGAGAATGGCCGCGATGGTCAGCAGCACCATCAGCGTCGTGAGGTCGAGATTGTGCGGCGGCGCTAGCGCGCAGACCGCGCCGAGGGCGAAGAGCAGCGAGTCGCCCGGCAGGAACGGCGTCACCACCAGGCCCGTCTCGCAGAAGATCACGAGAAACATAAGCGCATACATCCACGGCCCGAACTGCTCCACGAGCGGCCCGAGGTAGCGGTCGATGTGCAGCACCACGTCAATAAATTTGCGCAACAGTTCCATGCGAAGCGCGCGCACGTTGCGCGAAAGCATTGTGAGGGGACAAGAAAGATGTGCGGCGTGAAGGAAGGAGTTGCGGACCGCCGAGTCCGCAGTCGGTCATGCCCGGACGATGGAGCGGACACCGGACATGGCTGCCCGCTGCTCCTGACTACGGAGCCTTGCGCCAAGTGACCAGCGCGACGGACGAACGGCGCAACGAAAATTCCACAAACCCATCGCGCACCGTTACGCCGGACAACTCCGTAAATGAATGCTCGTCATCCACCACGCGCACCGTGACGCGCGCGTCGCCACTCCACGGCAAGTTGGAACTCACCAGCCGCAATGACACCGGTGAAAGCGCGGGATTGCTGATGAGCAAACCGGCCTCCGTGTTCTTCGCGTTCATTCCCGCCGCGACGGTCAGTTGCTTGGAAGGCGCGCTGACCGCCACGCGACGAGGTGTTTGCAACAGCGTATTAAACGCCTGCACCGCGAAGTAATTCTTCTGCCGCACGCCGTGCTCGTTGAACAGGCCGAACGGGCCGTTGGCGCCGTGAAAGAAATTCGCCATGTCGAGCGGGGCGTCCTGAAGCTGCATCAGCGCCGCCGCTGTGAATGCCGCGCCCGCCGGGCCGGCCATCTCGTCGTAAAAGCGCTGGCGTGATTCCGGCGTGCCGCTCGTTTTGCCAATCGGCTTCCAGGTGTTGCCGGGCAGAAAGTTCCATTCGTTCAAATGACTTTCCGTGTTCGTGAATCCGTGGCGGTCGAGCAACTGGCGGATGGCCCAGGCGCGCTGCACCAACTCCGCCGGGTCATCCGTGTAGCAATGCCACGAGAAGAAATCGAGCGGCAGCGACTCGCGACGGCAGAGCGTGAGGAAGTTCGTGACAAACTCGGAAGCGCGGAACTCGCCTTTCACAAATTGACCAGAGTAGCCAACCGCCGGGCCGCCCAGCTTGAGTTGTGGAAATTCTTTCCGAATCGCGCGCGACGTCACGCGGTAGAGCCGGAAGTAATCTTCATCCGTGCCGCTCCACATCACGGGACGGTTCTCCGGTTCGTTCCAGATTTCCCAGTAGCGGATGCCGTGGCGTGAGCCATTGGCCCAGCCTTCGTTGTAATGACGGATGACGCCGAGGCAGATGCGCGCCCACTTCTCCAGGTCGCGCGGCGGATGCACATGTTTCTTGATCGTCTCGTGCTCGATGCTTTCGCCCAGGCGATAAACCATCTGCGCGCCGGTGCGCCGAATCGAAGCCAGATACTCGTCCGTGCGCAGAAAATCGTAGCTCCCGGCCTGCTCAGGATCGCGCGCGAGGTCCGGGAACACGGCATGAATGTCCACCACGTTGCCGCCCGGCCATTGCGAATCGTGCAGGCGCGTGAAAGGAATCCCAAGCGCGCGATGCTCGTTGGTCAGGTCAATGAATCCACCCGCCACGCGCGGTCCGCGATTGATGCCGTGCAGCGGGCGCAACGTGCCGTTGGTCTTGGAGAAGTCGATGCGAAGTTCGACCGGTTCCGCCGATAGGCCAACAACGGCGTGAAGCAGGGGCAAAAAGATAAAATAGAAGTGCGCGAACTTCACGGCTCGAAAGCGGCGCTAAAGCGACCGCACTCCAAACGCTGGCGCGCAGCATCCAACGTCTTGTGCCACGCGAAGCGTTTGGAGTGGGGTCGCTTTAGTGCCGCTTTTCCCCCGGTGAATTCAAACGCGTCAGTCATGGCGTCGAAGCGTAGCGAAACAATTTTCTGCGTCACTCTCATTCGAGTTTGGTTTTGGGTTCCGCTGACTTCCCCGTATGGTCCGCCCGTGTCAAAGCTGACGGAACCGTTTGAAGATCATCCGAGCCTCACGCAGGTCACCATACCTGACTTGTGGCAGCAGCAGTCCGTCACCTTTTTGCGCGGGGGCAAGGACGTCGTCGTTCACGCCCCGACGGGCGCGGGCAAGACGCTCATCTTCGAGTTGTGGTCCAACGGCGGGAAGAATCGCGGGCAGGCCATTTACACCGTGCCGACGCGCGCGCTGGCCAACGACAAGCTCGCCGAGTGGCGGGCGCGCGGCTGGAACGTCGGCATCGCCACCGGCGATCTCGCGGAGAATCTCGAAGCACCCGTCATCGTCGCCACGCTGGAGACGCAGAAGAACCGGCTCATCGCGGGGGACGGTCCCACGCTGCTGGTCATTGATGAGTATCAAATGATCGGCGACGCGGATCGCGGACTGAACTACGAACTCGCCATCGCCCTTGCGCCGCCGCAGACGCGCCTGCTCATGCTCAGTGGCAGCGTGGGCAATCCGAATGACATCGTGAAATGGCTGCGCCGTCTCGGGCGTCAAGCCGAGGTCGTGCGAACGGATGTGCGCCCCGTGCCGCTCGAAGAAATTTACGCGGACAGTCTCAGCTACCATGTGCCGAGCGAAGTGCGCGGTTACTGGCCGCGCTTCTGCGCCAAGGCGCTGGCGGAAAGCCTCGGCCCGGTGCTCATCTTCGCGCCACGCCGCAAAGGAGCCGAGGCGCTCGCGGCGGAGATCGCGCGCTACTTGCCGAACCCCAATCCGCTCATTCTCTCGCACGACCAGAAACAAATCGTGGGGCCGAACTTGGAACGCATGTTGAAGTCGCGCGTCGCGTATCACCACAGTGGACTCAGCTACGCGGTGCGCGCGGGCGTGATTGAACCACTCGCCAAGGCCGGGCAGTTGCGCGTCGTGGTCGCCACGATGGGACTGGCGGCGGGGATCAACTTCTCGCTGCGCAGCGTCACGCTCGCGGCGGCCACGTATCGCCGCGATTTCGTCGAGCAACCGCTCAAGCCCGACGAGATCCTCCAGATGTTCGGGCGCGCAGGCCGGCGTGGCATTGATGAAACGGGCTACGTGCTCGTGAATCAAAATGACGTGCGCCTGCGCGACGGTTATCCCGCGCATCTCTCGCGCAGCGGCATGGTGGATTGGAATGCGCTGCTCGGCATCATGGCCGGCGCGGCGGCGCAGGGACGCGATCCGTTCACCGAAGCGGTGTTGGTGCAACAGCGTCTCTTCACCACGAAACCGATTCTGCTGGGCGTCGAGGAGTCCATGAAGAATCCGGTCGTGCCGTGCGGCCTGAAGACGGACGCCGAGCGTTCCCGCCACGTCCGCCAACGCGTGAAGCAAATCCTGAACTCGCGCGGTGAATGGGAACCGATGCCCGCCTTGCGCGAAGTGAAGTTGAGCGACATCCGCGTCATGGAGCCGCTGCCGGAGAGCGTGGTGAATTTGCTGAAGCTGCGCGGAGCGGTGGGGAAAGTAATCAGTGAGACAGTGAACAGTGAATCAGTGGGCGCGGAAAATCCCCAATCCTCAATCCTCAATCCTCAATCCTCAATTTCCCTTCACCTCGCGCTCTCCTCGCCCGAGGCGCTGGAAAAAGTCGGCCAAGGTTTGCTTTGGGCCATCAGCGAAGGAGTTGGAGCGCGGGCGTCTCGCCCGCCCGACGATGCCGCGACGCCATCGGCGGGCGAGACGCCCGCGCCCCACTCGGTGGACACGTTGAAAATCTACGGCCGCGCCTCCACCGTCGCCGAGCGCGCGGCGAACGACAAAATCATCCTCGTGAAATGGGTGCGCCGATTGATCAACTGGCACGGGCGCGACATCACCACCGCGCAGTGGAAAGAGAAAGTCGCACCGCTCGTGGAGAAACATCTCGCGGCCAAGCACACGCCGGTCGTGCGCTTCGAGGATGATGATTACAAAATTCTCGCCGTGCTCAGTCTCTCGGATTTGACGCTGCGCGTGCCGGTGGACGCGCATGGCGTGGCGCTGTGGCATCCGGTCGAGCGCGAGGTCGCGCCTGCGGACTGCGCCCGCTGTTCGCTCGTGCCCGTTTGCCAGAAACTTCCCTCCGGCACCGGTGTCGCCATGCTCTGGCGTCGTCTCGGTCTCGTGGACGCCGCCGGTGTGCCGACGCGGCGCGGGCGCATCGTGAGTTTCTTTTCGCAAGGTGATGGACTGGCCGTGGCCGCGTCGCTGGAAGACTTCAGCTATCAACTCGATGAAATGATTTACGACCTCGCGAATCTCGACGCGGGCTTTCGTTTCTCGAAGGACGAGAACCGCTGGGGCGGGCGGCTGGCGATGAACTGCCAGCGCGTCTTCGGCGTGCAGAACATTCCCGGCTACTTGGAGAACGGCGTGCCGCCGGGCTACGGCTGGGGCGCGGCGGAAGTGGTGCAGAGCATTCACAAAGATCCGTTGAGCAAGTCGCGCTGGGTCACGGAATTTCTCGGCACAGGCGACATTGACCGCATCATCATCGAATGGCGCTCGACGCTGCGGCGCATTGCGAACTCGCCGGTGCTCGACTGGGCGCGCTGGACCTCGTTGCAAAAGCTCGCGCAGACCATTCTCCACGAAACAGAATCGCCGACGGACACGGACCTGCCACCGCTGGAGTACAACCAGACCAAGCGCATCGAGCACAAGCTGGTGTTCCGGAGGCATTGATTGAGTCAGTGGGTCAGCCGCCCTCGGCTGGCTTAGTCTTGCAAGCGCCCCCGCTTGCAGAACACCAAGCGGGGGCGCTTGGTGGACTAACGACAGGCGAGGGCGCCTGTCCCACTACGCGTTCGCGCCGCGAACAACTCAGGCTCGACGCCGCCTTTGAATTCTGAACTCATCTGCGGAATGATTTTTCGCCACACGCTTCTCGGCGCGACGCTGCTGCTGGCCACGCCCGTGTTCCTCACCACCACGCCACCAGCGCAGGCCGCGCTCTTCGGGAAAAAGTCCGGCGATGACGCGACGCGCGAAGCCATCGAGCGCGCGGTGGACGCAGTGTATCCCGCGCTCGTCCGCATTCATGTCGTGTTCGAGGAAGGTGACGGCGGCAAGATGCAGAAGCGGCGTTCCAGCGGCAGCGGCGCGATCATCAGCGAGGACGGTTACATCATCACGAATCACCACGTCGCGGGACGCGCGACGCGGCTAGTCTGCCGTCTGTCGAATCGCGAGGAAGTGGACGCGGTGCTCGTCGGCACGGATGCCTTGAGCGATCTAGCGATTCTGAAACTTGATCTCAGCAGCAGTCGTAATCCGAAGCAGAAGCTCGCGGTCGCAAAGTTTGGTGACTCGGACAAGCTCGCCGTCGGCGACGTGGTGCTGGCGATGGGCAGTCCCGCCGGTGTCTCGCAGTCGGTGACCAAGGGCATCGTGGCGAACACCGCGATGATTTCTCCCGATGGCAGCATGGTGCTGGACGGCGAGCGCGTGGGCGAACTGGTGCGCTGGATCGGCCACGACGCCGTGATCTTCGGCGGCAATAGCGGCGGGCCGCTGGTCAATTTACGCGGCGAAATCATCGGCGTGAATGAGGTCGGTCTCGGCAGTCTCGGCGGAGCCATTCCGTCCAATCTCGCGCAGGCCGTGGCGAAGGAATTGATCGCGAAGGGGCGCGTGTCGCGCAGTTGGGTAGGCATTGAGGCGCAGACCTTGCTCAAGAAAATGAGCGACGCCACGGGCGTGCTGGTCGCCACGATTTTGCCCGGCAGCCCGGCGCTGACGGCGGGTCTTCAGCCCGGCGATTTCATCACCGAGTACGACGGCGCGTCTGTCATTGAGAGCCGCGCGCCGGAAGATTTGCCGGTGTTCAACCGCATGATTTTGAACACGCCCGTGGGCGCGAAAGTGACGTTGAAAGGTTTGCGCGCCGGTCAGCCCATGACGTGGAAGCTCACGACCATTGAGCGCGAGCCGAACGAAGCGATGGAGTTTGAACTGGCGAATTGGGGCCTGACCGTCCGCGACTTCACGCGCATGTCGGCGATGGAACTGGAGCGGCCCGATCGCCACGGCGTGCTCGTCCACAGCCTGCGCTCGGGCGGGCCAGGCGCGGAGTCCAAGCCGGCGTTGCGGCCTGATGATGTGATCACGAAGTTCGCGGGTAAAACCGTGACCAACTCCGCCGCGCTGATCGCGCTGACGAAGGGATTCATCGCTGATCTCAAAGAGCCGAAGCCGGTCGTGGTCACATTCGAGCGCGACACGCAGCAGTTTGTTTCCGTGGTGAGAATCGGCCCCGAGGTGGACGAGGAAAAACCCGCGCGACCCGCCAAGGCCTGGCTCGGCGCGCAGACGCAGGTGCTGACGCGCGAACTCGCCGAGGCGCTCGACCTCGAAGGACGCAAAGGCGTGCGCGTGACGCAAGTGATGCCCGGTTCGCCCGCGGAAAAAGGCGGCATCAAGACGGGGGATATTTTCCTGAAGCTCGACGGACAGGTCATCGCCGCCAGCACGCCGTCCGACCAGGAGCTGTTCGAGAATTTGATCCGCCAATACAAAGTCACCGGCACGGCGGAACTCGAAGGCGTGCGCGACGGGAAGCCGTTGAAAATTTCCATGCCGCTGGGCCGCCAGCCCAAGCCGAATTCCGAACTGGAGGAATACAAGGACGAGAAGTTCGAGTTCTCCGCGCGCGAGCTGTCGCTGACGGACCGGATAGACGCGAAGCTCGCGGACGTGGAGAAGGGCGTGCGCATCGGCTCGGCGCAGAACGCTGGCTGGGCCGCGTTGGCCGGGCTGTCGTCGGGGGACATTTTGCTGTCCATTGACGGCCAGCCCGTCGAGGGCATCGCGCAACTGAAGGCCACGATGAAGAAGTTGAGCGACACCAAGCCCCGCCGCGTGGCCTTCTTCATCAAGCGCGGCATCCGCACGCAGTTCATCGAACTGGAGCCGAAGTGGTGATGAGGGTGGTCACGATCCATTCCAAGGCTCGGTTGCGAGATGAATTGCGTCTTCTCCCCCTCACCCCGGCCCTCTCCCCGAGGGAGAGGGCCGGGGTGAGGGGAAGCGCACTTCACACCCAATGGAAACTGATTTTTTCCCACCGTTCCCAAAAAAACTTTATAACTTATGACCAAAACCACCCGTTGGATTCTGGCCGCCGTGTTGAGCGCCGGAGTTTTCCTCTCACCCGCGCGTGCCGCCGAGGACCCGCTCATCACGCAGGCCAAGAAAGTGTTCGCCGAGCAGCAGGACTCGGTGGTCTGGATTTCCGTGGTCGCAAAAATCTCGTTGCAGGCCGAGGGCGGCAAGGAGGCGGTGAACATTCCTGACCGGGAGCAGAAGAACGAGACGCTCGGCACGTTCATTGACGCCACCGGGCTGGTCGTGACCGCGCTCAGCACCATTGATCCATCGCGCGATTACAACGGTCGCGAAGTCCGCACGCGCGACGGCGTGGTCAAAATCGAGGCCAACGTGGTGCTGAAGGAAGTGCGCGTGACCATGCCGGATGGCACGGAAATTCCCGCCGACGTGGTGATGCGCGACGTGGATTTGGACCTCGCGTTTCTTCGCATCAAGAGCGGTGCGAAGGAGGCGAAGGGTGTCGCGTTCAAGCCCGTGGATTTGAAGAACGCCGCCTCGGTCAACGTGGCCGACGACGTGGTGACCATCAGCCGCATGGACGAGGTGTTGAACCGCGCCGCGAGCGTTTCGCGCGGACAGATCACGTCCGTGACCAAGAAGCCGCGCGAATTTCTCCGCGCCACGGGAGCGACCCTGGGCTGCCCGACCTTCACGCCGGATGGCAAGCTCGTCGGCCTGGCCGTGAACCGCACCGTGCGGGGCAAGTCCTCGCAGACCGTCCTCATCCCCGCCGCCGACGTGCTGGAAATCGCCGAGCAGGCGCGTGCGGCGAAGCCGGCACCGGAGGCGGAGCCAAAGAAGGCGACGGAACCTGCGGAAGAGAAGTGAGTCCGACAACGTGCCCCCGGCGGGACGCTCAGTTCAGTTCCTGAATCCGTGCATTGCGGATCATCACATGCGGGATTTGTCCACGGCTCAGTTCCTGGAAGCCAAGATGGCCACGGCGCGGTCGGTCTTTGAGCGGCACGGCCGGCGTGTTGTCGTGGCGCAACACCGTGTTCGTCTGCGTGTTCAAGTCCGCGTCCTGAATTATCTCGCCGTTCAAAATCACCACGATGCGCGGGCCGCGCAGTTCGACGCGATAGCTGTTCCACTCCGTGGGTTTGTAGAGTTGCTTCACCGGCGCGAGCGCGCGGTAGAGGCCGCCCGTCAACTCGGAGTCCTTGGCCTTCGGGTTGTAGCGAAAGTCCGCCATCTGAAGTTCCATGCCATCAAAGGCCGGATCGCCCTTCATCGGCGCGCGCAACGCGAGGCCGCTGTTGCCCGTCTCGCCGAGCTTGAATTCGTACTCGAGGATGAAGTCGCCGTATTCCTTCTCGCTCATCAGCCACGAGCCACGCTCGCCCTCGGGTTGCAGCACGCCATTCGTCACGCGCCAGACGGTGTTGGTCGGGCCGGGCTTGCTCACGTCATTCCACGCGCCGACGCGCCAACCCGCAGGAACGCCGTCCTGTGGAAAGAGCGGAGTGAAAACAGTGGACGGCGAATGATGGGCGCAGCCCGTGAACAACCACAGACTAAGGAACGCAGTGAGCGCGAATAGATTTTTCATAAACAATTTAGATGACGGACGCTTGTTTCAGAAAAATTAACCAAGGTTTTCACGGATGACACGGATGAAAACGCCGCGATGGCGATCTCGTTCCATCCATCTCCATCCGTGTCATCTGTGGCATCCGTGGTTAAAGGTTGGTTGCACCAACGGATGTTCACTTCAAAACCGCGCGGCGGATGACGTGATACACGTCCGTTGATTCCAAATCCGCCGGGATCAGATCGGGCGAAGCGATGAGCACGGGCCAGTCCTTCTGCGAGCGCGGACGGCAGCCGTGGGAACCTTTGACCAGCGTGGCGTCGAGCGGGATCACGTCCATCAACATGCGGAAGCCGAGCTTCTTTTGCAGAAGACGCCGCAGGATTTTAAGCTTGGGAAATGCGAGCGCGGGATCAAGGAACAGTTCCACCGGGTCGTAGCCCGGCTTGCGATGGATGTCCACGCAGCGTGCGAAGTCCGGCGCGCGCGCGTCGTCGTCCCAGTAGTAGTAGGTGAACCAAGCGTTTTCCTCGGCCACGGCGATCAAGTCCCCTGCTCTGCTGTGATCAATGCCGAGCGCTTGCTTCTCTTCCTCGCCGAGCACGGAGGCGACGCCCGGGATTTTTTCGACGAGTAGGCGGACGACGGGAAGAAGCGAAGGTTCGCGCACGTAAATGTGGGCGACCTGATGATCGGACACGGCGAAGACTTTGCTCGCGCCGTAGTCGAGAAGTTCACGGCCCATTTCCTCGCGAATGGTGAGCCAGCCGGTCGAAGTCGGGTTTCGATTCATGGCCACGCCGTGCGCGCGGAAATGCCGGTTCAAATGAATCGGCGTGACCACTGGCGTGATGCCGTATTCCGAAAGCAGCATCAACTGCACACCGCGCGTTTCAAAAAAATCCACCAATCCACCAACGATGGCATCAATCTCGCGCAAGTCCTGCGCGATGCGCGGGTCGTTCGGACCGAAGCGTTGCAAATTGTAGTCGAGGTGCGGCAGGTAGATGAGCGAGAGCGTGGGCGCGTGGCGTTTCTCGATCCACTTCGCCGACTCGGCGATCCAGCGCGACACGGCATCGCGCTCGCCCTGCGGCGTCTTCAGGCCCGCCGCCGGACCCCAGAATCCGGGGAAGGGAAACTCGCCAAGCTCCTTCTTGATTTCCGTGCGGATGTCGGACGGCGACGTGTAGATGTCGAACACTTTTCGCCCGTCCGCCGGATACATGGGGCGCGGCGTGATCGACCAGTCCGCCGTGGAATACATGTTGTACCACCAGAACAGCTTCGCGCAGGTGAACGAGGGATCGAGCCGCTTGAGTTCATCCCAGATTTTCGGGCGCTGCACGACGTGGTTCGACTGCTTCCAGAATTGCACCTCGGCCAGTTCGCGGTTGTACCAGCCATTGGCGACGATGCCGTGCTCGCTGGCGCGCACGCCGGTCACGTAATCGCTTTGCGCCGTGCAGGTGACGGCGGGAAACGCGGGCCGGATGTGCGCGAGGTGCTGGCGCTTGCGAAACGCGCTGATGAGCGGCGTGTGTTCGCCGATGAGTCCCTCGGTCAGTCCGACGATGTTAATGACGGCGGTGCGTTTCATGTTGGAGTCCAAGCTTCAGCTTGTCCGGCGGAAAAAGTAACCACGGATAAAATGGAAGACACGGAAGAATCAGCGGGCCAGGAGCGCGGACCGCCGAGTCCGCGTGTTTCTTTTCAACCACGGAAGCCACGGAATGGAACAGTGGCCGCTCAAGGCTGCGAAAGAATTCCGTTCCGTGTTTTCCGTGTTCTCCGTAGTCAACTTGTTCCTCAGCCCACGAACACGCGGACTCGGCGGTCCGCGCCCTGCTGCTGAAACTCACGGACGGAAGATGAACTCCTTAGCGTTCAGCAGTGCCCAGGAAATGTCCTCGTAAGCTTTGCGTTGGCTTTCCGCCTTCCCGACACGCGCGGAGAACTCAAGCAACTCCGTCTGCGTCGGCGGACGGCTCAGCACGGCCCAGTAAAGTTCACTGATGATCTCACGCTCGGTTTTTCCAGCGTCGATAAGTTTTTGAATCCGATTCTCCGGCGCGGACAACAGCTCGTTAATCTCCGGCCCGCTGACCAGATTGAACGCCTGGCTCATGGTCGTCTCGCTCGAGCGTTCGCACTCGCAACTGAGCAGGCGCATCGGCTTGCCGAAGAGCGTGAGGAACGTGTCGCTGCTCGACTTGCGTTTCTCGCGCAACCGCACCGCCTCCACGCCGGGCAACTGGCCCGCGCGCATACCGACGGGATAGCCGGTGAATTTCGCGGGCACCGCCAGCGCCTCGTGCTGCGAGTCGAGCAACTGCTCGGCCGTCAGCCGGCGCGGCAGGACGTGCGAGTAATTCACCTCGTCGCCCGCGTTGGTGTCATTCGGCTCGGCGGCGAGCTGATAAGCGCGCGAATTCATGACCGTGCGAATGAGCCAGCGCAGATCGAACTTCTGCGCGGCAAAATCTTTCGCCAGTTGATCGAGCAGTTCGGGATGGCTCGCGGGATTCGTGGGACGGAAATCATCAATCGGGTCCACGAGGCCGCGGCCCATGAGATGAAACCACACGCGGTTCACCTGCGACTTCGCGAACAAGGGATTCGCCGTGACCCACGCCGCGAGTTCGCGCAATGGATCTTCGTCCTTCGCCAGCGGCTTGGCTGCGCCGAGGAAGCGTGGCTGCGCAGGCTGGCCGGTGCGCGCGTTGGTCACTTTGCCCTCGTCCGCGAGATAGACGACCTGCTCGCCGATGAACTCGTGCGAGTCGAGATTGTCGCGCCGCTTGTTCTCCAGAACTTTGTAACTCACGCGAGAGAACAAGCCGGCCCAGTCGTAGTAATCATCTTGGCTCCAGCGGTCGAAGGGATGGTTATGGCACTGCGCGCATTGGAGCCGCACGCCGAGAAAAACCTGCGCCGTGGCCTCGGCGCGCGTCACGGGATCGCGCAGCGCACGGTAATAATTGGCCGGCGGATTCAGATAAGTGCTGCCGCGCGCGGCGATGATCTCGCGCACGAATTGATCCACCGGCTGGTTCTCGCGCAGCGCGGCGGCAATCCAGCCGTGGAAGCCCTGCACGCCCTTGCGGTCAATCGTCTTCTCCTCGTTGCGAAACAGGTCGGCCCATTTCAGCGCCCAGAACTCGGCAAACTCGTTGCGCTCCAGCAGTGAGTCGATGAGTCGCGCGCGCTTGTCCTTGCGCGAGTCGGCGAGGAACGCGCGCGCTTCGTCCGCCGTCGGCAACAGACCGAGCAAGTCGAGATGCGCGCGGCGCAGAAAAACCGTGTCGCTGGCAAGGACCGAGGGATTCACGCGCAGCGAACGAAGCTTCGCAAAAACCTGTTTGTCGATGTAGTTGATCTCGCGCGGCGCGTTCCATTTGAAATTCGGCCGCGCCGGAATAAACGCGAGCCGCACCGGATGTTGCAGCTCCAGAAAACGCACCAGCACCGTCGTCTCACCGGGGCCATCGCTCTGCACGAGGCCACCGTGCGAAACCTTCACGAGATTGTTCGCCGGTTCATACACGGCGAGCGAGGTCACGTCGCGCGTGCTGCCGTCAGCGAAGAACGCCTTTGCACTGAGTTGCACTTCGCGCTTCGGCTCGGTGAGCACTTGCGTGAGCGGCGCGACTTCGAGGCGCTGGAGTTTTGGCGCCTTCTCCGAATCATCCGGACAGCCTGCCGCGATCCAGTCGCGCAGGATGCGATACTCCTCCGACTCGCGCTTGAAGCGCAGCCCGCCTTCGTGCGGCACCTGCGTGGTGGCCTTGAGCAGCAGCAGACTGTGGTCGGCGTCCATCGGATTCACGCGCCGACCGGAGGCGTCGCGCGTCACGGAGATTAAATCCAAGTCCGGTTCCTGGCTGCGCAGTGAAATCTTGAACCCGCCCTTGCCATACTTGTTCCCGTGACAGGTGCCCGCGCTGCAACCGGCCTTGGAGAGAACGGGGACAACATCATTGCGGAAAGAAACCGCGTCCAGCGCCGACGCTTCGCGCCGACCGCACAAGGCGGCGAGCGTGACACCAAACAGGATAAACCATAACCGGCGCATGACTGGTTAATGGACATCACGTCCACCCGGAAAATTCATGGCAAGACTTGAGATGAGATTGAATGGCGGGTGCTGAATGTTTCTTGTCCTGACGGGCTATTTTCAGTTGCCCTCCGTATTTTGTGGGTTGACGAAAAGCGCGCTCATTCGTATGCGGAGCGAATGAAATCCGAAAGAAAACTGGCTGAAATTGAAGAACGCGTTTCAAAAACGACTGAAGGAAAATGGATTCGACGAGGCGGCTACATTCACCCCAAGAGCTTTGATTATCGATGCGTTATCGACTGCTTGTCGCATCAAGACGCGTACGATTGGGATGCTAACGCCGAATTCATCTGCCATGCTCGTGAAGATATCCAGTTCTTGCTTGCCGAAGTCCGCAAGCTTACCGGCACGCTAATTGATATACAACGGCTGGCAAAAGGCAACGGCACGAAGAACGTCAAACGAGTCTGAATTTAGCCAACTCGCGACTCTGATTGAGCCAAACCACAACAAAAACAAGAAATGAAACGCTACCTAGTGACATTAAGGGGAGACCAAGAACAATTCGTTGATGCGGATTCATACAATCGAGACGGCATTCAATACGTATTCACCAGGAATAATTGCGATGAAGTACAGTTTTTCCTGATAGACGAAGTGATCGGCGTTACAATTTTCAAAGACGACATGGAGTCTGGGGGCACCACTTTTATTAGCGTGCCTTTGGCATGAATGGAGTGAGGTCAGTTCCATAACAGCCTCAACTTACCGCTTAACCAAACACGACATCCTGCCTTACTCGTATCTCTGCGCCGCCGCCTGGAGCAGTTCCTTGATCGTCTCGATGTGGCCGGGTGTGAAAGGCTTCGTGCGATCCGCGCGGCAATCGAACGCGCGCCGCATGTCCTCGGCGAGCTCTTCAGAAAACGCGAAGGCCAGAATCACGCGATCATTCGTCTGGCTGTGGAGAAAGGTGTGCAGGTTGTGCTCCAGCGCGCCGCCGAATTTCTTCACGGCAAACTCCTGCGCGCTCTCGCTGTATTCCACGACCCAGAGGTCGAAGACGTTGATGGGCGGGCGATTCATGTCCGTTCCAGAAGTGTGGGCGCGGCGCAAAGATTGATTGGAAGGCGGACCTGCGGCGGCTTACGGTGGCCGTCATGAGCACGTTGACCATTCAGTTGGATGACGCCGCCGCGCGACTGGTGGAACAGGCCGCACGCGCCGCGGCCCAGCCCGTGGAGCACTGGATGCGTGAAAGCATCTGCCAGGCGGCGGCGCACGCGCTTGCCGCCGCACGCCCGATCACACGCCGGATTTCGCCGTTGCATCCCGGCGCGATGGACGCGTCCCCGGATTTCAACGCCCCGCTGGAGGAGTTCACGCCTTACGTCTGACCGCGCATGGACCTGCTTCTGGATACCTGCGCGTTCATCTGGTGGGACAGCGGCAGCCAGCGTCTCAGCCCGGCGGCCGGCGCGGCTTTGCAAGACTCCGGCAACCGGCTGCACCTGAGCCACGCCTCCTTGTGGGAAATGCAGCTCAAGCATCAAAAGGGCAAACTCACCCTGCGCAAACCGCTCGCGGAAATCATCGAGGATCAAATCACGCAAAACGGACTGCGCCTGCTCCCGATTGAACCGGCGGACATTTATGCCCTCGGACAACTGGCCGCGCACCACGCCGATCCTTTTGACCGGCTGATTCTCGCGCAGGCCGCGCGGCGCGGTTTCGCGCTGGTGACAGATGATGGCGAGTTCGCCAAGTATGGCCCGCCTGTTATTTGGTGAGTTGAGATTCATTCAGGCAACGAACGATACAACTCCCCCAACCGTTCCAAGTCCACGCCCTCCGGTTGGTGGTCCAGCAGCCAGCGTAAATCCTCCTTCGCCGCCGCGTTGTCACCGCGCTGCATTAAGGCGCGGGCGCGTTGCAGGCGGTCGGGAATGGAGTCCGGCTTGAGCGCAAGGATCATATCGAGATAGCGCAACGCATCCACGCTCCCTTCGCGCTGGGCGATGCCGAGCAGGTTGTTCAACATGCGCGCAATGATGTCGCGCTTCCTCGCGGGCGCGAAATCTTGCTCACCGATGCGATCCACGTTGTCCGCGACCAGTTCCACCGCATCGCCACGCGTCAGCACTTTGCCGCCGTCGAACACGTCAATGATTTGCTCTCTACCGTCGCGCGGCGCGAAGCGCACCATGAAGCGCGTGGGCAATGGCACGCCCGCGACATTCGTCACTCCGATTTGTCGCGCCAGTTCCAGCCAGAGCACGGAGAGCGTGATGGGCAGTCCCTCGCGATCATCCAGTACTTCGTTCATGTAGCTGTTGGCGCGGTGATAGAAATCCGTGCGGCTGCCGTGGAAGCCCTGGTCGGTGAAAAGAAATTTCGAGAGCGCGGCAATCTTGTTTGTCTCGTGCGCGGCCGCCGGGACTTGCCGCTTCAATTCCTCCGCGAGCCGCGTGAACTCGGCGCGATAAACTTCCACGTCGAGTTCCGGCTGATCGAGTTTCGCGACGAGCAGCGCGGCGTGGAACAGATCAATCTTCTCCTCTGCGCCCTCCAACGCCTTCACCATCTCGACTTGCACAGTTCGCGCGTGAACTTGTGCGGCCAGCCGACGCAAGCGCAGGGCTTCCGCATCAAGGGACCGCGCGCGTTCGAGCAAGAGCGCGCGCCTGCCATCAATACCAAAACTCAACTCATCGAACAGTTCCGTCTCGATTCGTGCGAGCCGGTTGGTGATGGATTTCCATGCTGGATTCTCCGGGACAGGCGCGGGCGCATTCGTGCCGACCTGAAAATTTCTGAA
The DNA here is from genome assembly GCA_043757045.1 of Akkermansia sp. Taxonomy (GTDB): domain Bacteria; phylum Verrucomicrobiota; class Verrucomicrobiia; order Limisphaerales; family SIBH01; genus JANNGC01. The sequence continues at coordinate 19,650 of JAYVQC010000221.1, read as the reverse complement.
CTGCGCTTTCGTATCGCGAAACTTCGCTAACCCCACCCCGCCCTCACGCCACGCGGCGTCCGCTGACTCCATCACCTGTTCGCCATTCACCCAGCCCGTGATGCGGTTGGTCTCCACGCGCACGCGAATGGTGTTCCAATCACCAGGCTTGTAGTGCGGCGTCTTGAACTCCTTGAGAATGTTCCACGAGAAAACGTCCGGCCCGTCGAAGCGCGTCAGGCGCATCTGTCCTGCGGTCGGATAAAATCCGTAGTGCCGGTCGCCGCCATCAGACGCGAAGGCCAGTCCCGCCGCGCCGGATTCGTCGTCGAGCTTCACATCGACGGAGAGTTCATAGGGCAGCGGCGGCACTTCCTTCTGCCACAGACACAACGCGCGTCCACCGAAGCCATCGCCCGCGCTCTCGACTTGGATGCGCCCGGCCTTGCGGCTCCAGCGCGCGCCCATGATGGGCTGCCACTCGCGCGGGTCGAGCGCGCCGAGCATCAGCCAGCGCGACATCGGCACGGGATTCGGACGGTCGAGCAACGTCTTGAGCGCGTTCACGGGCACCGCGAAACCGAGGTTCGCAGTGACGGCGGATTTCATGTTGAGCAAACCTTGCACACGCCCGCGCGCGTCGAGCAACGGCCCGCCGCTGTTGCCCGGCTCAATCGGGATCGCCAGTTGGATCAACTCCACGCCCTCGAACTCCCGCTTCGCCGACACCACGCCCTGCACCACGCTGTGTTCGAGTCCCACGGGATTGCCGAGCGCAATGACCTGCGCGCCCTGTTTCAACGCCGAGGAGTCGCCGAGCTTCAGCGCGGGCAAATTGCTCGCCGCGATCCGCACCACCGCGAGATCGAGCTTGCGGTCGGAGGCGAACACTTCCGTGACTTCATAACGCCGTCCGTTCAACTCCACGCTGATGGGCCGCGCCTCTCCGATGACGTGATAGCACGTCGCAATCAGCCCGCCCGCATCCACGACGAAGCCCGCGCCCACGCCGTCCTGCTTTCCATCGCGCCCGAAGTGCGTGATGACGGCCATGGATTTTTTCGCGCGCTCGGTGAGGGCGATGACATCAGGAGTTTCAGGAGCGGGAGACTTTTTCTCCGCCGCCGTGAGGAAGTGAACGGTGAAAATGAGGAGCGCGGTGGAAAGAATTTTTCTCCAAGGCTCGGCGGCGCGCATGTCGCGCTGAATGTAGGGAGCGGCGCTCGAATGACAAGCCGCGCCGTGTCAGCCCGCGTCGCCGATGGTTTCGCCGCGCAAGACCTTGCGATACGTCGCCAGCGCGAGGAGCGGCCAGGCGTTCCGATACATGTCGTACTTGAGGTAGAACACTTTCGGGAAACCGGTGCCGGTGACTTCGTTCTCGCTCCACGAGCCGTCGTGATTTTGCGTGCGGGTGAGATACTCGATGCCGCGCTGGACGCTGGCGCGGTTCGCGTCCCCAAACGCGAGCAGGCCCATGACCGCCCACGCGGTTTGCGAGGCGGTGCTGGGTCCGCGTCCTTTGAAAACCGGATCGTCGTAGGTGTTGCAGCGCTCGCCCCAGCCGCCGTCGGCGTGCTGCACGCTTTCCAGCCAGTCGCGCGCCTTGAGCAACCAGGGCTGATTCATGTCGAGGCCCATCGCGCGCAAGCCGCGCACCGCCTGCCAGGTGCCGTAGATGTAATTCACGCCCCAGCGGCCATACCACGAGCCGTCCTCCTCCTGCTCGTCGCGCACGTAGTCGAGCGCCTTCCCGACCTGCTGATGCTCCGCGTCCCAGCCTTCGTAGCCGAGCAGTTCCAGGATGCGCGCCGTGATGTCCGCGCACTCGGGATCGAGCATGGCGTTGTGATCGGCGAAGGGAACTTTTTCGAGCAGGCTCTTCGTGCAGTCCTTGTCGAAGGCCGCCCAGCCGCCGTCCTTGCACTGGAAAGTCATCATCCACTTTAGGCCGCGCGCAAAGCATTCCTTGCGGCGCTGCGGATCGTCCGTGGGAATTTTGCGGAGTGCGAGCAGCACCATCGCCGTGTCGTCCACGTCCGGATTCCACTGATTGTTGTATTCGAAAACCCAGCCGCTCGGCTCCACGTCCGCCGGGTTCTTGTATTTCCAATCGCCGCGAAAACGAATCTCGTGGTCCATGATCCACGAGCAGGCTTTCTTCAACGCCGGATGGTCCGACGGCACGCCCGACTCGTGCAGGCAGATGGCCACAATCGCGCTGTCCCACACGGGCGAGAAGCACGGCTCGATGCGCACGCTGTCCTCGGTCTCGTGCTCCAGCCGCTTTAGCTCCCGCTCGGCGCGCACGACTTGGGGATGATCATCCGCGTAGCCCAGCGCCTTGAGCGCAATGAGCGAGTTCAGCATCGCCGGGAAAATGGCAGCCAGCCCGTCGGTGTTCTCGAAGCGTTCCAGCATCCACTGCTCGGCCTTCTTGAGCGCGAGTTTGCGGAAAGGGCGCAGGTGGTACTGCTCCACGAGTTTCAAAAAGCCATCAAGGATGAAAAAGAAATTGCGGAAGGTGAAGGTCTCCGGGTCCTGCGCCAGCGCCAGGTCGCGCTCGTGATAGCCCTGCGGATACAGCTCATCAATCACCACATGCACGGGGCGCGTGGGCTGGAAGTGATTGATGATGGACAGCGGCACGAGCATCGAGCGCGACCAGTTGCTCATGTCGTGGAAATTGATGTGGAACCATTTGCCGATCAGGATGACTTCCGCCGGAATGGTCGGCACGTAATTCCACGGGAACAGTCCGAGCAGCGCGAGATACAGCTTCGAGAAGGTGTTCATGCGCGGCACGCCGCCGAGGTTGGTGGCGATTTCCCGCGCGCGCAGCATGCGCGGATCGGTCACGGACACCCCCGCGAGTTTCAGCGCGAGATAGGCTTTGATCGTGGCGTTCACCTCGGCCGGGCCGCCGGTGTAAATGTTCCAGCCGCCATCCGGCAACTGCATGGAGAGGATGTGATTGACCGCCTTGCGCTGCCACTCCGGGTCAATGTCGCCCGCCCAGTGGTGATAGGCCACGGTGTCGGACACGAGCGTGGAGTCCACCATCAGTTCGCCGACCCAGTAGCCTTCGGGATGCTGGAGGCTCAACAGATACTGCTGCGATTTCGCGAGGGCGGCGTCGGCGGCGGAAGGGGTTTTCGCGCCGCGAGCTTCCGTGGGGCGCGCGCCTGGGCTTTTAGTTTGCGTCAACACTACAGCGCGGACTTTCGGCGAGGCGGCGGAAACGTGGCAAGGCTGGAAAAAGTTTTTTGCGGACGGCGCACGCCCCAAGGACGACGCGGTCAAAGGTGGAACGGCCCGCGCTGCAAGCCGTCGCGCCGCGCCGAGCCACACCCACGTGGCATGCGCCCCGCCGCCTCACTTCTTCAAACACTGGGCGGAACAAAGCTTGATAAGGAATAAACGTGCATGAGACAAAACCAGCATGTTCAAACGCATATTTCCGGCATGGATTGTCGTTTTCATGCTTGTCAGTGCAGCAAAGGCTCTCACTGTTATTCCGCCGTCCTTTGAGGAAATGGCTAAACAAGCCGACCTTATCTTCGTAGGCAAGATGGTTTCCTCACGAACCGAGTGGCGAACCACTGGCACGAAACGCGCAATTTTTACGATGGTTGAGTTCCAAACGGACGAAATCCTTAAGGGCACCGCAGGTAAAATTCTAACGCTCCAATTTCTCGGCGGCACGATTGGAGATGTTTCCTTGGATGTGCCAGGTGTGCCGCGATTCAGTCCGGGCGAGCGCGTGATTTTGTTCGTTGAAAACAATGGAACTCAGATTTGTCCGGTGGTTGGTGTATTTCACGGGAAGTTTGGTTTGAGAAAGGATGAGAAAACTGGTCGCGATATCGTGACGATGCATGACGGAAAACCTCTTCGAGACGTTGCTGAGATCGGCTCCGGCGAAGGCGCGCAATTTGCAGGGAAGCGCGCCAAAATCTCAATCCCTCCAGACCGCTCGCCTTTGTCGGTTGGGGAGTTCAAATCCAAATTAAGAGACCAAATCAAAAATGTCCGCACGGCTCAATAAGAAGGAGATTTAACCCCCATGTTCTCGAAAACCTCATCCCTGTTTGCATTAGTCTGCCTTACTTTTTTTACGCCCGTTCTTCATGTGGATGGTTACGATTTTTTGAATCCGCTGAGTGTTTGGCCTGATGGGCAAGTAAGGATGGATTTGAAGTTGGGTTCGCCCGGTGTGCTTCTTATTGATGGAAATACTTCTTGGAATGATGTGGCTGAAGGAGCTTTAGCGACTTGGAACAGCTACATCAATACGGTTGACTTCGCAGTGTACACGTTGAGCCAAGGCCCCGCTGCAGATGCGGACCATGTGAACCAAGTTTTTTTCAGTTCTACGGTTTACGGGCAGGCTTTTGGCAGCGGTGTTCTAGCAGTGACGACGCGATGGTATAACGGGACAAGGCGCTCAGAGGGTGACACCATTTTCAACATCGCTAAATCATGGAACTCGTATCGCGGCAACCTGCGTATCGCGGCCGGAGGTGGGACTCTCAATGATTTACGGCGCGTTGCATTGCACGAGTTCGGTCACACCCTGGGGTTGGATCATCCGGACCAAGCGGGGCAATTCGAATACGCGCTCATGAACAGCACAATCGGAAATCTTGATGGCCTAACATTGGACGATGTGGAAGGCGCTCAAGCACTTTATTACCGTTTGGCTCCAACAATTTCCGGTCAGCCACAAAGCGCGGACGTATCAGTCGGAGGCTCCGTCACGTTTTCCGTGGTAGCGAGTGGCATTCCGGCACCGAAGTACCAGTGGTACTGGAAGGGAGTTTTGCAGCAAGGTGTCACAAACGCCTCAGTGACCTATTCCGGTGTTCAACCAAGTTATGCTGGCGCATTTCATGTGGTGGTGAGCAATTCACGAGGCTCTGCTACCAGCGCGCAAGCGGTGCTCAGGGTGCTGTATCCGCCGGCCATCACGGTTCAGCCACAAAGTAAGATCGCCGTAGTCGGACAGAGAGTTGATTTCAACGTGTCCGCAACCGGAGTTCCTCTGCCGGATTACCAATGGCACTTGAATGGAGTTCCAATACCGGGCGCTGTTGGAGCGACGTACACCATCTTTGCTGTGCAAAACTCGGACAGCGGTGACTACTCAGTCTCCGTAAGCAATTCCCAGGGAAACGCGCCGAGCGGCATTGCAACGCTTCAGGTTTATCCAGTCCCCCTTTCGCTTAGCGCTCTGCCTGCAACTCAAATTGTCTTTGCCAAGACCAATTTTAGTTTGGCTGTGGATGTCGTCAGTGCGGGCGCTTTTTCGTGCCAATGGTTGAGAAACGGAAAAAAGATTCGAGGCCAAACCAGCCCCACTCTTTCTTTGCCCAATATCTCCATCAGCGCACGCGGCAGCTATCAATTGGAGGTCCGAAATAGCTTCGCCGTCGCACAAACCACGCCCGTCCAAATAACCGTGGTGGTCCCACCGAGTATTGTTTCACAGCCTCGCGCCGTCATCGCCAACTCAGGACGAAAGGCCATTTTTCGTGTTTCCGCAAAAGGATCAAAACCACTGACTTTCCAGTGGCTCAAAGATGGGATTCCGATCCTCGGTGCAACTTCTAAGGTGTTCAGTATTTTGCATGCGCAGCCAACTGATGCTGGAACGTATTCTGCCCGCGTCACGAACCTCGGCGATGTCAGGGAGAGCATTTCGGCTCAACTGACGGTGCTTCCGTGACTTTTCTGACTCCGCGAGCAGTGAAGTCCACACCACGCTGATGGGGCCACGGATTTCAGCCCCGGCGCACACCCCGCCCTACGCCACGGCGGTGTATGTCATCCGGGTCAAATAAAGCGCTCATAAGTTGAAACGCTGGAAAGCTGAAATCGGAGACGCCGCTGGAAAGTTCCACGCGCTCTTCAGCATTTCTGCTCTCTGCTTTCTGCTTTCTGCTTTCTGCTTTCCCGTCTGCCCCGCCCCAAAATCCCGTTGCACTCCCCTGCTCCGCCGCGATAATTCGCGGACAAAATGAACGAGTGGAACATCCAGTCCCGAGGCCACGCCTGCCTGTCCTGCCATGCGGCCTTCACGGACAAGCAGGTGTACCACACCATTCTGTTCGACGAGAAACGCGACTTCCTCCGCACCGACGTCTGTCAGAAATGCTGGGACGCGCAGTTCACCGAGTCCCGCGACCGGAAGGGTTTCATCTCCTGCTGGCATGGCGAATACCACGCGCCGCCGCCGCAGGTGGAGGCGATTAAAAAGGGCGACGCCGAGGCCTTGCTCCGCAAACTCGTGGAGGTGAACGATCCCGCGCACGCCGCCGCGAGCTACATTCTCGCCGTGATGCTGGAGCGCAAACGCATCCTCAAGGTGAAGGAGCAAATCCGCGTCGAGGGCAAACGCATCTTCATCTACGAACAGCCGAAGACCGGCGACGTGTTCACCATTCCCGATCCGGATTTGCAATTGAACCAGCTCGAAGAAGTGCAGCGCGACGTGGCGCATTTGCTGGAACACGGATTGCCTGCGGCCCCGAACGCCGCGCCGGCCGCGCCCATCGCCAGTGTGGAACCCGCGCCCGACGCGCCCGCGGCCGAAGCCGAAGCTCCTGCGACCGCGACCGCCCCGTAAGCCGTGCCCCACTCCGACCTCACGCCGCTCGAAGCCCGCCTGGGCCATACGTTTCAGGACAAGGGTTTGCTCCGGCTCGCGCTCACGCATTCATCCATCGCGCATGAGGCGGAGGCGAACGTGCAGCACAATCAGCGGCTGGAATTTCTCGGCGACGCCGCGCTCGGGATTGTCATCACGCGCGAATTGTATCTGCGCTTCCCCGCCTTCGGCGAAGGCCCGCTGACCAAGGCGCGCGCGCAACTCGTGAACCAGCGCACGCTCGGCGAGCAAGGCCGCGCGCTCGGCCTCGGCGACTTTCTCGTCATGAGCAAGGGCGAACTCGCCAGCGGCGGACGCGAACGCCCGTCCGCGCTGGCCGACGTCTATGAAGCGGTGACGGGCGCGATTTATCTGGATGGCGGTTACGAGGCGGTGAGCCAGTTTGTGCTGCGCTGCTTTCGCGATTCGTTCGGGGAATTTTCCGCGCTGCCGAATCTGAGCAATCCCAAGGGCGAGTTGCAGGAGATGCTGCAAGCCAAGTCCAACGCCGCGCCGCAGTATCAAGTCACCCAGTCGAGCGGACCGGACCACGACCGGCATTTCGAGTGCGCGGTCTTGCACGAGGGCCGCGAACTCGGACGCGGCCACGGCAAGAGCAAGCGCGCGGCCGAGAGCGAGGCGGCGCTGGCGGCGATGCGGGCGTTGGAAGCTGAAGCCAATCCGCCGGCGGAAAGCTGAGGCTATGTTGTGGTGGAAAAAAATTTAACGCAGAGACGCAGAGGCGCAGAGAGAAGAAGAGAGGTAGAGGACAATATTTTTCCCTCTCTGCGCCTCTGCGCCTCTGCGTCTCTGCGGCAAAAATGGCCCGCCCAAACTAAAAGCGCGTTAATCTCACCCGGAGAGCAAGGGGGAAGGTCCCTCGCTGCGAGGCCGGTCAGTTCCCAACTACGGTCGCCGCGCGACCGCTCCCACCTGAGACCATGAGCCAAGAACTCGCCGCGCGCGATCCCTCGAAGCATCTGCGCGCCTGCCTCTGGCTCGTCTTCGCCACGCTCATCTGGGGCACCAGCTTTCCGCTCGTGAAAGCCATCTGGCTCGTGCAGGAAAAGCTCGTGCCGAATCCGCCGGATTTTTTCCTCGCCGCGCTCGCCACCGTGGCGCGTTTCGGAATTGCCGGAATTCTCATCGCGCTGTTTTCCATCCGCACGCTGCGCCGGCTCACGCGCTGCGAAATCTCTCAAGGTCTCGGCCTCGGCGTGTTCGGCGGCCTGGGCATTCTCTTCCAGATGGACGGACTCGCGCACACCGCCGCCTCGACCTCCGCGTTCCTCACGCAATTCACCTGCCTGTTCATCCCGCTCTGGGTTGCGCTGCGCCGCCGCGCGCTGCCCGGGCCGTTCATCATCGCGGCCACGCTGCTCGTGCTCTGGGGCATGGCCATCCTCACCGGTTTCAAACTGAGTGGTCTAAAACTCGGACGCGGCGAGGCCGAGACGATTCTCTCCGCGCTCTTCTTTGCCGCACAAATTCTCTGGCTCGAACGTCCGCGCTACGCCGCCAATCGCGTGGCGAATTTCACCGTCGTCATGTTCGCCGCCATCGCCGTGCTCATCATGCCCATCGCGCTGCTCACCGCGCCCACGCCGCGCGCAATTCTCACGGCCTACAGTTCTGGTCCCGTGCTGGTGCTCGTGGGCGCGCTGGCGCTGGCCTGCACGCTGGCCGCGTATTCGCTGATGAACTACTGGCAGCCGCACGTCAGCGCGACCGAGGCGGGGCTGATTTATTGCGTCGAACCGCTCTTCACGTCCGTGTTCGCGGCCTTCCTGCCGGGCTGGCTCTCGGTGTTCGCGGGCATCCAATACGCGAACGAGCACTTCACCCACGCGCTGCTCCTCGGCGGCGGACTCATCACGCTCGCCAACGTGCTGATCCAACTCGAAGCCTGGCGACAGCGACGGAAGACGACGAGCGGAGCGGGTGGATGAAAAATCCGTGTTCATCCTTTTGCATCCGTGGTTAAAACTCCGCCGCCGTTTATGGAATACGAAGCCGTCCTCGGGCTGGAAACACACGTCCAGCTCAAAACAAAATCGAAGATGTGGTGTGGCTGCGCCAACTCGTTTGGCGCGGACCCGAACACCAACGTCTGCCCCGTCTGCCTCGGAATGCCCGCCGTGCTGCCGGTCGCGAACGAGGAGGCCATGCGGCTCACCGTGCTCACGGGCCTGCTGCTGAACTGCGAGATTCCGCGCTTTGCCAAGTTCGACCGCAAAAATTATTTCTACCCCGACGTCGCGAAGAATTATCAGGTCACCCAATACGACGCGCCGAGCACGAAGAACGGCTACGTGGAGTTTGAATTCAACGGCGGCCTGTCGCGCTTGAACATCACGCGCGCGCACATTGAGGAAGACGTGGGCAAGAATTTTCACTTCGACCGGAACAGCGGCGTAGATTTCAACCGCGCCGGCGTGCCGCTCCTTGAAATTGTTTCTGAACCCGAGTTGACCAGCGCGGATCAGGCGTACGCCTATCTCAACGCGCTCAAGGACATCCTCATCTACGGCGGCGTCAGCGACTGCGACATGGAGAAGGGCATGGTGCGCTGCGACGTGAACGTGAGCGTGCGGCCCAAGGGCCAGCAGGAACTCGGCGCGAAGATCGAGATCAAGAACATGAACAGCTTCTCCGGCGTGCGCCGCGCGGCGGAGTACGAGATCGCGCGCCAGATTGAAGTCGTTTCAAAGGGCGGAAAGCTCATGCAGTCCACGCGCCGTTGGGATGACCTCGCGGGCATCACGGAAGAAATGCGGACGAAGGAAAACGCGCACGACTACCGTTACCTGCCGGAGCCGGACTTGATGCCGTTCCAGCCGACCGACGCGTGGATCGCCGAGGTGCAGACGCGCGTCGTCGAGCTGCCGCTGGCGCGCAAGCAGCGTTTCATCACCGCGTATCAACTGCCGCCGCAGGACGCGCAGACGTTCGTGGACGACGTGCCGCTGGGAAATTATTTCGAGGGTCTCTCGAAGCAGACGAAGGCGGCGAAGGCCGTGGCGAACTGGGTCATCAATAATTTGCGCGCGAAGATCACCGAGGCGAACACCGCCGAGCGCGCCGAGCAATCCGCGATGGGCATTGAGTCCGGTGACGTGACTCTCACCACCTTGGCGACATTGAAATTCAAACCCGAGATGCTGCTCGAACTCGTGGCGCTGGTGGAAAGCAAAGCGATCAGCAACGCCGCCGCGCAACAGGTCTTCGCCGAGATGTTCGACACCGGCCAAGCGCCCGCCGCCATCGTGCAGGAGAAGGGACTCGCCCAAGTCAGCGACACCGGCGCGATTGAAAAATTCTGCGACGACGCCATCGCCGCGAATCCAAATCCCGTCGCCGATTACAAAGCCGGCAAAGTCGCCGCGCTGAATTCGCTCAAAGGCCAGGTGATGAAGTTGAGCAAGGGCAAGGCGAACCCCGGCGTCGTCGGTGAAATTCTGGAGCGCAAGCTGAAGGCGTAGCGGCGTCTCGGCAGAGCGCCGCCATGCCAAAAGAGGAGCGCCGAGCATTGCTCGGCATTTGGCCCGGGGCCGGCGCGATCTTGCCGAGCAATGCTCGGCGCTCCCTCCCTTGGGCAAACACCCAAACTTCAGATGACGGCGCTCTGCCGAGACACCGCTACGGGGAGGCTTCAGCAAACATGAATGCCCACGCCGTCCGGCGGCGTCAGTGAGTGACGCATTTATGAAAACTCTTTCGCTCACCAAGACGCTCGCCACTCTCGCGGCCCTTACCATTCTCGCCACGCCAGTTTTCGCGGCGGACAATCCCTTCCTCGGCCGCTGGGCCTTGACCATTCCTGACGGAGGCGCGGGCTGGCTCGGCGTGATCGAAACGAACGGCGAATTGAAGGGCAGCATCCTTTGGGGCGGCGGCAGCGTGCTGCCGGTCACGACCACGAAGGTCGAGGGCGACTCGCTCGTGGTCACCCGTGTGAGCCAGACACGTCAGCGCGACGCCGCGGGCAAGACGGTGGTGAAGAAAACCACCGAGACGATCACCGCCAAACGCGACGGCGATAAATTGAACCTCACCACCGCCACCACGGACGACGAAGGCAAGGCGAGCGGTCGGGCCGCGACCTTCTCCGGCCAGCGCATTCCTCCCGTGCCCGCCGCGCCGGATTTGGCGAAGGTGAAATTCGGCGAACCCATTTCCCTCTTCAGCGGTCAGGACTTGATCGGGTGGAAGACGCTGGGCAACGCACCCAGCGCGTGGAAAGTCGAGGACGGCCTGCTTCGCAACGTGGTGCAGCCGGGAAAGAGCTACGCGAATCTCCGCACGGTGCGCGAGTTCGAGGACTGCAATCTCCAGGTCGAGTTCCGCGTACCGACGAACGGCAACAGCGGCATCTACCTGCGCGGCATTTACGAAATCCAGGTCGCGAACTCCTTCGGCAAGAAGAACGACAACCACAACTGCGGCGCGCTCTACAGCCGTCTCCTGCCGAGCGAGAACGTTTCCAAGCCGCCCGGCGAATGGCAGACCTTCGACATCACGCTGGTGAACCGTCACCTCACCGTGATCCACAACGGCGTGAAGACGATTGATAACCAGCCCGTGCTCGGCTGCACCGGCGGCGCGCTGTGGTCCGATGAATTCAAGCCCGGCCCCATTTACCTGCAAGGCGATCACACGGACGTGGACTACCGCAAGCTCGTGCTGCGCCCGGTAGTGAAGTGAATCACGCCGGGCGGGCGCCCCGCGCAGCAGCCTGCAAAAGCAGAAATGAGATCCGGCCTCCGTTCTCATTTCTGCTTTCTGTTTTCCACTTTCTGCTTTCTGCTCACGCCCATGCCCGTGGAGTTGGTTCAGTATTTCAATCGTTACACGCAGCGCGTCGAGACCGAGGAGGTCTATGGCGATCAGTTTTTGCGTTTTACCTACGCGAATCCACTCGGTCGGCTCGCGCTGCACGCGCTCGTGAAGCGCAGCGTCTTCTCGCAGTGGTACGGCTGGCGCATGGACGGCGCGCGGAGCCGCGCGAAAGTCGCGCCGTTCATCCATCACTATCGCGTGAACACGGCGGAGTTCGCCGCCGCGCCGGAGTCCTATCGCACGTTCAACGAATTTTTCTTTCGCAAGTTGAAGTCCGAGGCGCGGCCTGTGAACGCGGAGGAGAACATCGCCGTGTTCCCGGCGGACGGGCGGCATCTGGGTTTTCAGGACGTGTCGAAGATGGACGGCATCTTCGTGAAGGGCGCGTTCTTCAACCTGCGTTCGCTGCTGCAAGACGACGCGCTGGCCGCGCGCTTTCGCGAGGGGACGATGGTATTGTCGCGGTTGTGTCCGGTGGATTATCACCGCTTTCATTTTCCCGTGGCGGGCGTGCCCGGTGCGCCGCGCCTGATCAACGGGCCGCTCTACTCGGTGAATCCCATCGCCTTGCGACGGAACATCCGCATCTTCACGGAGAACAAACGCGCGGTGACGGCCATCGAATCCGAGCGCTTCGGCACCGTGCTGATGTTCGAGGTGGGCGCGACGTGCGTGGGGAGCTGGGATTATACCTTCAGGCCCGGCGCGCGCGTGGCGAAGGGCGCGGAGAAAGGATTCTTCAAGTTCGGCGGCTCCTCGACCATCACGCTTTTCGAGCGCGGGCGCGTGCGGCTGGCGGAAGATTTGTTGGAGCAGTCGTCACGGCGCGTGGAGTTGTACGCGCGCATGGGCGATGCGATGGGGAAATGCTGAAATGCGGAAACAGGAAGCGGTCTTGTCGTTTGTTGCGCCGCTGTCGTTATCTCGACTCGCCCTCACCCCGGCCCTCTCCCCCGAGGAGAGGGGGAAAGTCATTCAGCTCTCGTCGAGTCGAGCACACTCTACCAGGGAGAGGCTGAGTGCCGTGCTCCCTCTCCTCGGGGGAGAGGGCCGGGGTGAGGGCGGGTGTCCGAATCATCAAGCGGCCAACAAATTTCACAGTCCCACATGACCGCGCAAAACCCCAGCCTGATCCAGAGCCTGCGCGAACTCCCGCGCGCGGCGTGGCTGCTCTACCTCGGCACGTTCATCAATCGCTTCGGCTCGTTCGTCATGCCGTTCCTCACCATCTACGCGGGCGATCATTTTCGCGCGCGGGGTTTTTCGATCCAGGACGCGACGGCGGCGGCGGCGTGGACGCTCACGTCGTACGGGCTGGGGCATTTCATCGCGTCGCTGGCCGGCGGTTATCTCACGGACAAAATCGGGCGGCGCAAAACCATCGCGCTCTCCATGTTCTCGTCCGCCGTCTCGATGCTGCTGCTCTCGCAGGCGGAATCGCTCCCCGCGATGATGATGCTGACCGCGCTCACGGGCCTGACCACGGAGTTGTATCGCCCCGCGAGCACGGCCCTGCTCGCGGACGTGGTGACGCCGGAACAGCGCATCACGGCCTTCGCGGCGCTGCGCTGGGCGCTGAACGCGGGCTTCGCCTTCGGCCCGGCCACGGCGGGATTTCTCGCGGGCTATTCCTTCAAGTGGCTGTTCATCGGCGACGCGATCACGTCGGCCATGTTTGGACTGGTCGCGTGGTTTCTGCTGCCGCACGGGTTGCGCGCGGACGGCAAGTCGGCGAAATGGTCGGCGGCGTGGCGAGTGATGCGGGGTGACCGGCGGTTTCACAAACTGCTGCTCGCACAGTTCGCCATCGCGCTGATTTTTCTGCAAATGAGTTCCACCTTCAGCCTGCACGTCACGTCGGCGGGCATCAGCAAGGCGACGTACGGCCTGCTCATGTCGCTGAACGGCGTGATGATCATTCTCCTCGAACTGCCGCTCACCATGCGCACGCGCCGCCTGCCGCAGCGCGCGACGATTGCCGTCGGTTATCTGCTCATCGGTTTTGGTTTCATGCTCAACGTCTGGGCCTTGAACCTGCCCGCGCTGATGCTGGTCGTCATCATTTTCACCATCGGCGAAATGATCGCCATGCCGCTGGCCTCCGCGCTCATCGTGGACGGCGTGCCGCCGGAATTGCGCGGACGCTACATGGGCATGTATGGCCTCGTCTGGGCGCTGGCCCTCACGGTCGGACCCAGCACGGGCGTCCGATTGCACGCCGGATCGCCCGGGCTGTTGTGGGGCGCGTGCGCGGTGCTCGGTGGGATCGCGGCGGCCTCGGTGTTGTGGACGCGGGAAGAAAATAAGACGACGAAGGACATATCCTGACGCGCGCCGCGTGTCCTCGAACAGCGCCGGAAAAATATCCGCCAAGTTAATTTCCAGTGTTGGCGGAATTTATTCTTTAACTTTTCTCCCGCCGCCTCGTCACTAGTCACGCACTTGGAATTTCTTTGCGGCCGGACAGCCCGCAAAAAACTTTCCGCCCTATGAATTGAAACGTCCGAATCGCAAGAACACCGCCGCATCTCCACCGGAGCGGGCGGCGTGGCTGTCCAAGGTGGTCCTCGTCGGTGCCGGCATGGTGCTCATGCTGTTGCTCCAAGCCTTGTTCTGGCCGGGACGCGGGCTGGCGTGGAAACATCTCGGCGAACGCGCCAATAAATCTTCCATCATTGTCACCAGCACCAACGCGCCGTGGGGCCGGCTCGAATACACGCCCATCGCGCTCGACCGCCCCGAGGAGTATTTCACGAACGACTTCAGCCGCACCACGCCGCGCACGCTCTGGATTTTCCGGAACCAGACCGAGCAGCAGTTGCTCGACGTGTTCGCCGCCTTTGATTTCCCCGAACCCACCCGCGCGTGGCTGACGAACCGCGCCCACTGGCAATTCTCGTCGCGCAACATCGTGCTCCAGCCGACGCCCGAAGTCGTGGTGAGCCTCAGTCCCACCACGCGGCAAAAGTTCTACCAACTGCTCGGCCAAAACCCGGAGAACGTGCTCCAGGCCACGCCGTTCCGTTTCCGCGCGGACGGTTTTGACGACTGGTTTGCCGACTGCGGTCTGTCGCACGAGAAGATCGCGCTGGTGCGAAACCTGACGTACGAGCAGGACGACGGGCTGTGCTTTGCGGACGCGCCGACGTTTGCCGCGCTCTCCACGCCGGAGGAAACCAGGAACATCATCAAGTGCCTGTGGCGTGTCTCCACCTTCGTCGCCAAGCTGCGCGTTGGCCCCGACACCGACGTGGACAAGCTGATGGAATACTGGGGGCCACTCGGACCCGCGCGTGAGTATCGTCCGCTCATCGAGTCCATGACGCGGGTGCCGGAAGGCTCCACACTCAACCTCTCGTATCTCCTCCCGCCCTTCGCGCGGCTGCGGCTCTACACTTATCCCAACCCGCACCACCGCGACATCGCGCGTCAGGACTGTTTCTGGAGCTCGATGAATTTTTTCAACACCACGCCGGACAACAGTTTCTTCAATCCCGAGTACACGCAGAAAGTTCTCGACGCCGATTACGCGCGCGTGCGCGACGAGTCGCGGCGCTTCGGCGATCTGCTCATGCTCACCAGCGCGAACAACCAGGCGCTGCACATGTGCGTGTTCATCGCGGACGATGTGGTCTTCACCAAGAACGGCGCGAACACGCAGCAGCCGTGGGTGCTGATGCGCCTGCCGGAAATGCTGAGCCAGTACGACCGCGAGAAACCGTTTCAAATCCGCGTCTATCGCCGGACCACGCCGTCGCCGCTCGGCGCAGTGCAAGAAGTTTCTTCCGCCGCGCGCACGCTTTGATTTTGACAACGCGCGCGCTGACCTCCCCAATGTCGCGCGCTTGGAGGTACCGTGCATCGGCTGACATCGACGAAAAAATTTCCCGTCCATGAGTTGTTGAACGAGTGTGCCTTCAGCACCGGCAGATTTATGCCGAACCATTTGCAACTGAATGAAGCCGCACACGAAAGCTACGACCTCGCAAATCCTCGGAGGAGGAAACGGAACCCACGCGCCCGTCCGCATCCCGCCGGAGTGGCAGGAGCATTACGACGCCCTTATCGTCTGCCGCGCGCAGCTCGGCCAGCGCAAGAGCGCTCTAAACGAAATCGCGCGCGAGGAGCAGCAGGCCTTCAGCCTGCACATGGCCGACGCGGGCACGGATGAATTTGATCGCGACTTCGCACTGAGCATTTTGTCCTCGGATCAGAATGCGATGTACGAAATTGACGCCGCGCTGGATCGCATCCGCGCCGGCACCTACGGCCTGTGCGAAATCAGCGGCCAACCCATTGAAGCGGAGCGCCTGCTCGCGATTCCCTGGACGCGCTACTCCGCACACGCGCAGCGCGAACTGGAAGAAGGCGGCCACGCCGCCCGCACCCGCTTCGGTGAACGCGGCGGGTGGAACGAACCCGAGCCGAAGGAAAGCACCGCGGAAGACGCCGAGCCAGAGACGGCCTGAACCAGTTCCCAGTTCAGAAATCCCAAATTCCCAACGTCAGGAGGCGTCTTGGAGTTTGGGATTTTTGTTTGGATTCGCACCGTCCGGTGGACGGGCGCACGGAGCCTCGCCCTGAAGTCCGCGCTTCGTCACTCAACTCACGGTTGCAACCCCAGCACCACGCGGGCGAAGCGGCGCGCATTCGGGCCGCCCACGCTGTCGCGCACGGTCACGCGCTCCCACTCCGCGTTCACGCTCGTCACCGTCGGCGTCTGTCCGTTCACCCACGTCGTCAGGTTGCCGGAGAACTGGATGGAGTAACTGAGTCCGACGGCGTTCGTGCCTTTGCGACGGATGAAGTCCACTTCCAGAATTCCGTTCGACACGTTCGGTAGAAATTTCGCGGCGGGCAATCCGTTCGTCCCCGTCGGCGTCACGGGCCGCGCGTCCGCCACGAGCGGGTTCAAGTTGTAACTGAACTCCGTGAGATTGTTCGCGCCGTCGCGATCAGGATCGGCGGTGAAAGCGTTGTTCAAACCCGTCAGCCCGCGCGCGGCCGCCCAGATCGAATACGGCGTGGGCAGCGAATAGACAATTTCCAGCGCGGGCCGCAGCGCCGCGTTCGTCGCGTAATCACTGGAGCGAAAAGTCCAGCCATCGCCCGTGCCGCTGCTCGACGGACGGATGACCCAACCGCGGTTCGCCGTGCCGGCTTTGAAGAGTTCCACATCGCCCGTGACATCGAAAATCGTCGGCCCGCCGGCCACGTCCGGCACGGCGGAGAAAGACGCCGTGGTCGCGGCCTCCACGTCATTCGCGCTGATGCCGCCGCCCGTGCTGTTCCACGTCGCCGTGTCGGTCCAGTCCAGGATCATGCGGTGCGAACGGAACGTGTCGTTCGAGTCGAAGTCCGTGCCGGTCACGTTCATTGGCGTCTGGCAGATCAATTTCGCGGAATGAATGATGGCGTTCGCCGGCACCTGGTTCACACCCGCCCCGAACAAATTGTCGAAACGGACGAGCACTTGCGCGATTTGATTTCCCGCCGCCGCGCCCGTGTCGAGGTCGGCCGTCAAATCCTGGTTGGTCGCGTAGTTGGTGTCGGGAAATTCCTGCCAGAGCTGCGTGTCGCGCGCGCTCGCGTAGCCGTTCAAGCCCTGCTGAAAGGTTGCCACCGCCACCGTCGGATCGGTGACAAACGGCCCAACGATGGCGCGCGTCTGCGCGGCGGAGCCGGCGTGCGTGGTGCCATACATGTCCTCGAGCGTGCGGAGCAAGTGATGCAGCGTCCACGTCCCGCCCGCGACGGTGCCGTTGCGGAGATTCGCGCCGTGCAACACCGTGGCGATCTGGTTGTCTTGGTTATAGTCGTCCTCGTCCCAGGTGATGATGAGCAGGCTGTTGTTCGTGCGCGCCCAGACGGCGTAGGCGTTGAGGTTCGCGGCCAGCCAGTCGTCGCCCATTTTGCGCGAGCCGTCGTGCATGTCGTGCAATTGGTTCGGCACGATGAAGCTCACGGTGGGCAGCAAGTTGAAGTTCGTCGGAAATTGCGTGAAGGCGCGGTTCACGGTGCCAATGAGTTGATTGGCCGGCACGGGCGAAACTTTCGCCACCCAGTTCGCCCACGGGTTGTGCTTGCGCCGATACGAGACGCCGGGAGCGGTCGCGGTGTGCGGATCGTAATCGGCGTAATCCGTCGCGCCCGCCGCCTCCAGTTGCTCGCTGTAGCCCGCGAAGGTGAAGCCGGCCGCAATAATTTCCGCGCCGAGATTGGCCGTCGTGAAAGGGTAATTGGCCGTCGGCGTGGTGGAAAAATTCAGCGGCAAATTGTCATCCAGCACGCCCTGGTTTCCGCCCGAGAAAAGCTGGAGGTAATTCGGCTGGCTCGGATGCTCGATGGAGAACATGGAAGACATGGACACGCCGCCCGTGGCCAAGCTCGTGATGTACGGCGCGTTGACCAGATCGCCGATGATTTGCTCCACGGTCCGGTTTTCTTCCACGACGATCACGACGTGATCGTAGCGCGGCGGCGCGGCGGACGAGTCCGTTGGAAACCAGCCCAGGGAAAACGCCAGTGCCGCCAGCGCGAGCCGGACGCGCCGTTGATTTGGAATTGCCATAGTCCGGGCAGGGTGTGGCCGAAAAGTGACGACGGCATGAACGGCGGCATGACAATTTGTTCATCCACTCCGCGCGGCCCACAATCAGCGCCACCGGGCGACGGGGCCAGCGGTCACTCGGGCAGAGGACGGTTCTTCGTTTCGGGCGCGAGCCAGATGACGAGCATTCCCACCACGTAAATCAGCGTGATGGTCGCGCCGGCCTTCGCATAACTCTTGTCGAAGAAGTTCATCAACTCGCCCATCTGCCACGCGCCGAGCGCGGCGAGGATGCGGCCGGAATTGAACGCCACGCCTTGCGCCGTGGCGCGCACACGCGTGGGAAAAAGTTCCGGCAAATACAGCGGCAGCCAGCCGTAGAACGAGGCCGTCACGCCGCCGGCGAGAAAGACCATGAACAAAAACTCGCCACCGTAGCCGTGCACAAATCGAAAAAGATACGCGCACACCAGCAGCGACGCGAAGCACAGCGCGGCGTAGGTCGGACGGCGTCCGAACTTCTGCCCGAGCCACGGACCGATGAGGCAGCCGAGGACCGCGCCGAGCGCGGAGAGCAGTTGCGTGAAGGCCTTCGCCCGGGGATGCGACGCGCCGGCCATTTGATCGCCCCAGAGCGGCAGCCATTGAATGGAACCCCACGTCCCGATCAGCGCCACCGACGCGAAGACGATGGCGAGCAACGTAGGTTTGAGCAGCGGCCCGGAGAAAATTTCCCGCAATGGTTTCGCCGTGCCGGACTTTTGCACTGACTCGCGCCAGCGTTCGGATTCCGGTACGAAGAGGCGGATGAAAAACGTCAGCAGCGCCGGAGCCGCGCCCACCATCATCACCCAGCGCCAGGAATCTTTGGTGACGGGAAAAAACAGCGCGAGCGTGGCGATGACGACGTAGCCAAGGTTGCCCGCCGCACCGATGAGCGCGGCCATGAGCGGGCGTTTTTCTTTCGGCCACGTTTCCATGACCAGAGCCACACCGAGCGACCATTCGCCGCCCATGCCGAGCGCGGCAATGAAGCGCAGCCCGCCCAACTGCCAGGGCGTGTGCGCGAAGTAGGTCAGTCCGGTGAACAGCGAGTAGCAGAGAATGCTTGCGGACATCGCGCGCACGCGCCCGATGCGGTCGCCGAGCCAGCCGAAGACCAGTCCACCACCCGCCGCGCCGAGGAGAAACATGGCGGTGATGCGCCCCATCCAGAGCTGCACGAACTGCTCGTCCACGATGTGCGCCGCCGTCTGCATCTCCTGAAGCGCGGGCCGCGCCACGAGCGGGAAGATGCCCATCTCCATGCCGTCGAACATCCAGCCGAGAAAAGCGGCGGCGAGAACGAGCCAGCGTTTGCTCGGCGTGGTTTCATTCATGAAGGAGCGACGGTAGCGAAGAATTTTTCCACGGCGCGAGCGCAATCACCGGGCGGAAAATGTTTTTCGTAGCCAGCGCGCGGACATTCCTGTCCGCCGCAACGTATGACGACGAGGGGTGCGGGTGAAGATGGTTACGCCCTTCGAGCCTGTCTGAAAATTCAGTGCGGGTAGCACAGGCCACTGGCCTTTGCCGCCGGGCGACCAGCCCGGCGGAAGGGTGAGGGCCGCGCAACTCAAGCAGGCCTGCCTCC
>JAYVQC010000220.1:0-17430 GCA_043757045.1 Akkermansia sp. | reverse complement strand
GACGGTGTCGTTTACGTTTCATGCTGAGTTTTCCCGGGCGGCTTCGCCGCCCGGAAACTCTCATAACATGTGGATCAATTTAAGGGGAGCAGGCCACCGGTTCTTCAATTTTCAAATACCCTGACAGAATCGCTCTTGATTCGAGCGCGAGGTCGGGTCGGCTCAGTTCCAGTCCCCTTTAACGAAGCGGCATCGTCGTCGATGTTTCCTTCTCGCGAAACTTTCCACTTCCTTTGGTCAGACGACATATCGTGAACAGGAATGACTCCATCCCTAGCCTCTGCGTAACGCTTCCAACCTTTCGCGCCTGCCTTCAATCGCTTGTGTTCGTCCTCAGTGACCACGCACCCAATCGCCTTTCTTAACACCTCGTCAATGACGCTGTCCGCAGAGTTGGCATTTTCAATCAGCTCTTGGATAAGTTCTTCGAGCGGGAAGACATGTTCGTGATGGATTTTTGCTTCGTGCCTTTTGTCGGCACACACACCGGCAGACCGAAATCGAGTCCGGTATTTTCCGTGTGCGGTCGTGATTTGCCAAAGTAAGTGACGAAGCAGCAATTCCTTCAACGGGCGAACAATAGTCGACAGCCTCAGCACTTGCTTGATGGCGTCTCGGGCACTGTTTTCAAGCTCTTTACTCTTTCTCGTTGGGCAAAAACTCTCTGTTCGAGTTCGATTGCTGTTCAATGGCATAAACTCTTTGGGTTTGGTGTCTCGCGCCCGCTCAATCCTCAACCGTCACCACCAGATTCTCCATGATGTAAGCCTTCCCGTATTCCCAAAAACTTAAATACTGAAACAAACGGAGTGCCCAGAGAGGGTCTGCTGGCTGTCCACCGTTTGGCGCCTCTCGTCACCTACTTCTCGTCGCCGGGCAGCGGCGGCACGTCGCGCACTTTGGACATCACTTGATCGAACTTCTCCCAACTGCCGCGCTTGGCCCGTTCGGACATGGTGTCGCGCTTGCGCCAGGCGGAGACCTGATAGGCGAGGGCGATGCTCACGATCTGATCCAGGCTCACGTTTTCCTGCTTGGCGAGTTCGGCGACCTGCCGGGCCAGCGGTTCGGGCACCTGCGCTTGAATGGTTGTCATGTCGTTCTTCTCAGTGTGGCCAGAAACCCGGCCGGTGTCAGCACTTCTATACCAAAGTTCCGGGCGGGCTTCAAATGCCGCTCGTTGTGCGTGACGATGGTTGGCACCCGGCTTTCGACGGCCAGTTGCAGGAGCGGTTCGTCATCCGGATCAGTCAGGCGGGGAATCCAATCAGGTTCCAGTTGGCGTTGCTCGGCGGTGGTGCAGAGGGCATCCAGCACGGCATCGATGTCCTCCAGCGTGAGTCCCATTTCGCCGGCGTGGCGTTTGCCCACTTCTTCGTACTCGAACAGAAGGTGATTGCTCAAAACCATCTGCCAGCGCCCAAGCCGGAGTTCGGCGAAAACTTCAAACGCCGCGCCTTGGGTGGACCAGAGCGCGCTCAGGAACACGTTGGTGTCGATGATGGCGCGCGGCGGCATGGGCGTATCGTTGGCTGCTCACAGCGGCACGTCAATCGTCCGATTCGACTGACACGCCGATCTCATACGCCCAGCCTGGTGTGTTCGGGTTACGGCGGCGAAGATTTCCCGAATTTTCCTGTCCAAAACTCGGCCTAGGCCGGAAGTATTTCCACAACCTGACTCACACATTCAAATGATCATGCTAAAAGTCATCCTCACCATTGGAACTGCCGCCGTGCTGGGGTTGTTGATGCCGAAGGCCGGCGCGGCCGAGGCCCTCAAACCCGACGCCGAAGGCTACATCCGCGACTGGGTGATGCTCGCGCCTATCGCAATCCGCGACGGCGAAACCTGCGCGGAGGCGTTGCTCAAGGACCAGATTCCGAACGAGGCTGCGCTTCGCCCCAAGGCCGACGACAAGGTCAAAGTCGGCGGGAAAGAACTGACCTGGCGAAACGTCGCCGCCACCACCAATTACTTCGACTTCGACGAAACCCTGAAGTCCATCAACGACCACGCCGCGGGTTTCATGGTCACCTACATCGAATGCGAGAAGGAGACGCCCGACGTCATCGTGGCGGTGGCGAGTAACGATCAAGGACGCATTTACTTCAACGGCGTGGACATCTACGCGTTCACCGAGGCACGCCCGCTCATGCTCGACGCGGACAAGGGCCGGGTCACACTGAAGAAAGGCGTCAACGTCATGATCTTCAAGGTCACCAACGAACAGAACAGTTGGCAGGGTGCCATGCGGCTGCTGGATAAGGCCGGCGCGCCGTTGAAGGATGTTCGGATCAAACAGTCGCCCTGAGAAACCAGCTGCGACAAAAAGCACCCGAGCCAAATGAAACTTCCCAACTCCAACCGCCAGTTCCGATCCGGCCTGTTCGCGGCACTGCTTCTTGCTTTCGTCTCGACCGCGTGGTCCGCAGACGCACCCGTCACGCTGAAAGACGCCTTCAAGGATCATTTTACCATCGGCACGGCGGTCAATCGCAGCATGGTGACGGGCGGCGCGGGGTTCCGTCGTGGTGCAGAGCAAAACGCGGCGGACGTGGCCCTGCTCAAGCAGCACTTTAACCAGATCGTCGCCGAGAACGACACGAAGTGGCAGATGATTCATCCTCGCGAAGGCCAGGACGGCTACGACTTCGGCCCGACGGATGCGCTGGTGAACTTCGGCCTCAGCAACAAGATGGAAGTCGCCGGGCACACGCTGGTCTGGCACAGCCAGACGCCCAACTGGGTGTTCGCTGGAACGAACCCGCCGCCGCCCGGTGTTACCAACACCCCGCCCGTCGTCGTCGCGAACGCCAACACCAATGCCGCCGCGACCAACCGCTTCGGACGCGGAGGATTTGGCCCTGGCTTTGGCGGCGGCTTTGGTCGCTACGCCGGTCCGCGGGCGTCGCGCGACGAGCTGCTCCAGCGCATGAGCAACCACATCCACACCATCGTGGGCCGTTACAAGGGCAGGATCAAAGTCTGGGATGTCGTCAACGAAGCCCTCGCCGACGGCCAGGGCACGAGCGTTCTGCGAAACTCGCTTTGGTCGGAGATCATCGGGCCGGACTTCATCGCCAAGGCGTTTCAATTCGCCCATGCGGCGGACCCCAACGCGATTCTCCGCTACAACGATTACGGGCTGGAGAACCCGGCCAAGCGCAAGCGTCTCATCGCGCTCATCAAGGAACTCCAGGCGCAGAAGGTGCCCGTCCACGCCATCGGCTCGCAGTCGCATCTCAAGGTCTCGACAAGCTTCGACACGATGGACCAGTCGCTGACGGAAATCGCGACACTCGGCCTGCCCATTCACATCACCGAACTCGACGTGAACAGCGCGGCGGGCGGCCAGCGCGGTTTCGGCGCGGACATCGCCAACAACGCCGCGACCACGCAAGGCGGCCTCGTCAGTGACGCTGACAATAAACTGGCCGACGCCTACGCGGGAATTTTCCGTGCGTTCGTGAAACACCGCGACTCCGTGAAGCTCGTCACCTTCTGGGGCGTGAACGATGCGAACTCCTGGCGCGCTCAAGGCAAACCGCTGCTCTTCGACGGCAACAACCAACTCAAGCCTGCATTCAACGCCGTGATCGCCGAGGCGAAGAAAGCTGCTACCGTCAAATGATCCGCCCGATGCAATTCATCGCCGCCATGTTTATCGCGGCGCTGTGCATTGATGTCGCCAGTGCCCAACCCGCCGGCGGTTTCGGTCGGCCAGCAGACATTGCCGCGCCGAGGACGGACCGCAACTCGCAGATCGCCCACGAGCAACTCGTCGAGAAGGCGAAGAAGGGCGGCATCGATGTTTACTTCCTTGGCGACTCGATCACGCGGCGCTGGGGCGCGACCGACTACCCGGATTTCCTCGCGAACTGGAACACGAATTTCTTCGGCTGGAACGCGGGGAACTTCGGCTGGGGCGCGGACAACATCGAAAACATTCTGTGGCGCGTGGAGAACGGCGAATTCGACGGAGTAGATCCGAAGCTCATCGTCGTCCTCGCGGGCATCAACAACGTCGGCAGCGTTCCCGGCGGCGACGCGAAGGTGGAGAACATCACGCGGGGCTTGAAGGCGCTCGTGAGCACCTGCCAGCAGAAGGCTCCGAACGCCGTCATCATTCTCACGGCGCTCTTCCCGCGAAACGACAGCATGGCGGTCATCCCGACGATCAACCGAATCAACGACAACCTCGCGAAGATGGCGGACGGAAAGAAGATTCGTTACCTCAGCGTGAACGACAAACTGGCGGACAAGGACGGAAAACTTTTCGACGGCATCTCGAAGGACAAGCTGCATCCGAGCTTGAAGGGCTACCAAATCTGGGCCGATGGCCTGAAACCGATTTTCACTGAAATCCTCGGCCCGCCCGCAGCGACGGATCACGCACCGCCCCCGACGGGCGACCCGAGGGCCAAGCCGCCACGAACCAACTGACTTGCGATATGACAAAACTGCGTCTGTTCATGCTGGCCGGACTGTTCTTCCTGCGCGTCCATGCTTCTGCGCAGGATACGAACTTCTGGATCTTCCTCTGTTTCGGCCAGTCCAACATGGAAGGCATTCCCGGCATTGAGGAACAGGACAAAGCTGGCGTGGACGAACGCTTCAAAGTCTTCGCCGCCTTGGATTTCCCGAAACAGGAGCGGAAGCAGGGGAATTGGTATCCCGCTGTGCCGCCACTTTGCCGGCCGTCCTCGGGTCTTTGCCCCGCCGACTATTTTGGCCGAACGCTGGTTTCCAATCTGCCGCCGGCGATCAAAGTTGGCGTGGTGAACGTCTCGGTCGCCGGCTGCAAGATCGAATTATTCGAGCCGACCACGTACCACTCCTACGCCTCGAACGCCGCGCCGTGGATGAAGAACATCATCAAGACCTACGGTGGCAATCCCTATCAGCACTTGGTGGACGTGGCGAAGTTGGCGCAAAAGGACGGCGTCATCAAAGGCATCCTGCTGCACCAGGGCGAGTCCAACAACAACGACAAGGAGTGGCCGCGAAAAGTCAAAGGCATCTACGACGGCCTGATCAAAGACCTCAACCTCAAGGCCGACGAAGTGCCGTTGCTCGCTGGCGGTCTCGTGCCCGAGGATCAGAAGGGCGCGTGCGCCAGCATGAACAAGATCATCGCGGAATTGCCCAAGACGATTTCCACCGCGCACTTTGTTTCCTCGGACGGCTGCGCTGGTCGGCCCGACCACCTGCACTTCACGCCGGCAGGGTATCGCGATTTGGGAAAACGGTACGCTGAAACCATGCTTCCGTTGCTGGGCTATAAAGTTGCGGAGACCAGATAGCCCGACCTGCCTCAACTCATCCCGATTCCCAGGCCGCCTGCCCAAGTCCTGCCAGCTTCAACAGCGGCCCCAGCTACCAGAGACATCAATGGTGGCGCTCGTGGACAATCAGTTCGCGGCTTTCCTAAGGGTGAAGGGCGGGCTGTTGACGAGGCCGACGATGAGGGACGAGAAGCGGTAATCATTGGCCTGCGCGTCGCGGATAATTTTGCGGACGGCGGGCGCGTCGGACGATTCGATGCCGCGACCGAGCGCGAACGTGAGCAGCTTTTCCGTGAGCGTGCCGACGAAAAGGTCGGGGTGCTGGAGTAAACTTTTCTCGAGTCCGGCCACACCGGCAAACTTGCTGCCGTCGGGCAGGCCACCGGTCACATTGATGGGCAGGCCGTCTTCAAGTGTGCGCCATCGGCCGATGGCGTCGAAGTTTTCCAGCGAGAAGCCGACCGGGTCCATCAAGTTGTGGCAACTCGCGCAAGCGGCGTTGGCGCGATGCTCGGCCAGGCGCGCGCGCATCGGCAGCGCGTCGGAGATGGTGTTCTCCTTGAGCGCGGGGACGGCGGCGGGCGGCGGTGGCGCGGCCATGCCGAACAGGTTGCCGAGAACCCAGTTGCCGCGAATCACCGGCGAGGTGCGCGTCGCATAGGACGTGACGGTGAGAATGCTGCCCTGACGGAGCAAGCCGCCGCGCTCGCTGTTCTTGTCCAAGGCGACGCGACGGAACTGGCTGCCATAGACGTTGGGAATTCCATAGTGCTTCGCGAGTCGCTCGTTCAGGAACGTGTGATCGGCTTTCAACAAGGCGAGCACGCTGCGGTCTTCGCGCAGCATGGTCTCGAAGTGCAGTTCGGTTTCGCGACGGAAGGCTTGGCGCAGATTGTCATCGAAGTCGGGAAAGAGCCGCAGATCGGGCGAGATGGATTCGAGGTTGCGCAGGTGCAGCCATTGCTCGGCGAAATTGCCGACGAGATTTTTGGCGCGCGCGTCGGCGAGCATTCGCCGGGTTTGTTTCTCCAGCACGCTGGCTTTGTGAAGGTCGCCACGCTCCGCGACGGCAAGCAGTTCATCGTCGGGAATACTGCTCCAGAGAAAGAATGAGAGGCGTGAGGCCAGCGCCACATCGCTGAGACGATAGACGGTGTTCGACGCCACGCTGGGCGGGTCTTGCTCGATGCGGAACAGGAACTCTGGGCTGACGAGAATCGCACTGAGAGCCGCCTCGATTCCCGCCTCGAAGCCCGCATCTGCATTTGCTTTGCGGAAGAACTCCATCGGCTTCTGAAGATCGGCGCTCGTGATGGGACGACGAAATGCGCGGCGCAGCAACGGGCGGAGAATGTTCTCGGCGGATGGTGCTTCGAGCAAAGCTCCAGCCGGCGCACTGCCGAAAATCCGTCGTCGGCTCGGCGAGTCGCCAGATGCGGTCGAGTCGTACGGACCGCTGATCGACACCTGATAAATCGCCGGCGAGAGGCGCGGATGCCGGTGCATGTTGTAGCGGGCGAGATAGGGTTGCCGCTTGGTTTCAAGCAGCGAAGAAGGATTCTTCAGAAACGCGACGCCAAGCTGGTGCGGCCCCGCCGTCACCGGCACGCGCGCTTTCAGATGCGCGTCCAGCTTCTCGTAATTCCTGTCGCCCCCGGGCGGCGCAACCGTGAAGAGCTTCATGCGCGCACCATCCAGCAGCACTTCCAATTCGTGCGGCTCGCGCAAGCCTTCGACCTCTTCATTGCGGTCGCGGGTCAGACGGATTTGCACTTCGTATTCGCCATCACGCGGAAACGTGTAAGGCAGCAACAGGCCACCGCGCGTGCCGAGCGGCAGCCCCTCGACGTGTTCCTCCTGCGTGAGGTCTGGGGGCAGGCGGAACGTGTCGCCGCCGGGCCGGGGCTGGGCCGCACCCACCGCCATCCGGCTGATCTTGCTGGCGGCAGAGATGTAGCGATTGAGGAGCGTCGGCGAAAGATCGCCTACAGTCACGTTGTCGAAGCCATGACTCGCATCGTCCTTCGGCAACAGGGCCGCCGCATCAATGTCCAGCGCGAGCAAATCGCGGATGGCGTTCTGGTACTCAGTGCGATTGAGGCGGCGAAAGGTTTCGGTGCGTCCTGGACTTGGATTTTTCTCGGCGGCGCGATCCAGCGTCGAGGCAAGGCTGGCTACGATGGCATCGTAGGTCTTGTCATCGGGACGCTCCTTACCAATGGGCGGCATCTGGCGCGACTGAAGTTTGCGGATGACCTGTTCCCATGTCCCAGGATGCTGCGTCACATTGCTCAAGGTCAGGCTATGCAAATCCAACCCACCCTTCTTCACGTCGGCATCGTGGCAGGAGACGCAGTATTGGTTCACCGCTGATTTGACCGGTGCCGGGAGAGGAGCTGGGGGCGTTTGCGCGGCGTTGGCTTTCACCAACAGAACCGGCACCAAGGTTGAAAAAAGGAAACGAGCCACCTGCGCCGAAGCGCCGCAAAGACCGGCTGGTATTGGTCGTTTCACAATGCTTCGCAGCATGACGACGAGGGCAAACCCGGACAAGGGTAAAGCCCACGCTCACTCTCGTTGCGCTTTCAACCTGGCTTCGATAATTTTTCCGCGCATGGCCAACATCCACGATGACCCCGCCGCCTTGAAGGCGCTGCAAGACGACATCTATCGTGAGAAAGTTTTGCGTGCCCGGAAGATGACTGTGGAGCAGCGGCTGGCGGATGCGCTGGAGCTGACCAACGGCGTGTTCGTCCGGATGCATGAAGGAGCCATGTGGCAGTTGGGCACCACCGATGCCGAGCTTGGCTGGCAGGAGGTGCGTCGTCGGCTCGACCGGCTGGGCCGGGTCCATGACGAAGGACGATTCGTGAACACCAAACCTGCCACCACATGACCGTCGAGGAACTTGCCGCGGCAGTCGTGGATGCCTGCGCTGTCAAAGCGGTGGAGCACATGGTGACCGGCGCGTTTGCCACCAGCGTTTATGGGATTCCGCGATCCACGAAGGATGTGGATGTAGTCCTGAGTTTGAAAAGCGGCGATGCGATCGGCCGCGTTGCCGCAGAACTCGAGGCGGTCGTTGAGTTCGATCCGCAGGTTCAGTTCGACACCCTCACTTGGGGAAGACGACTCGTGGGCGTAACGCGCACAAGCCCGCCGCTCAAGGTGGAGTTGTTTGAGCTGTTTGATGACCCATTCGTGCTGTCGCAATTTGCCCGCAAGAAGCAGTTGTTCTCAAAAAAAATCAACCGATCCACCTGGCTGCCCACGCCGGAGGACGTCGTCGTGCAGAAGCTGCGCTGGGGCCGGAGCAAGGATCTCGACGACGCCCGCGACGTGCTGGCGGTGCAGGGACCAGAGACGCTCGACATGGCTTACATTGAGCAGTGGTGCGCGCAGCACGGCACCACGGAGCGGTTGAAGACGGCGCTGGCGGGCATTCCGCCCATGTAGACAACACCCAATGCAACACAGAATCTTTTTTAGCACCGTGTCGTTCCTGTGGTTCGTGCTGTTGGCTCGTGCCGCTGATGCACCTGCTGATCCAGCGCGGCAGATCCGCGAGTACCGGGACTTCGCCGCCGGGCGCGATGGCAATGCGACGAACGGGCGGGCGCTCTTCAACAACGAGCAGCGGGCGGCGTGTGCGAAGTGTCATTCAGTGGACGGCACGAGCAGCAAGGCGGGGCCGGACTTGCTCGCGGTCGGCGACAAGTTTCCGCGTCGTGAATTGATCCGCGCGGTGCTCGAACCTTCGGCGGACATCGCGGTCGGTTACGGCACGACCATCATCGAGACCAAAGCCGGCGAGGAGTTTCAAGGTATCGTGAAGCAGTCCACCGCCGACGCGCTCGAACTGGTCGGGGCTGACGGCAAGCACAACCGCATCGCGACGCGCGACATCAAGGAACAGCGCGGGAGCGCCGTGTCGCTGATGCCCGAGGGTTTGCAAGCCGGGCTGTCGCGGCAGGAGTTCACCGACCTCATCGAGTATCTCGTCGCGCTGAAGCAACCCGAGAACGCGCTGACCAGCAATCGCGGGATGCCGGGGAACATTCCCGAACTGACCAAGCCCATCACGCTGCGGCCGTTCTTCAGCGAGGAGATGCGCTTCCCCCACGCCTTCGTGCAGAAGCCCGGCGACGTGCGTTTCGGGTTGGTGTGGTTTGGGCAACTGCCTGGAACCAGCAACTTGTTCGTCGGTGTTCATCAGACGGGAAAGATCTGGCTGCTGGAAAAGAACGGCACCAACGAGACGAAGACGCTGTTCGCCGATGTGTCGAAGGACGTTTTCAATGAGCGCGGACCGAACGGGCTGCTGGGCCTGGCGTTTCATCCGAAGTTCCGGCAGAACCGCCGCTACTTCCTCAAGCATCAGGTCTTCGAGGACGGCAAGATCGCGACGACGGTGGTGGAACGAATCGCTGCGCCGGATTTTCGCACTGACTCCGGCCAGCCTTCGCGTCGGCTCTGGAAAGCCGTGAGCACCACGCAGGATCACAGCGGCGGCTGCATCGGCTTCGGGCCGGATGGATTTCTCTACATCGCGATGGGGGACACCGGCCCGCAGCAAGACCCGCAAGGCCACGGCCAGGACTTGACCACGCACCTCGCCAAAATCCTGCGCATCGATGTGGACCACACCGACGCCGGACTTGCCTACGCCATCCCCGCCGACAATCCCTTTGTGGGCCGAACCGATGTGCGCCCAGAAATCTTCGCCTACGGTTTCCGCGAGCCGTGGCGGTTTAGCTTTGATTCACTCACGCGCGACTTGTGGGTCGGCGATGTCGGACAGGATCGCGTCGAGGAAGTCTCCATCGTGCGACGCGGCGAGAATCACGGCTGGAATGTTTATGAAGGCTTCGAGCCGTTCTCAAACAAGTATCGCAAGGGCGGCGCGAGTTACACGCCGCCCGTGTTCGCCTACCGCCGCAAGTTCGGCAACTCGGTCACCGGCGGCTACGTCTATCGCGGTGACCCGCGCTCGTCGTTCTACGGCGTGTACATCTGCGGCGACTACACCTCGAAGCGCATCTTTGGACTCAAGCAGCAGGACCGCACGCTGCAAGTCGTCCGCCAGATCGGCACCGCGCCGCAGGGCATCGCGTCGTTCGCGACCGATGAGCGTGGGGAAATCTACCTCGTCGGCTACGAAGGAATGGTTTACCAACTCGACCTGACCGGAACGAATTTCGATGACGAGATGAAAACCAGTTCAACCAAACCATGAAAACCAGAGTGATTCTCCCGAGCCACGCCGATGCCATCAACGGAGCGCCGAGCATCGCTCGGCCTGATCCCCGTCGTGCCAGGGCCGAGCGATGCTCGGCGCTCCGCCAGGCGGGCTGGCCCCTGATGCTCCTGGCCGCTGTCCTCTGCCTCACTTCCGGGGTCCGCGCGCAGCAGGATTTCTCCAACGTCGAAATCAAAGCCACGCACGTCGCCGGGAACATCTACATGCTCACCGGCTCGGGCGGGAACATCGGCGTGTCCGTGGGGCCGGACGGCATCCTCATCGTGGATGATCAGTTCGCGCCGCTCGCGCCGAAGATCGAAGCCGCGCTGAAGCAACTCAGTCCCGGCAAGCTCAAGTTCGTCCTCAACACGCACTATCACGGCGACCACACCGGCGGGAACAAATACTTCGGTGCGCAGGCTCCCATCATCGCGCACACCAACGTCCGCAAGCGGCTCGGCGGCAAGCCCGGCGACTCCAAGCCCGAGCTTCCCGTCATCACCTTCGATGACTCGCTCTCCGTCTGGTTCAACGGCGAGGAGATCAAGCTCACCCACGTCCCACCCGCGCACACCGACAGCGACAGCATTGTTCATTTTACCGACGCGAACGTGATTCACTTCGGCGACACGTTCTTCTCGGGACGATTCCCGAACATCGATCTCGGCGGCGGCGGCGACGTGCGCGGCTACATCCGCCACGTCGAGGAATCGATCAAGAAAGTCCCGGAAGGCGCGAAGCTCATCCCCGGCCACGGCCCCCTCAGCACGGTGAAGGAGTTGAAGGAATTCCACGAGATGCTGGTCGAGACCAGCGGCCTCGTGGAGAAGGCCATTGCCGCCGGAAAGACGCTCGACCAAATCAAAGCCGACGGCTTGCCGGACAAATGGAAAAGCTGGTCCGCCCCCACCATCAACACCGCGCGCTGGCTGGAGATGCTCCATCGCGGACTGAAGCCGAAGTGAAGGAGCGCCGAGCATTGCTCGGCTTGATTCTCCAGCTTCCCCTCAAGGCCGAGCAATGCTCGGCGCTCCGATTCACGGAATGATTGATGACCACAGCAACTTCGATCACTCTTCTCCCATGCTTCGACCGCGCAAGAAATACACCGTCCATGACCTCCAGCAGCTCAAAGGCAAACGCTGCCTGACCCACATTCACGTCAAGTCGCCCGAGGAAGCCGCCGCCGCCGAAACCGCTGGCGTGGACCTGATGAGTTGCAGCTTCGACTCGCCCGAGGCGCAGGCGCGGCTGCCGTTGATCGTCGCCGCCGCGCCGAACAGTTTTCTCTCGTGCGCCACGCCGCATGGACTCGCCTCGCCCGAGGAAGCGATCCGAGTCGGCTTTCGCGCCTTGGAAGCCGGTGCCAGCTCGGTCTATTGCTCGGCCAGTCCGTTCATCATCGAGGCCATGGCCCGCGAAGGATTGCCCGTGGTCGGACATCTCGGCCTCGTGCCGCGCCACATCACCTGGACTGGCTATCGCGCCATCGGCAAGACCGAGGCGGAGGCGAGGCAGCTTTACCAGCAGATGAAAACGCTGGAGAACGCCGGTGCCTACGCGGCGGAACTGGAATGCGTGCCCCACAACCTCGCCCGCTTCCTCTGTTCGCAAACCAAGATGCTCCTCATGTCCCTCGGCTCCGGCGACGGCTGCGACACGCAGTTCCTTTTCTCCGACGACATCCTCGGCGACTACGAGGAACGCCCGCCGCGCCACGCCAAGGCCTACCGCAACTTTCTCGAAGAACACCGCCGCCTCCAACGCGAACGCCTCGCCGCCTTCACCGAATACATCGCCGACGTGCAGTCCGGCCGCTTCCCCGAGCGCAGCCACCTCGTGGAGATGGACGACGCGGTGTTGCAGAAGGTGATTGGTGCGGTCGGGAAAGTGGCGTGACGAGTTTGGGTCTTTGCCCAATTGAGCACTGCTTCGATTGACGGAAAACCTGACGAGGGATCACACGCTCACCGTCTGCGCCACGCTTGTCTGAATCGGCGTGAAGATGTCGAGGTCTGCGCCGACAGTTTCCAGCGTCACAATCAGTGAGTAGCGGATGCGATGGTTGTATCTTTTGTGCTGAGGGCGGAGACGCCACCAGCCGTTCACCGGGAACACAATGAGGTGCTCCATCAAAGCGAGTTGCGCGGCGGTGCCGGTCCATGTGTCGGAGTGAATCGAGCCGCGCCGCCGCAAGTCGTCTCCCAGCAGCCAGCCCGTTGTCGTGTCGTCGGGTTTTTCGTAGGCATCACGGTCGTCGTCTGAAACGGCGTCCGACACTCGTGCGATGAAGTTCTTCAACGACTTCTCCGTGGCTGTCTGCACCAAGAAGCGGAGATTGCAACCGGCGTAGCGATACTTCGAGGTCACCATGCGCGAGCCGGGATTGGGTTCGATGAAATAGGAGAGCGTCGTGCGCAGCCGCACGGCGGTGTTGCCGTGGCTTTGGAGCAAAGTCTTCGGCCAAGGCAGGCGGTAGAGCATCATGTCACGCGTCTTCACGCCGTCTTTCTCCTTCGCGAACGGTTGAAGTGAATCCTGACAAATGAGCGTGGCACGGCTGCGCGCCGAAGCCAGTGCGCGGGCCAGGTCGGGAACGCCGTGGCCGAATCGCCGAAGGATGTGCGCAACGTGTCCTTTGTTGCCAAGGTTGGCGTCGCGCTTCATTTCGGTTGTCCAATCCGCAGAGTGAACGACCAATGCCCGCACCGTCTCGGACCAAAGCTCAGGGTATTCGGCTTGAATTTGTGCAGCCATTCGGGCGGCGAGAGCGGTGGCCGCGCTGGTCGCCGAAAACGGCGCAAAGAGTCGCTGCTGAATGTCAGAATTCGTGGAGAGCAGGCAAAGGCTGTCGCGTTCTTCACGATTGCCTTGAGCGTCAGCCGCGACGTTTCCGCCCTCGAAAACCACGTCGGGTTTGAGCGGCCAATGGCGCGACTCCGGAGAAGTCCAGAGGCAACTCGTCGCACTGTGCGGCGAGAGTCCGCCGCGAGGGGCCATGCAGACGGCATCCGGGACGATGTTGCCGTTGTGGTCGGTCACGATGTCTTTCGTCGTGAAGGCTCCGACGGTGAGTGCATTCCACGACTGCGCAGGGTCTTCAAGCGAGGTCAATTCGTTGCGGCTCGGATACTGGTTTCGATTTTGCAGCCACACATTGCCGCCACTCACGCACACGAGACGCTTGATGTCGTCGGCTTCCATCGCGCCGGATGTGTGGCTGTCGAGCGCGGCGGACCAAGCGCTCGGCTTTCCGTTCTCCGTGAAGTCGGGCGCATCGGTCGCGGTCACGGCGAGGGCGAAAACTCGCTCCCGCTCTGGCGCGTTGATTTCTGCCTGCAACATTGCCTCCTGCGTGATGGGGCCGTAGTGCTCGGGTTCGTTGTGGCCGAAACGAGGAAGAATCTTCACCGACTCCAGCCGATGCGAGAGCGTGACTTGAGCGTTGCTATCCAGAAGCGGCGTGAGGTCGCCATACGCGGCAAGTCCGGCCATCTGCGTGCCGTGACCGTTCGTGTAATGGTCGTCTTTTCCCCACTCCGCGCGCACAGTGTCGTGGTCAGTTATGGCAAGAATGTCGGACAGCAACGGATGGCCGCGATTTACGCCGGTATCGAGAACGCACACGGCGGGCGCGTCGTCTGGCGGAAGTACCAGTCGTGACCTCAATTCCGTTGCCCACTGCTGTTGGTCGGTGGGAGTTTGCTCGATGAAGAACTCGGCGGTGAGCGTGGGGTGCCGCAGTTCGCTCACGAAGTTCAGCAAGGCAGTGGCCGAGGCGAGCGTGCGGCGCGTGGTCTTGATGAGAAAGACCGTGTGCTCGGGCAACACAAGTTTGCCATGCTTGAGTTGCATTCCGAGTCGTTGAGCTTCGGTGCTCACCGCTTCCTCGTGACGCCCACGTTCCGCCTCCGAACCGATGCGCACCCACACTTCCCACCAAGCTACGACATCCATTTCCGGTAGTGGATGCTTTGATGTCCAGAACGCCTCAATGGCAGCGATGCCGATGGACTCGATGTTCGCAATAAGAGGCTCGTGGTCCAGCTTCATTTCCTGGCCTGCCCGGCTTCCCTTCTGGATGATGGTCTTCCGCTCGTTGGCGTAGTCCTCTATTCGTTTTGCCAGATAAGAAAGCTTCCCGTGTCGAACGAACACGGTTGCGATGGTCGTAATTTTTGTGGTGCCGTCAGGGAAACTGGTGAGTTCTTGTCGAACATTCTTCAATACCACTCCTGACTTTGGGCTGGCGTCCAACGATGGAAGGGACAAGGGGTATCCCGGCACACCACGAATCTCCAAATTGACGCCTGCATCTTCGATGTAAGACGCAAGTTCTGCTGAAAGCCGGAGCCGCTCGGCTTCCAGCTTGGCCTTCTCTAATTCTTTTTGAAGCTTCGCCGCATGAGCGGCTCGCTGACGAGGCACCAGGCTGAACTCAGAGCCGCGACTACGCTTCGATTTGAATTTCTGCTCTTTCGCCCGCCCCGAGTAGTCGAGATGGCGCAGGGCCGTTGGCTGTTCTCCAGGCATCTGCGTTACTGGGCATGGCGCTTATCTAGGAAAAGCCGCCGCTCGCTGATGACCTGCAACACGTCGTTGGTGGTGAGAGTTTGCTTGTCGTGGAGCAGCATGTCTTTGATGGACTCCTCGCAAACTCGGGTGATTTCCGCGAAGCTCAATCCCTCAGCAGCCGCAGCAAGTTTCGCGTAGGCGAGACGCTGGCTCTTTTGTCCCGCCAACCGCTCGCGCAACGTGCGTTCGGCCAACTCGACACCGGGCAGGCCGAGTTCAATGAGGTCGTCGAACCGGCGATAAAGCGCGCGGTCGAGCAAGTGGCCGTGATTTGTTGCAGCGATGATGACGCTGTTGCCCCGATGATTTTCGACGAAGACAAGAAAGCTGTTCAGCACGCGCCGCATCTCGCCCACATCGTTTTCCGAGCCGCGCGCAATGCCGATGGAGTCGAACTCATCGAACAGATAGACGGCGCGAGTTTTTTCCACGGCCTCAAAAATCAACCGGAGCTTCGCGGCGGTCTCACCCAGGTAGCGCGTCATCAGACTCTCCAGCCGCACGATGAAAAGCGGCAGGCCCAACTCCCCCGCGATGGCCGACGCCGTCAGCGTCTTCCCACAGCCGGGCGGCCCGGTGAGCAAGAGCGTCTGCCGTGCGCGAAGGCCGTGAGACTTGAGTTTGTCGATGTGGAGTTGCTCGTGCAGGACGCGGCGCACATGCGTGGCGGCGGCTTCATCGAGTATGAGGTCGGAAAGCCTCGTCGCCGGTTGCCGCACGCTTAACAGGTCGGCTACTTCTCCCTGCGGCTGTGCAATGTGAAGAATGTTCTCATGCGCTCCACGCTGGGAATCGCGCGTCCGGGTTTTCTCCACGATGTCGCGCAACTCTTTCGCAAAGTCAGCGTGTCCCTTGCGTGCTTCCGCCGCCGCCAATTGCAGCCCCACGGCATAAAAGCGCGAGTCGTCGCCGTCAGCGTGACTTTGCAGCAGGGCTTTCAGTTGTGCGGCGCTTGCCATAGATACTCTAGCTTATCGACGGTCACCTCTGGGGGCAAGCCAACCGAATCGTAAGCTCTCGTCGAAATCCTGAACTAAGTTGTTTGGCCTCAATCGAGAGCATAGCGCGTCACTCCTTGCGGTGCCGGGGACGGCGAAGTTTTTGCGACGGCTCATTGCAAGAAAAGAGTGTCAAACGTCGATGAGTGGCGCAAGTCATCGCAGGGAATCGTTGACGCCCATCCAAGCCGTGTGGATCAGAAGTGGCGTCGGAGAAATTTCCGCACCACGGCCATCCGCTCTTCGTCGTAAAACATCGCGCCGCCGTGCGCCGCGCCGTGGATGATTTCCAACTGCACCGGCGCTTTCACTTTCTGGTAGGCGCCTGCCAGTTCGAGCGCCTGATTCACGGGCATCTGCGGGTCTTGATCGCCGTGGAGCAGGAGCAGTGGCGGGTCGTGCTTGTCCACATGGAAGACGGGGCTGGCGAGGCGGGCGAGCGCGGGCACGTCGTCGGGCTGGCTGCCGAGCAGCAAGTCGAGCGCGGGCACACGGACGCTGAGGCCGTGCGGTGTGGATTGCTTGAGAATGGTGGTGAGGTTCGCGCCGCCGTAGAAGCTGATGATTCCTTGCACGTCGGAACTCTGCGCGCGGTTATCGCCGAGGTCGCCTTCCAGTTCAGCGTTCCCATTCGACACGCCGACGAGCGCGGCGAGATGTCCGCCCGCCGAATCACCGGCGATGAGAATTTTCTTCGTCGGCAGCTTCCATTCACTACCGTGGCCGCGCAGGAAGCGAATCGCCGCCTTGAGGTCGTGAATCTGCGCCGGGAATTTCGCCTGCGTGGAGAGCCGATAATCCACGCTCGCCACCGCGTAGCCGTCCTCGACGAGTTTCCCCAGCGGCATGTCTTTCTTCGAGCCGGAGCGCCACGCACCGCCATGCACCCACACGATCAAGGGCGCGCGCGCCCGGCCGGAGGGCAGATGCAAATCCAAGGTCAGCGGCTCTCCACTGACTCGGGCGAACTCAACGTCGCGGAGGACCGGGGCACGATGGGTTTCGGCGGCGTGGAGCAGCATCCCTGAGGAAGCCGCGATCATGCAGCAGGCGGGCCAGCAAGATTTCATGGTTGCGGCGGACGGTAAGCAAGGCGCGGAGCCCTGGCCAGCGTGGAGAGGGGTGCATGTGGAGGGCGGGTGCATCCGAAGGGCGTGTTGCTCCAATAGTCGGAGCAGCGGACAGCCTTGTCCGCTGTTTCTCGACCTGATGCTTTCGGCCTGATGTTTGGAAGAGCAACCACGGCGGACATGGCTGTCCGTCGATCCGATTCTTTTGGGCAACACGCCCCGAACACTGTTCTTAAAAAAACGGGCGTGGTAGGGCG
>JAYVQC010000219.1:0-4475 GCA_043757045.1 Akkermansia sp. | reverse complement strand
GTTATCCCGTGCTGGTGCGCCCGAGCTTCGTGCTCGGCGGGCGCGCGATGCAGATCGTTTATTCCGATGCGGAGCTGACGCACTACATGAAGTTCGCCGTCGAGGCCGGCCCAGACCGTCCCGTGTTGGTGGACAAATTTCTCGAAGACGCGACCGAGGTGGACGTGGACTGCATCACGGATGTCGGGCAGTTCGCGGACGCGAAGGACGGCACGATTGTCATCGGCGGGATGCTGGAGCACATCGAGTTTGCCGGCGTGCATTCCGGCGACGCCGCGATGGTGCTGCCGCCGCACACGCTCTCGCAGGGCGTCATTGAAACCATCCGCCAGTACACGCACGCGATGGCGCGCGAGCTGAAAGTCATCGGCCTGATGAACGTGCAGTACGCGGTCAAGGGCGACAAAGTGTATGTCCTCGAAGTGAACCCGCGCGCCTCGCGCACCGTGCCGTTCGTGAGCAAGGCGATTGGCAAGCCGCTGGCAAAAATGGCCGCGCAAGTCATGGCGGGCAAAACCCTCAAGCAACTCGGATTCACCGAGGAAATCTGGACGAAGTATTGGGCGGTGAAGGAGTCGGTGTTCCCGTTCAACAAATTTGTGGGCCAGGACATTTTGCTTTCGCCCGAGATGCGTTCGACCGGCGAAGTGATGGGTCTCGACGCCGATCTCGGCATCGCCTACGCGAAGTCGCAGATGGCCGCGAACTCGCCGCTGCCCCTGAGCGGTCGCGTGTTCATCAGCGTGAGCGACGCGCACAAGGCATCCGTCGCAGCCGTGGCGAAGCAGTTCGCCGATCTCGGCTTTGAACTCATCGCGACCGGCGGCACCGCCGACGTGATCGAAAAGGCGGGGCTGAAGGTGGAACGGATTTACAAACTTCAGGAAGGCCGCCCGAACGCGATTGACCTGCTCAAGAACAAAGAGATTCAGCTCGTCATCAACACGCCTGCCGGGGCCACACCGCGCGCGGACGAGGTGAAGATCCGCACCACCGCCGTGTACACCGGCACACCGATCATGACCACGCTCAGCGGCGCTAAAGCCGCCGCGCTGGGCATCGCGGCACTCAAGAAAAACGGGTACGCGGTGAAGACGGTGCAGGAGTTTCACTGAGCCGAAGCGCCGACTTCCACCCCGGCGCTGCGTGACAATCCGCGTCCGGTTTATTCTCCCCATCCAGGTTGGCGCGCGTTTGGAGGCCTACTTGTAAGCCAGCGCCCATTGGGCGTTGGCTGTGTCCATCACCCCGCAGGTTGCCCATGCAGGCTTTCACGAAAGCGGAACGGCGGGCCATAATAAATTTCGGGATGGCGATGACGGCGAGCAGCGCGGTGATCCCGACCGCGATTATGATTTCCACCAGGGTGAAACCGCGTCCGCGATGCGCTTTCCCAATCTCAGTGGGCCGTGTTGAGAAACCTATCAACCTGGCCTCGTCTTCATGGTCTAAATTTTTCGGAAACCGAAGCGAGCAAACCCATTGCCAGCCGGGCAAGTTTCGCTATCGTGAGCGCCCTTCGCCTATGGTCACGCTCATCGCCAACAACTCGGAAGCCTCCATCAGCCGCCTCCCGTTGCGTCCCGGCATCAATCTCGTGGGTCGCGCGGAGGGCAATCATCACGTCATCCCACACGCCTCTGTCTCCAGCCGTCACTGCGAGATCGTGTGGAACGACGGCGCGATCTCCGTGCGCGATCTCGGCTCGACGAACGGCACGTTCATTGACGACCAGCCCGTGCAGCACCAGTCGCTCGCGCACGGCCAGCGGTTGCGCTTCGGCGGTGTTGAATATCTGCTCGAAGCACCCGAGACGGCCGCGCCGCACCCGACCGGGCTGCGCGTGAATGTTGTCCCGCACGCCCAGACCGTGGAGACCGCGGCCGCTCCGCTCGTGGCGCATACGGCCCAGGAGTCCATCGCGGCCATTCGTCCGGTGCTGTATGAGGAGCCGAGTTTTTACCGGCTGCTGCCGGGGGCGTTCGGCTATCCGTTCAAGAGCAAGGGCATCATCCTGCTCGTCCTCGGGGCGGTGGTGTTTCTGTTTCTGGAATTTCTCGCGAGCTGGTCGTGGCTGATCAAAATCATCAGCACGGGGTATCTCTTCGCCTACATGCAGCGCATCGTGGCCTTCACCGCGCAGGGCGAGGACGAGCTTCCGGACTTCCCTGAGTTCGGTGAATGGTGGGCGGATATTATTCTCCCCTACTTGCTCTTCGTCGGAACGTGGGTGGTGTCGTTCGCGCCGGCCATCGGAGTGTTTTTCCTGCTCAAGGGCGACGCCGACGCCTCCACGATCGGCCTGGCCATGATCGCCGCGGTGATCGTCGGGGCGATTTATTTTCCCATGGCCCTGCTGGCCGTGGCGGTGTCGGACAGTTTCGTGGCCCTCAGCCCGCACATCGTGGTGCCTTCGATGTTCCGGGTCTTCCTGCCGTATGTTGTAACGCTCGTGGTGGTGGGCCTGCTCGTGGCGGTGCGGATCGGATCGCATTTTGGAATGCTGCTGCTCGCGGACATTCCCTTCCTGCCCAGTGTGCTCATGGGCTTCGTCTCGCTCTATCTACTGGTGGTGATGATGCGCGTGCTGGGACTGCTCTTCCGCTGCCACCGCGCGCGGTTAGGCTGGCTGGGGTGAACGGCCTGCGCCATCGCGTTACGCCCCCGACTTCAAAGCGTCGCGCAACTCCTGCTTGTAATCGCGCGTCGGCTCCCCGTAGCCGGCTTTGCGGATGGCCAGCGCGGGCGCGATGATTTCCGCGCGCGGATCAATCTCGCGTCCGAAGATCAGCGGCCAAAGTCGGCGGCAGTTGTTTGCCATGTCGTGTCCCTGCTCCTCGTCGAAACTCGGGCGGAAGAGGTCCACGGCGAGTTGCAGTTCCGCGATCAACTCCGCTTCCGTCGGGTGGCCGGTCTTGGCGATGACGGCGCGGAAGGCGCGCACGTCCTTGTCGTCGAGCCGGTTCAATTTGGCGATGAGGATGTCTATCGCGTGCGGGAAGATAAATGTCACGTTGCCCACCTGAACGGATTGGGTGCGCCCCTTCCATCGCTGGCTGGTGCGGAAGTTCAATTCGCTGCAAACTTGGATGTAGAAGTCTGCTTGGTTTGTCCCCAGCCCGGCCCGATGAACGATCTCGTCCAGCCACTCGTAATCCGAAAACACGTCCACATCCGCGCTGGTCAAGGTTGGGTCCACGGCAATTTGCAGCGGGGCCGATCCAAACACGGTGATTTCCAACGCCCGGTCGGACGGCAGCAGCGAGGCCAGCCGTTTCAACATGCGGCCCGCCGGCGTCTCCAAATCAAGGGATGATGTCCAGAATGCTTCGACCATATCGTTTTCTCGCGCGATGCGAGACGTAGGCTTGATCCAGCAGCCGGTTCGTCACGCTGGCATCCACGGCAAAACGCGCCGCCAGCCGCTCGTCGCGCGCCGACCACACGCGACCGTCCTCGCGCTTGATGAGCAGGCGCGCGGCGATGCGGGCCTTCCGCCAGTACGGGTCCATCAGGCGCTGCAACTCGTTGCTGAAATCCGGCTTCATTCTTGGCGGCAAATTTATACGCCAGCGCGGCGTGCCCGGCAACGGTGCAATCGGGCATCACAAAATGCGCCCCGGCACGGCCTGACGCCGGATTGACAGTCCACAACTGGTGAGACAATTGTATCACCATGAAAACCGCGAGCATCCGCGACCTGCGCAATGAATTCGCCCGGCTCTCCAAATGGTTGGAGAAGGGCGAGACGATTCAAATCATCAAGCGCGGCCAACCCTTTGCCCGCGTGGTGCCGGAACCGAAGCCAAAAAGCTTCCTTGGCTGCATGAAGGGCACAGCCAAGACACTGCCTGGCTTTGACGAACCCCTGAACGAGGAGTGGGAGGCCATGAAGTGACCTACCTGCTGGACACGAACGTCTGGCTCTATGGCGCGAATGAGCCGGACAAACTGCCCAAGGACATCCAGGAGTTGCTCGATGAGCGCAACGCGCAGTTCGGGCTGTCCGCCATCAGCCTTTGGGAAGTCGGGAAGAAACATCAGCACGGCAAGCTGGCCTTGAACCAGGAACTCGGCGTGTGGCTGCGCGGAGCCGTGGCCGCCCACATTCAAGTGCTGCCGCTGACGCCAGAAGTCGTCGCCGACGCGATGAACCTTCCCGACTTTCCCGTCAACGACCCCGGCGACGAACTCATCGTCGCCACCGCGCGCGTTCACAAGCTCACGCTGCTGACTTCGGACACGGCGCTCAAAGGCTACCGCCATGCGCGCGTGCAGTATTTCAAGCCGGTTTCAGAGCCAGCAAAGAAGGGAATCCGTGAATCCTGATTTGAGTTGGTACATGGCATTGAGCGCAAAAAGATCGGTGCTTCCCCGTTGTCCGTTCCAATCCGTTCACGCTTGTCCGCGCTACTACGAAAGTCTTTCGCTGCTCCAGAGTACCGGTGCCACAGCCCTTCCAACGGATGAAGATG
>JAYVQC010000218.1:0-51377 GCA_043757045.1 Akkermansia sp. | reverse complement strand
GCGTGAAGAGGCGTGGGAGGCTGCGCGCCAGCGTTTGGAGTGCGGTCGCTTCAGCGCCGCTTTCGGAAGGCGGGACGGGCAGGATGCGCCCGATGCAGGAACCACGCCCGCCCTCCGGGCCGCCTGCGGGGACAATCCTGAAAGGATTGAATCACCAAAGCCCAGGGTTGCGCGGCGGACGCGCTACCCTGGGTCAGGGGCGGAATTATTTCCTCAACCCGGTAGCAACGGTGTTTGGTGGCAAGTTCAAGTTTGGGTTTTGGAGGAGGCGGTTCATGAGGACGACGCGATTTGCTTGTCTCCGAGGCAGCGCCTCATGCATTGGGCAGTCCACAGGCTTTGGCGAGCGCGGTCTTGATGGCTTGCAGATCAGCGGCGGGCACAACGCCCAGACGTTTTTCAAACCGCACCGAGGGGAGCGAACCGATGCCTTGGACGTTGGCGACGGAGGCCGGATCGAGAAAGGGCAGGTGACCGAGCGGCACTTCCAAACTGCTGCCGCGATTCTCGCGCGTGATGGGGATGTGGATGATGAGCGAGCGCGGGGCGTCGAGATGGTCGGCAATTAAAACCACGGCGGGGCGCGTCTTGGCCGCCATGCCCATGTCCACGAGCCAGACTTCGCCGTGGCGGGGGTTCATTTGCCGTCGAGGATGTCGAGGACTTCCTGTTCAACTTCCCGCGATGGGAGCACGTCGGCCCACTCGGCCTCGGCGCGCTGGCGGGCCAGGAATTTGAGATAGTGGAGCACTTCGATCAGCAGGGGTTCGGGCTGGTGCTTGATTTCTTCGAGCAGAATCTCTTGCGCGCTCATGGACGAACTTTTTCACGGAGAGCCGCTGCGGGCAAGCTCGCATTCCCCTGCGCCTCATTCCTCCACCGCCGCTGAGATTGCTGGCGGGCGGTTGCGCTTGGTTCACCGGCCTTCAAACGGCTTGCCTTGTTTCATCCCCGGAATACTTTGGCGCGCATGGCACTCACGAATGTTGACATGGCCGAAGAGGCGCTGTCGCTACCGTCCGCAGATCGTGCGGGCCTGGCGAAACTGCTGATCCAAAGCCTGGAAGACGACCCGCGCACCGATGCGGAAATCAAAGACGACCTGACCCGGCGGTTCCAAGATTTGCTTTCCGGTCAAGACTCAGGGCTGACGTTCCCCGAAGTTTTTGGCCGCCCGCTGTGAAGGCGATTTTCAGCCACCGGTTTCGCGATGACCTGACTCGCGAGGAAGAGAAGTATCGCGAAATTTCCGAACGGCTAGCGGGCGCTTTCCACGAACGCATCGCTGGGCAGGCGCGTGAGGTCATTCGCTGGAGCGGCGGCGACCATGTCGGCCCGCACGGCTTTCCCTGCCGCCGGGCCAAGCCGTTTCCGTTCTACATCTATTATCAGGTCCAGGGTGAGACGATTTACTTCCTGGGCCTGGTCCACGAACGTCGGCATCCAAATTTCTTGAAAGAGTTGATGGCGGCGACACGCGAACAAAGGCCGAAAGATTGAGTGCCAACTCGAACTGACTTTACCCCGCTACCGCTCCCAGCCGCTTCCTCACCGCTTCCGCATCGTACACACATCCGCCCCACGTTCCGCCGCTGAGGTGCTGGAGCGCGGCCCAGAGCTTGGTGTCGTCGGGGAGTTGCGGGTGCGGGGCGAGGTCGGGGCGGGGCGGGCGGGCGGCGAGAATCCTGGCTCCTTCTTCGGCGGAGAATTCGCGTCCTTCTTCGCCCACGAAATCCACGGTGCCTTCGAGCCGGTGCCGGTCAATGACGATGCGGAGGCGGTCGCCTTCGCGCAGTTTGCCAATCGGCCCGCCGGCCAGCGCTTCCGGTCCCACATGCCCGAGGCACGCGCCGGTGGACACGCCGCTGAAGCGCGCGTCAGTAATGAGCGCGACGTGTTTGCCGAAGGGCAGGAACTTGAGCGCGGAGGTAATCTGGTAGGTCTCTTCCATGCCGGTGCCCATCGGGCCGCAACCGCAGAGGACCATGACGTCGCCGGCCTGGATCGCGCCGCGTTTGATGGCCGCGATGGCGTCGCTCTCGCGCACGAAGACGCGCGCCGGCCCTTCGATGCGATACACGCCGTCGGCCCCGACGACGCTGGGGTCAATGGAGGTGCTTTTCACGACCGCGCCTTCGGGGGCGATGTTGCCGCGCGGGAAGGTGACGGTGCTGGTGAGTCCGCGCGCCTGCGCTTGCGCGGGGGACATGATGACGTCGTCGGCATGCACGCCGTCGAGTTCGAGGAGAATTTGTTTGAAGCGCGTGCGGCGTTCGGACTTTTCCCACGCGTCGAGATTCTCGCCCACGGTCTGGCCGGTGACGGTGAGCGCGCCCAGTTCCAACACGCCGAGGTCGCGGAGGTGGAGCATGACTTCCGGCACGCCGCCCGCGAGGAACGCGCGCACGGTGGGATGATGCACCGGCCCATTCGGCAGCACGGAGACGAGGCGCGGCACGCGGCGATTGATGGCGGCCCAATCGTCGCGGGTCGGGCGGCGGAGTTTGGCGGCGTGCGCGA
The DNA here is from genome assembly GCA_043757045.1 of Akkermansia sp. Lineage (GTDB taxonomy): Bacteria > Verrucomicrobiota > Verrucomicrobiia > Limisphaerales > SIBH01 > JANNGC01. Next base: position 48,857 of record JAYVQC010000218.1, on the reverse strand, counting down.
TGGCGGGGATGTGGAGCAGCAAGTTGGTTGAACCACCGAAGGCGGCGTGAACGGCCATGGCGTTGTGAATCGCGGCGTCGGTGAGGATGTCGCGGGCTTTGAGTCCGCGCTTTTCCAGCGCGTAAACCGCGCGGGCGGATTGCACCGCGATGTCGCGCCACACTTCCTGCCCGGAAGGCGCGAGCGCGGAGTGCGGCAGCGAGAGGCCGAGCGCTTCACCGACGACTTGCGCCGTGGCCGCTGTGCCGAGGAATTGGCAGCCGCCGCCCGGCGTGCCGCACGCGCGACAGCCGAGGTCGGCTGCCTCGTCGAGCGTGATCATCCCGCGCGCGAAGCGTGCGCCGATGGTTTGCACCGCGCCGGCGTCTTCGCCCGTGGTCGGGGGGAGCGTCACGCCACCGGGCACGAGCACGACCGGCAAATCATGCAGGCCCGCGAGCGCCATCATCATCGCGGGCAGACCCTTGTCGCACGTCGCCACACCGATGACGCCGCTCCGCGTGGGCAGCGAGCGCGCGAGCCGGCGGAAAAGAATCGCGGCATCATTGCGATACGGCAGCGAGTCGAACATGCCGGTTGTGCCCTGCGTCCGGCCGTCGCATGGATCGGAGCAATAGGCCGCAAAGGGAATGGTCTTCAACGCGCGCAACTCTTCCGCCGCCGCCTGCACTTGCAGTGAAATTTCCCAATGCCCGGTGTGGAAGCCGAGCGCGATGGGCGAACCATCCGGTGCGCGCATTCCGCCCTGCGTGCTGAGAATCAGAAATTGTTTGCGTCCGAGTTCGCTGGGGTTCCAACCCATGCCCGCGTTCTGCGTGAGGCCGAAGATGTCGCCGCTCGGCCGCTCCAGGAGCATCTCCGGCGTGAGCGGCAGCTTGCCGGACGGGCCGGGTCCCTGGGTTTGAATCTTAAAAATGTCGCGCGCAGCATCGGGCATGGGCGAAGTGTGGAGCGCGGACGGGCGGAGTCCAAGTCCCGGTTTGGAGCGCGGGCTTTCCAGCCCGCAGCAAGCCGCGCACGGCGGCGCGCTTCGGAATAATTCCGGTGCCTCACCACCAAGCTGCGGGCTGCGGGCTGGAAAGCCCGCGCGCCGCGCCAACAACCGGTGAATACTTTGCGACAGTTTTCGGTTGCCGCGCGCCGCATTCACCCGTCTATTGCCGCCCATCAGAACCCCTTCCGCGACCGCTTGCATGAAAATAGATGCGTACATTTCTGATCTTGGCCGGAGCTGCGTGGTTCACCCTCTCGGGGCTGATCACGTTCTCCTTGGTGCTGGTCGCGCGGCGCAGGATGCCGTGGCCGCCACTGGCTGCGGTGGTGCCGCGACGGCCGTTGGGCGATTCCGTTCCGACCGTTGAACCTGCATCAACTTTCGTCGCGCGGTGATTTCAACACCCGCTTTCCACCTTCCACCAGTTCCTCGCCCACTTCATGGATCACGCCCCGTTGCCTGCGTAGCGTGCGGAGCGAGGAGCTGGCGAGTTTGCCCAGGCCGCGCGGGGTGAAGAAATATTCCGCCATCGTGGTCGCGGCGAGCATGGGATTGAACTCGCGCATGTGCCACATCACGTTCACCAGGTCGCGCATGGAGCGCGCCGCCGGTTCGCGCACGGCGCGCAGAATAAGCAGCGTGAGCAGGCTCAAGGCGATGGAGCCAACGATGACGACATGGTAGCGCGTGACCGGCTGGCCCCAGAGCGTGCCGAGTTGTTCGGGCAGCGCGCGCAAGATGAGACCGCCCGTCAGCGGCCCGAGCGCGACGAGGAGATTCGTGAAACTGAAATAGACCGAGAGGTAGTGCGCGCGGTTTTCCGCCGGGACCATTTTGATCATCAGGTTGAACTGCCCCACGTTTTGAAAACCCGCGAGCATGAAGCCGGTGATGAAGTAAGTCGCGTAGAGATGCCCATGCCGCGCCGGTCCGGCGACGAGCCACGAACCGGCGGCGAACGTCAGCCAGAGCAGCGCGCTGGTGAGCATCACGGGCTTGTTGCCGAAACGGTCCACCAGCGCGCCCCACGTCCGCAGCGCGATCAGCAGGCCGAGCGTTTGCACGGTGGTGAACACCGCGAGATCGCCGAGCGAGAGTGGAATCCCTTTCAACACGAACACGCTGTAGAACGGTTGGCCCATGTTGAAGCAGAAGCCGAACAAGCCGGTGAAGAGCAGGAGGCGTGTGAAATTCTTGTCGCGGAACACGGCGGTAAAGGTGTCGAGCGGCGCGCTCTGCTTCTGCACTTCCATGACCGCCGCCGGAAATTTCATGCGCGTGAGAAAGAACAGCCCGATGAGCCGCGAACACGCCGCCACGCTGAAGATGATGCCGAAAATCCACAGCGCGTCCTCGAAGCGCGACGCCACCTGGCCCGCGACCAGCACGGCGAGCAGCGACCAGAAACCGAACAGGACGTTGCGCGTGCCGAAATAGCGCCCGCGAATGTTCAGCGGCACCAGTTCAGAGATCGCCGCCGACCACGCCACGGCGGCCACGGCGTTGCCGAAGTTCGAAACGAAAACGATGACCACGAAGATGAAATGCTTCTCCGGCCCGAGCCACGGGAAGGCCAGCGTGAGCATCCAGGGCAGCGCGTTGACGAGGAACGACACGAACAGGATGTCGTGCAGCGACCAGCGTCGTTGCAGGAAAATTGTGACCGGCGGCTGGATGAAGAGGCAGAGGAACGGCATGGCCGCGAGCAGTCCCACGCCGCCATCCGACCAACCCAGCGACTGGACCGCGAAGCCGATCAGGAACGGCATGTTGCCGAGCGTGAGCGTGAGCATGGGCACGCTGAAGCACGACTCGATGGTGCCGCGCTTGAGCGAGAGCAGGAGTTCGCGTTTGCGTGTGTTGACTGCGGAGTTGTGTTCCACCCGCACGGTTTTTCGCATGCACGGAGGTGGCGTGCAAGAACCCGGGCTTGCGCTGTTCACCGGGGGCGCGACTCGCTACGCTGGCCGCGCATGAAGTTCTCCATCATCACGCCGAGCTTCCGAAACTCGGCGTGGCTGAAGCTGTGCGTCGCCTCCGTCGCGGATCAAGGCGTCGCGCTCGAACACCTCGTGCAAGACGCCGGCTCCGACGACGGCACGCTGGACTGGTTGCCGCGCGATCCGCGCGTGACGGCGTTCGTGGAAAAAGACGCGGGCATGTATGACGCCATCAATCACGGCCTGCGGCGCGCCTCCGGTGACGTGCTGGCGTATCTGAACTGCGACGAGCAATACCTGCCGGGCGCGCTGGCGGCGGTGGAGGAATTTTTTCGCGCGCATCCCGAAGTCGAAATGGTTTTCGGCGACGCCGTGATCGTGAATGCGGAAGGGGATTATCTTTTCCACCGCAAAATGTTGCGCCCGCTGCTCTGGCACACCTGGACGTGCCAGCTTTCCACGCTGACGTGCGGAACTTTCTTCCGTCGTAGCGTGCTCGAACGACCGGGCGCGTTCTTCGATCTGAAGTGGCGTTACATCAGCGACGCGGACTGGATGCGACGCCTGATCCAAGAAGGCGTGCCGATGGCGGTGCTCGGGAAGTTCACCTCGGTCTTCACGCACACGGGGCGGAACGCGAGCACGGACGAGCGGACGCTGGCGGAGTTGAACTCATTCCGCGCCACCGCGCCCGCCCCAGCGCGCGCACTGCGCCCGCTCGTGGTCGCGCACCATCGCGCGCGGCGGCTGCTGGGCGGGACCTATGCGCAGGGGCCGTTTGATTTCTCGCTCTTCACCCGTGCGCAGCCGGAGTGGCGCGTCGTGCGGCACGTCACGCAGCCCACCTCGCGCTGGCGGTGGTGAGTCAACGGAGCGCGGCTTGACGGCGCTCCCCCGCCGCCCATCATGCGCCGCATGATTTTTCCCCGCCTCATTCTCCTCGCGCTCGGTCTCGGAGTGATCACGGCCACGGCCCAGCTTCCGGGCCTCAAGAAGGACAAACCCCAGGCCGCCACCGTGCCGCGCAACGCCATTCGCGGCGGCGCGTTTCTCGAACTTGGCCCGCTGCTCGGCGACGTGACCAGCACCGGCGCGAAGGTCTGGGTGAAAGCCTCGGGCGAAGGGCTGCTCTCCGTGGCCGTGGGGCGCGAGGCGGATTTGTCCGACCGCGAAGGTTTCAAAGCGCCGAAGCTGGAAGCCGCGTCGTTCTTCAGCGCCACGGTGCGGCTGAAAGATCTGGAGCCGGCCACGAAATATTTTTACGCCGTGCTGATGAATGGCGAGCTGGTCACGCCGCGGCCGTACCCCTTCTTCACCACCGCGCCGACGAACGGGGCGGGCGGGCATCAGCGCTTCGCGTTCGTCTCGTGCGTGGGCTACAACGGCTTCGACTCCGCCGCCGCCTGGGCCGACCTCGCCACGCGCACGAACTTCGACACGTTGCTCCTGCTGGGCGACAACCACTACGGCGACACCACGGACCCGGCGAAGCACTTCGAGAAGTTCGCCGTGCAGCGCCGCCTGCCGGGCTACGCGGAAGTTTCACGCCGGGTGCCGCAATACGCCATCTGGGACAATCACGACTACGCGCCCGCGCCCACGGACAATCGCGCGCCGGGCCGCGCCGAATCGCTCCGCGCCTTCCAGATGCTCTGGCCGAATCCCGCCTTCGGCGAGAAGGACAACCCCGGCGTCTATTTCAAGTTCACGCGGGGCGACGTGGATTTCTTCATGCTCGATGGACGCTATCACCGCGACCCCGACAATGCCCCCGAGACGGGCAGCAAGACGCACCTCGGTGAAAAACAACTCGCGTGGCTCAAGCGCGAACTGCTCGCGTCGAAAGCCAAAATCAAAGTCCTCGCCACGGGCGGCGAATGGCAGACGCACAGCCAGGCCGCCTCGTGGACGAGCTTCGCGCGCGAACGCGCCGACCTGTTCAAGTTCATCGAGGACAACAAGATTGGCGGACTGTTGCTGCTCTCCGGCGACCGCCATTTCACCGCCGCCTATCAGGTGGCCGGGAAATACATCGAAGTCACGAGCGGGCCGATGGGCAGCCGGAACGTCAGCCCGAAACCCACGCCGGAAATGTGGTGGCACGGCGGGCCGACGGGAAAATTTTACTGCGTCTTCGACGTGGACACCGCGCCGGAGAAGCCGCGCGTCACGTTGGAAATCTACCGCGCCAGCGAAGGGCTGGCCCTGCGCCGAGAGCTGACGTGGGAGGAAGTCATCGGAGAGACGCCGATCAAAACGCTGTCCCGAGGCAACTGAGCGTTGCCCACCTGACCTCAGCGCACCTCGAACGGCAGCCGCACCGTGGCGTTCGTGAAGCGTCGTTCCACGCCCTCGAACAAATCAACCTCGAAGGCTTTGCCGATGTTGTTGCCCGCCAAGTCTTCGATGGTCTTCTGCACGAACAGCGTGTGCGGGGCGCGCGGCCACGGTTGCGCGGGGGTGAAGGTCCAGCGGCGTTCCTCGTCGGCGAGCGCGGGCTGGCCTGCGAGCAAATGCGCGGATGAGTCCACGACTTGGATCATCCGCAACGCCAGCGCGTGGTCGAGCGGCTTGGGGAAACTCACGGCCAGCGGCTCGCGCGTGCCGGCTTTGGGCGCGGAAATTTTCCAGTCCTCCGTGGCCAGTGCCGCGCGATCCACGGGACCGACGGAAAAGGTTTTTCGAAAACTCGCGCGCAACGGCTGGCCGTTCGCATCCTGCCACGCGCGGTCAATTTCCAGCGCGTAGCTTTGGCCCTGCTCCAGCGCGGGGCCGATTTCCTCCAGCGGCGTCACGCCGCGCTTGATGCGGCCCGGATCAATGAAGAGCGTCAGGCGCGTCATCGGGGGATTCCACAGTTCCTCGTCAATTTCAAGGAAGGGTAGTTCCACCGCCTTCCCGCTCGCGTCGCGGAGGTGGATGTAATCGTAGATGTGCCCGCGGCTCATGGGCGCGGAGAAATGGACGTAGAACTTCAGCAGATTCTCCGGCAGCAAGCGCGCGCTGGGAAAAATCTGTGCGACCACGGTGCTGGACGCAGTCACGGCACGCGGCACCTCGAAGGTGCTGGTGAGGAAGCGTCCGCCGCCGCCCACCGGCAGCCGCGCGGGGTTGAACGACGCCGTGTAGCGCAAGCCCGGTTCGAGCGGGAACCGCGGCGCGAATTGCAGCGCGTCCGCCGTCACACGATACGCCCCGAGCATCGCGGGCAGGCCGATGGTGCCGAGGCTGTCCTGCGCCTCGACGTGGACGATGAGCAGTTTCTGCCACTGCGCCGCGTCCCAATCCACCGCGCGCAAGGCGGCGAGATTCTTCGCATCAATGCCGGTGACGTTTAGCGTCCAGCCGCCGGGGCTGGCGTTGGTGGCCCAGCGCAGGGCGGGAACAGGTTCAGTGGCCGCCCGGACTGCGAGCGGAAGAAATGCGGTCAGAACGAAAGCGAGAAGACGGGAGCAACAACGACCCAAGCTCAACGACGGCGGCCACGAGGCGCGGCGAGGGCCACCGCGATGGCCCGCCGTCGTTCGCGTCAGGACAGGGCTAGGCGCGATCATCGCAATCTCCTACCTTTGCGGTAATGGTCTGGCGATAGCCGACTGTGAGTGTCAAAAGCGGTTCGATAGGCATCAACGTCCCACTCCCACGCTTCTTGGATCTCATATTTTGGGTTGTAGTGAATCCAGATCAACTTATCCCAATCGTAGTTGGTGGCCTTTGGCACCTTAGTTACGAAGCTGCCGCGCTTGCCACTAGGACGGTTGGCTTTGATCTGATATCGAACCCCTTTGAATTGAAAGTCTGCTCCCTTACTCACCGCTGTCGTTCCCCGCACTGCTTCCGAATATTGCTCATGGGTCATTCCGAGGATCATCGCGGCGTCATGTTCCGAGAGCGCAGATGTTACTGAGGGTGCATTGCAGAATGACTGTTCCCACGCAAGAGCCGCTTCGATGAGTTGTTGACGCAGGTGATTCATGGTGCCCACCAAACCAGCGACCCGCCGAAGGCCGGCGCGATCTGAGATTGGCCTGAGTGGCACCGTGCGGTTTTTGGTGGCCGGTTCATGGGCGTGATTGGATCAGCGGGGCCTGAACCCGTCAAAGCAAAACACCGCGCGAGGTCGGCGGGCATGCCCCGGCACTTGGTTCGCGAGCAGGACCGGCCGCGGGCCGGGCGCGGTGTCCTCACCGCGCCGTGCTGGAATCGAAGAGGCGTTGCGGAACTGGCTCACCACTCACCCCGGCACGCTGTCCCCCATCCCTTCAGGATCGTCCCCGCCGATGGCCCCGCGTTGGGGCGCGTGATTTCACTTTTCGCAATTTCAGAGTTCCACGTTCTTTTCCCTTCAGGCACGCTGCGGCTTCTAAAATTTATGGGCGCACAATGGAAACAAGCCGGGCGCGAAATTAACGCGCAGAAAAAAGGTCAGATGGTCGTAAAGTTGGTCCGCGAAATCATGGTCGCGTCCAAACTCGGCGGTCCTGACCCGTCTCTCAACGCACGTCTCGCCGCCGCCGTGGAAAAGGCGAAGAAGTCGAGCGTTTACAAGGATACCATCGACCGCGCCATCAAGAAGGGCGCGGGCATCGGCGACGATGCGGTGGTGTATGAGATGACGACGTACGAAGGTTACGCGCCGCACAAGGTGCCGGTCATCGTCGAGTGTTTGACCGACAACCGGAACCGCACCGCGCCGGAGATGCGGCGTTTGTTTGCGACGGGCGGTTCGCTGGGCCAACCGGGCAGCGTGGGATTCTTTTTCAATCACGTCGGAGTCGTGGAGGCCACGCACACGGACCTGAGCCGGGACATTGACAGCGATGCCATCGAGGCCGGCGCGCAGGAAGTAGAACCGCTCGAAGGAGACGAAGTTCACGAAGGTGAGAAGGGCGCGCGGTTCATCACGGAGATGAAGGAGCTGGATCACGTCACGAAGGCGTTGAAGGCGGCGGGCTGGAAGGTGACGGCGTCGGAGATGCGTTACGTGGCGAAGAATTATCCCGAGCTGGATGAGGCGACGCACAAGCAGGTGGCGGCCTTCCTGCAAACGCTGGATGACCATGATGACGTGCATCATGTGTATGCGGCGATGAAATAGGTGATTGCCACGGGTCAACTTTGGTTTGAATGCGACGCGTTAGGCATTGAGCGGCTTCTCCCCTCACCCCAGAGGAGAGGGCGAACCGAATTCCGCATTGGTTGCATACCTAGCGCGCCCTCACCAACCCCGCGCTGGATGACTTTCTCCCTCTCCCTTTGGGAGAGGGCCGGGGTGAGGGGAACGGTCGTCAGAATTTTCCACGACGTTTGAAACCAGTCCTCACAGCCAGCCCTCCATGATCAGCACCATTGAATCCCAGCCCGCCGGTTCCGGCGTGGATTTGGTGCGGCAGGTGGAGGAAATCTTTTCGCCCACGGGCATTCTCTCCCGCGCGAAGAATTTCGAGTATCGCCCCGAGCAGCAGCAGATGGCGGTGGCGGTGGCGCGCGCGCTCGAAAATCAATCGCATCTCGCAGTCGAGGCGGGCACGGGCGTGGGCAAGAGTCTGGCGTATCTCATTCCTGCGATCCTCTTCGCCACGGCGCAGAAGAAAAAGGCGGTCATCTCCACGCACACGATCAATTTGCAGGAGCAGTTGACGCAGAAAGATTTGCCGATGCTCTCCGCCGTGCTGGCTCCATTGAAATTCAACTTCGCCATGCTCAAGGGGCGGAGCAATTACCTCTGCTCGCGCCGGCTGCGCAAGGCGTTCCAGCAGGCGGACAGTTTGTTCACGTCGCCGGAGATGGAGGAGCTGAAGCGCATCCTCGAATGGAGCAAGACCACTGAGGACGGCAGCCTCTCGGACTTTCAGATCGAGCCGGATTTGAAAGTGTGGTCGCACGTCTGCTCGGAGCGCGGGTTGTGCTCGCCGAAGATTTGCGGCTACGCGTCGGAGTTCGGGAAGGACCACGGCATCTGCCATTTCCAGAAAGCGCGGCAGAAAATTCTTTCGGCGGATGTGCTGGTGTTGAACCACACGCTGTTCTTCACGCTGCTGCCGGGCGTGAGCGAGGAACAGGAGAGCGGCATCCTCTTCAAAAACGATTTTGTGATCTTCGACGAGGCACACACGGTCGAGAGCGTGGCGTCGAAGCACATCGGCGTGAGTGTTTCGAGCGGGCAACTCCGCTACGCGTTGAACCGCCTGTGGAATCCGCGCACGCAAAAAGGTCTGCTCGCCACGCTGCGCCAGGGCGCACCCGTGAAGCTCGTAGATGAGCTGGTGGCGGAGAGCGACAAGTTTTTCAGCCAGGTCGAGGACGCGTGCGAAGCGTTGGCAAAGGAGAAGAGCGACGCGGAGCCGGGCCACAAGTCGCAGCGGCCGTGGAGTGAGTTGCGCATCCGGCGCGCGGACCTGGTGAGCGATGGTGTGACGCTGCCCATCCAGCGCGTGCGCGAGGCGGTGAGCGAACTCATCAAGGGCAGCGAGGACAAGGACACCGGGCAGGAACTGGTGGAGTGCAATCGGCGGCTCGCGGAACTGCGCGAGGGCGTGGCGACGTTTCTCAGTCAGAGTCAGGAGGATTACGTGTATTGGGTCGAGCGCAGCGGCAAGGCGCAACGCACGCTGACGTTGAACGCCGCGCCGATTGATGTGGCGGCGTATTTGCGCGCGCGACTCTTCGAGTCGGACACGTCGGTGATCATGACGAGCGCGACGCTCGCCGTGGGCGAGAAAGCAGAAAGCAGAAAGCAGAAAGCAGAAACGTCCACGCACCACGCACCACGCGCCACGACCGCCTTAAATTACTTCGCACGGAAGGTTGGCGCGGAAGGCGCAACGCTGCTGCAAGTCGGTTCGCCGTTTGATTACGAGAAGCAGATGAAGTTGTTCGTGGTGGCGAAGATGCCGGACCCGCGCGACGGCGGTTATCGCGACGCGCTCATCGAGAACATCGAGCGATTCCTGCGACAGACGCACGGCAAGGCCTTCGTGCTCTTCACCAGTTACAAGCTCATGCAGGAAGTCGCCGAGCGGATGCAGGCGTTCTTCGACAAGCTGGGCGTCGCGTGTTTCGTGCAGGGCACCGGCACGCCGCGTTCAACGATGCTGGAGAAATTCAAGGAGGACGTGGACTCGGTGCTCTTCGGCACGGACAGCTTCTGGCAGGGCGTGGACGTGCCGGGCGAGGCGCTGTCGAACGTCATCATCACGCGTCTGCCGTTCGCCGTGCCGGACCATCCGCTGATCGAGGCGAAGATTGAAGCCATCGAGGCGCGCGGCGGAAATTCGTTCGGAGAATTTTCGTTGCCCGAGGCGATTCTGAAATTCCGTCAGGGCGTTGGGCGGCTCATTCGCACCAAGAGCGACCAGGGCATCGTGGTGATTTTGGACAACCGCGTGTTGAGCAAGCGTTACGGGCAGGCCTTCCTTGATGCGGTGCCGAAGTGTCCGGTGGAAGTGGTGTAGGCGTGTCCCATCACCGCCGCACGCGTCCGGCGAACTGCTTGTCCATCCACGTCAGCCGCTGCTCGGCAAACTTCTTCACCCATGCGACTTCCTCCTCGTAGGTGGCGAAGCCATACCACTGCGGATTAATGGGCCGTCCGAGGATGGGCCACTTCTCGAAGTTGCGCTTCTGCGCCTCGTTCAGTTGTGCGGCCATTTCGTCCACGCGCGCGAGCACACGCTGGGTGGCGAGGACGTTGGTGCGGAGTTGCGTCCAGCGGGCGACGTATTGCTCGGCGAACGCGGGGTCGTCGAAGAGGCGGCGATACCAGGTCAGTTCCTTGTCATCGAGCTGCGTCCAGAGCCAGTACTCGGGCATCCAGCCCTGCTTGCCGTTCGCGTTGCCGAAGCTCAGGTTCCAGTCCCAGATGGGGTCGGCTTTGATCTTCCCGCCGCGATCCTTGTGGTAAAAAACGCTGAAGCGAAACCCGTCCACGTTCTTCGTGAACTCGGTGAGTAGGTGGTAATCAATGAAAGAATCCCCGTCGAGGAACGCGCGCCAGCCTTTCACCGGATCGCGGAAGTCGGGACCGTAGAGCGCGCTTTCCAAATCGTTCAGGTGCTGGCGCAACCAGACTTTTTGCGGCGCGGTGATGTCGTCCTCATCCGGCTCCACGAAGTAGAACTGGTTCGTGCGCAGCGAGGTGCGGAAATACTCCTCGTCCTTCAAGGCCTCGGATTCATCCGGCAACGACTCGCGATTCGCCAGCGGCAGGCGCGTGGCGGGGAAGCCGAGATGATTGGTGTAGATCGGCGTGACGCGGCTGCTTCGGCTGCTCGAACTGGAACTGGTGGTGCGTGTGGCGGTCGCGGTGGGCAGAAAGCCTTTCGGGTCGGCGGGGAATCCGCCGGGCGCGGTGGGAAAACCTTTGCGCGTGCTTTGCGAAACCGGCCCCGCGCCATAGCCCTCCCCACCCACCGGGCCGGCCCCGGCATCCGTGTGATCTTTTTTGAAGATGTATCCGCCGGTGATGTTGGGTGCGTGATCGTCCTCGGGTTTCAACTTCGCCACGTTGACCCGCTCCTTGCCACGCTTCACGCGCTCCTCGAAGACATACACGCCCGCGTAATCGCGCCGACTGAGTTTGCCCACGGTGCGCTGCACGAAGACCTCGACGAATTTCGTGCGCGGCGCCCAGTGGCCCATCGCGGCGTGCAACTCGTAAGCCAGCACGTCACGCAGCAGCGCCTTGTCGGGATACGGCGCGTAGAGAACCCAATCGCTGTCCGCCGGAAAGCCGAAGAACGCTGCGGACCTGGGATCGCCCGCGCCATCAATCAGTTTCACGGTGAAGGAATTTTTCGGATAACGCAGCGAGGCGCGTCCGCGCACGTTGAGCAGGGCGCGGCCAGAGAAGCTCGCCGCGCGGGTGAGCGACGTGCGTTCCTTGCCGCCGTCCGCCACTTGCAACGCGCCTTCGAGGCGTTCATCGCGCGAGAGGTTCGTGCCAAAGGACTGCACGATGAGCAGCGGGAGATTGGACGTGAAGTTCGCGAGGTCGCCATCGAGCAACGTATAGGCTTCCGCGCACGGCGCGCTGGCGGGCTGGTTCTTCGGAAAAGTTTTAGCCCGCACGAGCGCGGTGTTCGTCAACGACAGCGGCGCGGAGTAGGCGAGTGAAGATTCGTCCGGCTCCGAGCCGTCGAGCGTGTAGCGAATCGTGGCGGCCGTATCACGGGCGGCAAGTTGCAGCGTGACGTTTGTGGGGAAGGCGCCGCCGATGGGAGAAAAAATCACGGCGGGTTCCGCCAACTTTTCTGCTGCGAAAACAGAAACACTGAAGAAGCAGATTAACGCCAATGCCACCCACCGCGCGGAGCGCGGACTTTCCAGTCCGCAGCAACGTGCTTTGTCAGGAGGCGTTTTCTCGCGATGGACGCGTCCGTCCGTTGTGGCTTGCTGCGGACTGGAAAGTCCGCGCGCCGGGGCGGTGGGCAGAACGGATGCCCGGCAAGACAGTTTGATCAAACAGCGGAGCATATTGGTGATGCCGGAGAATCTGGAAACAGACGCGGCGTGGCAAACCGAAACCGGCGGGCATCCAAGTTCTTGATGTAAAATCTTCCCGCCCCCACTAGGCTTGCGGCGTCCCAAAGCGCACGCTACGCCGCATGAAATCATGGTCGCCAACCTCCGCGCCCACGCGCACCACGCGATTAGTGGGACAGGCGCCCTCGCCTGTCACCCGTCTTGCAAGCGCCCCCGCTTGCAGTTCAGCAGGCGGGGGTGCCTGCTGGACTATGACTGGCGGGGGTGCCAGTCCCACCAGGCTCGTCATTCGCGAAGCGTTTGGAGTGCGGTCGCTTCAGCGCCGCTTTTCCCTCGGGCTGATGTTCGTGTTCGCCTTGGCCCTCGGCGCGCTCACCCACGCTGCGCCGGATGGCTTCACGCCCATCGATCTTTCCCCTCACGCACTTTCACGAGAAGAGCCGGTCACACGGCAACTCGCCGCGTTGCCAATCGGCCCGCAGACGTTTCGCGGCGTCCCCTTTCTCGTCGCAGCGCCCGTGGTGCTGACCGGCATAGAGTCGGCGCGCATCGCAGATGTTTTCCCGCACACGATCCCCGGGATCAAAATTGGCGGGAGCGCGAAACGAATTCATCTCCTGCACGCCACGCTGTTCGCGGAGAAGGACGGCACGCCGCTGGCGAAAATCATTTTCCATTACGCGAACGGCACGCAGGAATCCGTGCGCCTCGGGTATGGCGTCCACACGCGCTCATGGGTCGTGCCACGACTGGAGAAGCGCGCGGCAGTTTTCGATGGCGATTCGCGGCTCGCATGGACGGAAACCGACGCGCGCCGCGACACGGGCCTGCGGCTCTTTCACACCGCGCTGGAAAATCCCAAGCCCGGCGAAGTCATCGCCAGCGTGGAATTCGTCTCGCTGTTCAGCCACGCCGCCCCGCTCATCGCGGCGCTCACGGTGGAAGGTGCGGAATCGAAGCTGCCGCCCACGCGCTCCGTGGCCATGCGGAAAGCCGTGCGCGATCTGAACGAGTGGCCGGAGTCCGTTTATCGCCAGGAACTCGCGGTGCGCGTCACGGACGAATCCGGCGCGGCGCTGACGAACGCCATCGCCACGCTCTCGATCACCGACGACAAGGAATCCTACTTCCTCACCAGCGCCGCCGTGGACGCGCGCGGCGCGGTGCAGTTGCCGTATCCGCCCTTGCACGCGGTGGGCGTGAGCGTCTGGGTTCATGCGCCCGGACGGAGGCCAGTGGTGAGCGCGGAATCAAAAACCAACGTCGCGAAGTTCACGACGAACCAGGTCGTCGTGCTCCGGCGCGGGACGACGATTGGTGGTGTGGTGAAGGATGCGAAAGGCCAGCCCGTCGCGGGCGCGGAAGTGATTCTGCACAAGGCGGAAAAGTTGAGCGCGCACCATTACTCGCGCGTGGACTACGACCTGACGCGCACGGGCGCAGATGGTAAGTGGACGAGCAGTTCGTTGCCGGCAGATTTGTCCGGTCTCGGCGTGCAGATTTCGCACTCTGATTTTCGCCCGGCGTTTTACGTGACGGAAGGTTTCGCGCCGCCACCGACAAACACCCCCACCAGTTCCACCACTTCCTCCACCGTCTCCTACCGTCGTCTCGCGGATGGCACGATGGAGCCAATCACGACTCGGCGCATGGCGGTAGGCGGACGCGCGACGCAACTGTTGCTGAACACGAACGCGCTGGTCGCGGCGAGCGCGGAAGTGATTTTGCAACCGGCGATGCTCGTCAGCGGCACGGCGCTCGACAGCGCGGGCCGGCCGCTCACGAACGTGCCGGTGATTTTCCGGCAGAACACCGACAGCCGTTTTCTCCGCACCGACGCGCAGGGGCGTTATCGCCACATGGCCGTGACGCCGGGCGCAGCGATGTTGATTCTCGCGCTGGAAAAGCAATCGCCGATCTATACCAACATCAATGTCACCGAGGGACTGGCCCCGGTGGACCTCAAGCTCACCGCACCCAAGGTGATGCGCGGCCGCGTGCAGGACCGCAACGCCCGGCCCGTGCCCGGGGCGCGCGTGCGCGCGGAGGATTGGCTCGGCTTCACCGACCTCGTGCGCTTCTCGACGCTGACGGATGAGCAGGGCGCGTTCGTGTGGACCGGTGCGCCGCCGGACCGCGTGCTGTTCGCGGTGTCGAAAACGAATTACAGCAACATGCGCTCCTCGTTCTCCGGGAACATGGAGAACATTACCATCACACTCACGCGCCCGGCGGGCATTTATGGAAAAGTCCTTGATGCGGAAACGAAGAAACCGGTCGAGAGCTTCTTCGTGCTGCCGGGGCGGAAGTATTCCACGGGCGAGACGCGCATCAACTGGGATCGTTCGAGTGGGATGCGCGGCTTCGGCGGCGAGTATGCCCTGAAGTTGAGCACCTACTATTTTCAGCCCGAGGCCCGCGTGCTGATCGAAGCGCCGGGTTACGAGCCGCAGATTTCGCGCGCGTTCAACGGCGTGGACTCGCACACGAATGATTTTCTGCTCAAGCGCGGCCAGGGATTGAGCGGCGTGGTGCTGCTGCCGGATGGTTCATCCGCCGTGGGCGCGGCGCTGACGATCATCGAGAAGGGCGACAGCGCCTTTCTGGATCAAAGCGGCCAAGTGCGTGGCAACAGCGGCTCCGACGTGGTGCGGAGTGACGCACAGGGGCGGTTTGAATTCGTGCCCAAGCTCGCGCCGGAAAAAGTTTTCGCCACGCACGAGTCGGGCTTTGCCGAGGCCAAAGTCGCGGACGTGATGAAGGGCGGAAAAATCACGTTGCAGAAATGGGCGCAGGTGAAGGGCACGATGCAGGTCGGCGACAAGGGCGGTACGGACGCCACGGTGCGGCTGATGAGCGGCTACGAGCTGGTCGCGGATGAGAACGGGAATGCCACGGGCTTTTCCTTCACGCTGAAAGCGGAGCCGGACGCGGACGGCAATTTTATCTTCGAGAAAGTTCCGCCGGGCGAGCACCGGCTGGCGGTGGAATACAAATTCAAGGACGAGCGCTACGGCCAGGCGGCGTTGAGCCACGGCATTTTCGTGAACGCCAAATCCGGCGAGACGGCCTCGACCACGCTGGGCGGCACCGGGCGGCGCGTCGTGGGGCGCGTGAATCTCACGGGCGGCGATCATGCGGACGTGGATTGGAAGCGTGATGTGCATCAGTTGATGCTGATGCTGCCGGCGTTGCCGGGGCAGCCAGGAAATCGTCGCGCCGCCGCACAGGACGAAGGCCCGCTGGTTTTGCTGCGTGGGTTTCTTCCGCAGAACAACCAGCCCATCAGCGCGGAAGTGCTGCGTGAACGTCAGCGCGCCGAGCGCAGCTACGTGTTGCTCTTCGAGACGAACGGCACGTTCCGCGCCGACTATGTGCCGCCCGGCAAATATCAACTCACGCTCAACGTCACCGATCCGGAGGATGAGTATTACAACCGTCGCAGCATCGGCACGACGAACATGGAAGTCACCGTGCCGGACGAGAAAGTCGCGGTGAACACGCCGCACGACCTCGGCGCGGTGAGCCTCAAGATTCAACCGCGTTTGCGCGTCGGAAAATCCGTACCGTCCTTTGAGGGCAAAGACGCGACGGGCAAGGTGACGAAGCTCTCCGAACTGCGTGGAAAGCCGGTGCTGCTGCATTTCTGGGGCATGAGCCTGGGCTACAACACGACCGAGTTGCAGATTTTGAAAGAGCTTCAGGCCAACTACGGCGCGAGCGGCAAGCTCGTCATTCTCGGCTGCAACCTCGACGGGCCGGGGAACAACCCCGAGCAGTTCGCCAAGAGTCAGGGCTTCACTTGGAAGCAAATTCATCTCGGCCCGTGGGACCAGACGCCGGTGCCGGGAATGTTCGGGCTCAACCGCAACACGGGCTGCGTGTTGATTGACGCCGAGGGAAAACTCGCCAGCGGCGTCCTCCGCAACGCGACCATCCGCACCACGGTGACGGAGGCCATGGCGGAGTGAGGCGCGCGTGTCGCAGTTTTGCGCCCAGCTTGGGCCGAAATTCTCCTTGGCAATTTTTCCCGCCGCGCCTACCAACACGCCGCTCTTTGAAAGAGTCCCGCAGGTCGCGGGATTTCGTCGCAGTCCAGCGTCAGGGAACCCGGTGAGAATCCGGGACGGTTGCGCCACTGTCAGGAGATACAAACTCCAACCGCGAGTCAGCGAAAGCTGACGCGGCTGAAGCCACTGATCGAAAGGTCGGGAAGGCGGGAGGGAGGCCATGCTCTGAGTCAGGATACCGGTTGGATTGCGCTCGTCGTGAGGCGCGCGTGTTGCGCGTCTCAACTTCTCCGTCAAAGAGAAGGATGAGGCCAGCCCCGCACGCCGGTTTGCGCGCGGGATCGCTGAATGTGGTTTGCCTTCATTCGCCGTTTGACGGGGGTGAAGGCTTTTTTCTTTTTGTAGCGGCGGCTCGTGAGAGCGCCGCCAATCAAAAAAACAAATGGCGGCGCTCTTACGAGCCACCGCTACAAGTCCCGCTCCCGCTCTGGTCTCAGTGAAACCGTCCCGTCGCGTCGTGCGCCGGGATAAAACTCAGATCAGAAACATGAAAAAAATCAGCCTGTTCGCGCTGGCCTTGGCCAGCCTCGTTATCAACTCCTCCGCCGCGAAAACGAATTTTGCGGCGCAAGTCATCAGCTACGATCCCGGCACCGGGGCCGCCGCCGGATTCACCAACACGCCCGCCGTGCTCGGCCAGCCGTCGCGCGTGAATCCGTTCGGCGACGCGGTCGAGCCGTTCAATCCGCCCTACGGCAAGGCGCAGTTGCTCTCCATCGGCGAGGGCGGCTCCGTGGTCATCAAGTTCGACAAGCCGGTGGAGGACAAGAAGAAGAATCCGTTCGGACTCGACTTCATTCTCTTCGGCAACACCGGATTCATCATCACGAATGACTTTGATCTGACGACCTTCGAGTGGGTCGGCGTGCCGGCCACGGACGGCGGGACGTTCGGGAACAACACCGGCGTGACGCGCATCTCCGTGAGCAAGGATGGCGAGAAATTCTACGTGCTCGATCCGGACCTCGCGCCCGTCGCGGACGGCGTGTTCCCCACGGACGGCGCGGGCGACTTCCGCATCCCGGTGCAGCCCGGCCTGACGGCGGCGCACTTCGCGGGCGCGACGACCGCCGACATTCGCGCGCTCTACGACGGCGCGGGCGGCGGCACCGGCTACGACCTCGCGTGGGCGCGCAAGTCGAACGGCAAGAAAGCTGACCTCTCCTCGATCCGCTACGTGCGCGTGGAAGTGCTGAGCGGCAAGGCGGAGCTGGACGGCTTCGTGGAAGTGGACGTGCCGAAGCGCGAGGGCCGCTGATTCATCACGCCTCGCATCATGCCGGCTCGCGCTCTTATTTTCAGAACGGCTGAATGCTTTTTTCCCTTGGTCCGCAGAGGGAAGAAGGGCGGCGCGAGACCGGCGTGGGCGATGGTGGAAAAAGTCTTCCGTCTGGTTTCTCGGAGGCCCGCCCTCACCCCGGCCCTCTCCCCCGAGGAGAGGGAGAACGGCATTCAGCCTCACTGCTATCCAACGCGTCCGACTCGACGAACGCTGGCTGACTTTCTCCCTCTCCCCGGGGGAGAGGGCCGGGGTGAGGGCGGGCGTGAAACACTCCGCACGGGAACTCTCGCCCACGCTTCATACGCCAGAAGGTGGCCAGTTCAGTCTGCATTCCTTCTGTTCCTGACCGCCGCGTGCCTCTCCAACGCGGCGGTCCTCTCGGAAAATTTTTCCACCGACCCGCGTGCGCGCGGCTGGAAAAATTTCGGCGACACCAATCTGTTTCGCTGGAATGCCACGAACCAGAATCTCGAAGTCACCTGGGATTCTTCGCGCACGAACAGCTTCTTCCATCTGCCGCTCGACACGATTGTCTCGACGAATGATCCGTTCTCCATCGCGTTTGATTTGCGGATGAATGACCTCGCCATCGGCACGAGCAGCAACAAGCCCTACACGTTTCAGATCGCGCTCGGCTTCGTGAACTCCGTGAACATGACGAACCCGAACGCCTTTCGCGGCGCGGGCCAGAGCGCGACCTACGGCGTGCGGAACATGATTGAGTTCGATTATTTTCCCGACTCCGGCTTCGGCGCGACGTTTGCGCCCACCGTCATCAGCACGAACAACCGCGTGGCTTTCAGCGACAATCATCCGCTCGTGCTGACCACCGGCGATTTGTTTCGCGTGACCATGAGCTACAGCAACCTCGTCCTCCGCACGCAAGTCACGCGCAATGGCTCGCCCTACGGTTTGCCGCCGACGAACTCCATCAAAGACCTCGCGCTCGCCACGTATCCCGACTTCCGCGTGGACGCGCTCGCGCTCATCAATTGGAGCGACGCCGTGCAAGCTGGCTCAACGCAGTTCTGGGGATCGATCCTCGCGCACGGCGTGGTGGATAATTTTTTGGTAACGGTGCCCGATGCGCCGGTGGGAAATTTCGTCGGCACAAAATCGAACGCCGTGTGGCGCGCGACGTTCACGGCGAAGACCAACTGGTTTTACGCGCTGGAACGGTCGTTGAATTTCGCGACGTGGACCAGCGCATCGCCGACAAACAGCGGCACCGGCGGCACGCTGCTGTTGCAGGACACAAACGCGGCGACGAGCGAATCGTTCTACCGCGTGAGAGCGTGGAAACCATGAAACTTTCCGTCTTGGTATCCCGAAGGGATTACATAAATCAGCCCAGGGTTGCGGAGCTACCCCGGGTTCGAGTCAGCAAGAATTCACCAACCCTGAAGGGGTTGAATCAGGATGTCGGCACGCGCGTTGATTCAACCCTTTCAGGGTTGGTGAAATGTCCTGGCAACAAACCCAGGGTAGCTCCGCAACCCTGGGCTAATTTATCCAACCCCTTCGGGGTAGCAGACCGCGTCCGTTCGTCATTCGTCATTCGTCATTCGTCATTGTCCGCCTTCACCCTCGTTGAACTGCTCGTCGTCATCGCCATCATCGCGATTCTGGCCGCGCTGCTGCTGCCCGCGCTGGCGAACAGCAAGCAGTCGGCGAAACGCATCCAGTGCGTGAGCCAGTTGCGCCAACTTGGTCTCGCCACGCAGATGTATCTCGACGATCACGATGGGCGCACCTTCCCCTTCAAGTATTTCGAGACGAACGGCGGCGCGCTCTACTGGTTCGGCTGGATCGAGAATGGCGTCGAGGGCGAGCGCCGCTTCGACGCCATGCAAGGGCCGCTCTTTGATTACGTGCAAGGGCTGGGCATCGAGATTTGTCCGTCGCTGAATTACACGAGCGGCCATTTCAAACTGAAGGCGAAGGGCGCGTCCTTCGGCTACGGCTACAATCGTCACCTCGCCTCGACGAATGATTTTCCCGCCGTGAATTCCGAACTCGTCCGCGACACCGCCGGCACCGTGCTCTTTGCCGATGCTGCGCAGATCAATGATTTCCAAGCGCCCGCCTCGCCGGAAAATCCGCTGCTCGAAGAATGGTATTACGTGGACGCGGCGGACGGCTCCGCCAGCTATCCCAACGCGCACTTCCGCCACCGCGAACGCGCGAACGTGGCGTTCCTCGACGGTCATGTCGCCAACGAGCGGCCCGCGCCCGGCACGCTGGACGAGCGGTTGCCCGGTGAACACGTCGGGCGTCTGCGCGCGGAGATCTTGCAACCGCGCTGGTGAGACGGAGCGCGGACTTTCTCGTCCGCAGCAGTGCTCGCAACCAGAGGGCGTAGGAACTTGCGGACACCGCCCTGCATTTCACAGTGCTGCGGGCTGGAAAGCCCGCGCTCCGGGATGCTTCGCACCTCGCCCTTGTGCCATCTGCCACGGCAACGTATTCAAAGCCGCGTCATTCATGAAAAATTGTTTACTCACTCGCGGCTGGCTGATGGTGGTTTTCACGCTCGCCATTTTCTCCACGCCGTTGCGCGCGGCCGATGACGCCGCGGACGGACTGGCTGCGCTGGTGGAACTGCTCGGCTCCAGCGACGACGCGCAGTTTCAATACGATGTCCTCAAAGGTCTGAGCGACGGCTTGAAGGGCCGGCGCGAGGTGAAGATGCCCGCCGGCTGGGAACCCGTGGCCGAGAAGCTCGCGAAAAGCACGGACGCGCGCGTGCGCGATCTGAGCCAGTCGTTGTCGGTGACTTTCGGCAGCGCCTCGGCGCTCGCGACGTTGCGGGAAGTGCTGTTAAACCCGGCCGCGAAAGTCACCACGCGCAGCAATGCGCTCGTCGCGCTGCTCTCCGCGAAAGACCCGAAGCTCCCGCCCGCGTTGCAATCGTTGCTCACGGACTCGGCCATGCGCGGCGGCGCCTTGCGCGGGCTGGCCGCTTACGATGATGCGAAAACTCCGGCGGCGATTCTGAAAGCCTATCCTTCGCTCAACGCGCTGGAGAAGAAGGACGCCTTGAACACGCTCGTCTCGCGGGCCGCCTACGCGAAGCCGCTGCTCGCCGCCGTGGCGGAGAAGAAAATTTCCTCGAAAGATTTGAGCGCGGACCTCGTGCGTCTGCTCCGCAATCTCAAAGACCCGCAACTGAACGAGCAAGTGGCGCAGACTTGGGGCGTGGCGCGTGAATCGCAGGCCGACAAGCTTGCCGACATGGCGCGCTACAAAAAACTCGTGGCCGACAAAGGCTACGGCAACGCGTCGCGCGGTCGCGCGATCTTCGCCAAGCTTTGCCAGCAGTGCCACACCCTCTTCGGCGAGGGCGGCAAGATCGCGCCCGACATCACCGGCTCCAATCGCGGCGACCTCGATTACATTCTGCACAACGCCGTGGACCCGAACGCGGAGATTCCGAACGACTACCGCACCTCGAACATCGAGATGAAGGACGACCGCGCCATCACCGGCATCGTCACGAAGCAGGATGAAAACGCGCTGACCGTCGTGACCGCGAACGAGACGCTGGTGCTGCCGCGCAACGAGGTGAAGTCGCTGGCGCAGACGGAACTTTCGATGATGCCAGAGGGCTTGCTGCAAGCGTTGACCGACAATGAAGTACGCGACCTGCTGGCCTATCTCCGCAGCCCGGCGCAGGTGGCGCTGCCGTGATGAGGACGGCGGTTAAAAATAATTTCCGTCCGGGTTTTCGGAAGCCCGCCCTCACCCCGGCCCTCTCCCCCGAGGAGAGGGAGAATCGGATTCAGCCTCTCTGCTATCCAACGCGCCCGACTCGACGAACGCTGGCTGACTTGCTCCCTCTCCCCGAGGGAGAGGGCCGGGGTGAGGGGAAAAGACGCATCACCACGCCCACGCCCTCTCAGAATTAACCGCCGTCAACCACTCACCCATGAAACTCACCTTCCGCCGTTTTGATCTGCGCTTCAAACACACCTGGCTCATCGCGAGCAGTCTGGGCGAGGGCGGGAAGGATATTTACCCTGCGGCGTTCGTTGAGTTGCGCGATGCCGATGACGTCATCGGGTACGGCGAGTCCGCGCCGTCGTCGCGCTATAAGGAAAACGTGCAGACGAGCCTCGCGTTTCTGGAGCGCGTTGATGCGGCCCGCCTTTCCTTCGACGACGTGGCGGGCAGCATGGTTTACGTCGAGTCGCTGTCGCCGGGAGATTTTTCCCCGAAGGGCGCGATCAACATCGCGCTGCTCGACGGCGCGGCGAAGAAGGCCAAGCAGCCGTTGCATGATTACCTCGGGTTGAAATTCGCGGAAGGAAAACACACCACCACTTTCACCATCGGCATAGACACGCCGGAAAAAATCCGGGTGAAGGTCGCGGAGGCCGAGGAGTTTCCGATTTTGAAAATCAAACTCGGAGCGCCGGGTGATGAGGAAAATCTCGCCGCCGTGCGCGACGTCGCGCCGAAAAAACTGTTGCGCGTGGACGCGAACGAGGGTTGGAAGACAAAGGAGGAAGCCCTGCGCCGTCTCGAATGGCTGGCCCGCGACGGCCGCATCGAGTTCGTCGAGCAGCCCATGCCCGCCGTGAGTGCGCCGGCGGATTTTATCTGGCTCAAGGAGCGCTCGCCGCTGCCGCTCGTGGCCGATGAATCGTACGTGAGCGTGGCGGACGTGGCGTTGTGCGCGGACTGTTTTCACGGCGTGAACGTGAAGCTGTGCAAGACCGGTGGCGTGACGCGCGGCTTTGAGGCGCTGACCGCGGCACGCCAGGCGGGCCTGAAAACCATGCTCGGCTGTATGACGGAATCGAGCATCCTGACCGCCGCCGGAATGCACCTCGCGGAGCTGACCAACTGGCTGGACCTGGACGGAAATCTTTTGATCAACAACGATCCGTTCGCCGGTGTGACCTCGAGACGCAGCATGATGTCCTTCGCCAGCGCCACGGAGCCGCACGGACTGCGCGTGACGCCGCGCGACTGATCGGCTGATTGGTGGGGTGAGACTCCATCGAACCCCATTGGCCGACGAAAGCGGCGCGCGCAACGCGATCACCTCGGGTGATGCCGAGAGGGAGATGCCCACTCCGTTTCGCCTCGATGCGCTCGCAATGGTCGGCTTGATGGAACCTCGCCCCTCCTTGGTCCTGCTCGGGCCACGTCCAAAGTTTTTACGTGCAGCTAAACTTTACGAAATATTTGCCGTTATCTTGCGACGGTGCTTAGAGTTACGCCCACGGAATGAAGAAAGTTCTAGTCATAGACGACACTCCCGAGATTCGGATGATCATCGAGGAGACGTTAAACATGTTTGGGTTTGACACGATGCTGGCCGAGGACGGCGAGAGCGGCGTGCTCATGGCGCGCAAGCATCTCCCCGATCTCATCATCTGCGACGTGCAGATGCCCAAGCTCGACGGCTTCGGCACACTCGCTCAACTCCGCGCGCACGAGAGCACCGCCACCATCCCCTTCATGTTCCTGACCGGCCAGGTCGAGCGCCCCAACGTGCGGCGCGGCATGGAAATGGGCGCGGACGACTATCTCACCAAGCCCTTCACGCCCTCGGAGCTGCTCGCCGCCGTCAACGCGCGCCTGGAAAAAATCGCCGAGATCGAGCGCAAGTCGGAGAAGAAGCTCGATGAGCTGCGCGGAAAAATCACGCTGACCATGCCGCACGAGCTGCGCACGCCGCTCAACGGCATCATGGGCCTGGCCTCGCTCCTGATTGATGGCCACCAGGACATGAACCCCGCCGAAATTCTGGACAACGCGCGGATGATTCACCTCTCCGCCGAGCGGCTGCACCGGCTGATCGAAAACTTCCTCGCCTACGGCCAGATCGAACTGATGGCCAAGGACGCGAAGACCATTCTCTCCACGGCCAGCGCCAGCGCCACGCCGACCGCGCCCATCATCACGGACACCGCGAACGCGGTCGCGGCGCGTTGGAAGCGCGAGAACGACCTGCGTCTCGAAGTGCGAGGCTGCACTGTGCCGGTCATCTCGGAGAGCTTGCAGAAAGTGGTCGAGGAATTCGTGGACAACGCGTTCAAGTTCTCCGAGCCGGGCACCCCCGTGCGGGTCATCGCGGGCGCGCTGGATCAAACCTTCTCGCTCCACGTCCTGAACAGCGGCCGCGGCATGACCGCGGAGCAGATCAACAAGATCGGGCCGAACATGCAGTTCGAGCGCGAGCATTACGAGCAACAAGGCGCGGGGTTGGGCCTGGTCATCGCGAAGCGGCTGACCGAATTAAATGGCGGGATTTTTTCCATGAACAGCACGCCCGGTCGCGAGACGCGGGTGACGGTGTCCTTCCCCGCGCCGTCCATTTTGCAGAAACGGTGAGAAGCCGCCGGGGCGGCGGCCCCACTACGAGTTGCCCACGGACTGCAAAAACCATCGCACCGTCTCGCGCAGCGCGTCATCGAAGTTGGTTTGCGCCTTCCAACCCAGTTCACTTTCCACCTTCGTCGGATCAATCGCATAGCGACGGTCGTGGCCGGGGCGATCCGCGACGTGCGAAATTAGAGCGCGTGAGTTTCCGCCGAGTTCCGGCGCAAGTTCGTCCACCAAGTCGCAGAGTCGTTCGGCGATCTCGCAGTTCGTGCGCTCGCAGCGCGCGCCGAGATGGTAGGTCTCGCCCACGCGTCCGCGCGTCAGCACCTGCCAGAGCGCCTCGACGTGGTCGCGCACAAAAATCCAGTCGCGCACCTGCTGGCCGTCACCGTAAAGCGGCACGCACTGCCGGCGACGCACGCGGTCAATGATCAAGGGGATCAATTTCTCTGCGTGCTGGCCTGGGCCGAAGTTGTTCCCGCAGTTCGTGATCAGCGCCGGAAATTCGTAAGTGCGATGACAGGCACGCACGAGATGATCCGCCGCCGCCTTGCTCGCCGAATAGGGCGAACTCGGCGCGTAAGCAGAACTCTCCGTGAACGCCGCCGCGCCCGGCGCTAGGTCGCCATACACTTCATCGGTGGAGACGTGCAGAAATCTCCGGCTGCGGAAATGCCCCGCCCAAGCCGCGCGGCACGCTTCGAGCAGATGAAACGTGCCCAGCACGTTCGTCTGGAGAAAAATTTCCGGCGCGGCAATCGAGCGATCCACATGGCTCTCCGCCGCGAGATGCAGAACGTGTGTGATGCCGTGCCGCGCCACCACCGCCGCCGTCGCGGCGCGGTCGCGCAAATCCGTTGGCTCGAAACGATATTTTGGATGCGCCGGGATGACGCCGAGGTTCGCGGGATTCGCGGCGTAAGTGAGTCCGTCGAGATTCACGAGCAGCGTAATCTCAGGCCGATCAATCAAATGATGAATGGCGTTCGAGCCGATGAACCCGCAGCCGCCGGTGATGAGAAGATTCATCCGAAGCAAATTGGAAAGTTGGATTGCAGGCCGGAAGAGGTGTCCAGATGAGAGAAGACGCCCAGGCTATTCTCGCGCCTTTTTCCCCTCACCCCGGCCCTCTCCCCGGAGGAGAGGGAGAATGTCAGGCCGCGCAAGGTTACGACGAGCGCGCCTCGAACGAATGTAGGTTGAATGCCGTTCTCCCTCTCCCAGCGGGAGAGGGCCGGGGTGAGGGGAACAGCGCATGAATGCCACCAACGGCTTGAAAATTGTCGCCTGGTCCTCACGCTATTTAGAAAACTCCACGATTACTTCCTTCGCACCCGCCGGCACGACTGTCTCCGTGTTTTTGCCGCCGGGCCAGCGCACCACGACTTGCGTGGGAATCGCTGCCCTGCCGAGCACCGCCACCGCGCTGTCCTGCGAGAGATAGCCCGAGCCGCCGTGAATTTCGTGCGCCGGGCCCCAACCGGCAGCGTATCTCAAACGCACCACCGCACCGAGTCCGTCGGGATTGCCCGGCGGACCTTGCAGCCGCACGCGCAGGCCGGGACGGGCGCCGGTGTTGTGAAAAAGTTTCGTCTCGCCCGCGTTCTGCGCGACCACGAGATCGATGCGGCCATCCTCGTCGTAATCACCCACCGCGCTTCCGCGTTGCTCGCCCCAGACATAAACTCCCGAATCCTCCGCGCTCATCGGTGTGAAATTTCCCTTTCCGTCATTCCGCAGCCACAGACCGCGTCCGGCGTCGAGACGCGGCACGTCATCGCGCGTGGCGAAAAAATTCTGCGCCAGAAAGACGTCTTCATCCCCGTCGCCGTCCGCGTCCGCGACGCTCACGCCGAAGACCGGTGCCCACTGCGCCTCGCGCGGCAGCGGCACGGCGGCAAAGTGATCGCCGCGATTGAGAAACAACCACGACGCCAGCATCGTGGCTTCGAGTACTTGGGCGGCCCGGAAGCGCTCCGTGAGAGCTTCGCTCACGCTCACGTTGCGAAAGGAGGCGTAGGTCGGAAACGTCGCGCGCAGGAACGGCAGGGACGGCGCGAGCATGGTGAGGTTTTCACGTGGCAGAAATTTCTTCAGCGCCACACTGAACTCCGCTTCCACAATCTGCACGCCGCCACCGCCCGCCAGGTCGCCGTAGTAAAGGCGCAACGGGCTTTGCGGGGTCCCACGGTAGGCGCTGTTCAAACCCCAATTGCCCGCCAGGATGTCGAGCCTTCCGTCGCCGTCGAAGTCGCCGGTCGTCACGCTGTTCCACCAGCCGGTGAGTTGGTCCAGGGTCAAAAGCCGTGGGTCGAGCGCGAGCCCCGTCACGCGGGGATTCCACGAGGAGAGTTTGCCCTGATCGTTGCGGAAGATTTTTATTGGCCCCCATTCGCAGGCGAGGATGAGTTCGGGGAAACCATCACCTTCCAGATCGCTCCACACGGCGCCGCTGACCAAACCGGCGCTTTGCTGCAGGGCCTGGTCTGAGGCGCGATGTTCGACCGGACGGTGGAGCAGCACGGAGGCGGCGGACTCGGGATAGCGACCGGCGACCGACCGCGCGCCCACGAAAATTTCCAACGTGCCGTTGCCGTCGGTGTCGGCCACGGCCACGGGGCCGGGGGAACCGGCGGGCATCGCGAGCGGCAACGGGGTGACCACGCCCGCCGCGCTGGAACTGAGCAGGGCTGCCGCGTCACTGGATTCGTAACGCGCGCGCGCGATAAGTAATGATTTTTTCCCGCCGCTGGCCCAGGCGCTCAGGCCGAGCAAATCATCCGTGGCTAGACCGTGCAGATTGGTCGCGGTGAACGCGCCCCGCTCCGTGGAATGAAAAATTGTCAGCGGCCCGCCGCGCCCGCTGCCCACGGCCAGTTCATCCCGTCCGTCGCCATCGAGATCGAGCCACGCGACGCCGGGGCCGGTCTGACTGAGCTTGCGCGTGAGCAGAGGCTGGCGTGTGAAATCATCGAAGGCTTCTTCATGGTGCCGGTGGGCGAGCAACGCGCTGACGTCGGTGAACAACGGCGACCTTGGACTTTGGACTTTGGACTTTGGACCTTCGACACCGCCGCGCTCGTCCACTTCGCAGATCGAATTCGCCGGAACATTTGTCACCACGCTGATTGCGCCACTCCGCCACGTCACTTCAATCGTCAGTCGGTTCGTGAGCGTGCCAGCGGCGAAAGTTCGCACCGGTTCGTCGGCGGAAAGGTAGCGGCCGCCGCAGACCATCTGCTGCGACTGCTCGCGCACCGCACCACCACGCACGACGATCTTCGCGCCGATGCCGCGCGTATTGGAAGCGAGTCCTTTCAACCGCACGGCGACGCGGGGCGCGGCGGTTTCGTTGCGGTAAATCAACGGCGGCGCGTTCAGCGAACTGACCACGGTGTCGAGGTCGCCGTCGTTATCGAGATCCGCGAAGACGATGCCGTGGCAGACTTGCGTGGAGCTGAAGCCCCAGGCTGCGCCGGTTTCCTCGAAGGTCAGATCACCACGATTGCGAAAGGCGTAGTTGGGTGTGCTGAGCGGCGGGAACTGCTCGAGGCTCTTCCCGCTGCCGCCGGGCGCTTTGTTCGCCGGCACGCGCGCCGCGTCGAGGTCTTGCGTGTCGAAGGCGTGGCCGTTGCTCACGAGCAGGTCTTCGTAGCCGTCGAGGTCCACGTCGAGAAACGCGGGCGTCCACGACCAGTCGCTGGCGTCGATCCCGGCGAAGTTCGCGATCTCCGCGTAGGTGCCGTCACCCCGATTCCAGAAGAGCGTGTTGCGGCGAATCTGCGGGCGCGTGTCCACGTCGCCGGGGCGCGCGGGCGTCATGTTCGTCTCGGTCATCTGGGTCATGCGCAGCGCGTGCTGGCGGCTTAACATGTCCACCACGATGAAGTCGTCGCGCCCGTCGCGGTCGAGATCGGCGAAGTCCACGCCCATCGAAAAATTACTCGTCTGCCGCAGCGCGAGCCGGGGGGCCGCGCGGAATTTACCCTTGCCATCGTTGATCCAGAAACGGTCAGGCACTTGGAAATCGTTGCACACGTAGATGTCGGGCGTGCCGTCGCCGTTCAGGTCACGCAGCAGGACCGACAGGCTGAGGTCCATCGGCGCCTGCTTGAGCGGCTGGCCGTCCTCATCGAGAAACGCGCCGCCCGTCCACGAGAGCGGAGTGAATTTGCCCTTGCCGTCATTGAGATAAATCGCGCTCGGCTCGCCGAACTCGATGATGCGCCCGTTGATGATTTTCCACCGACGCGCGTCGCGTCCGCTGACCACGGGCTGGCCGTTCACGGTGCGGACGCTGAGGTTGCCGCCGCTGCGGAGGATAGTGGTCTCGCCGTAATTGGCGACGAAGAGATCGAGCGTGCCATTGCCATCGAGATCGCCAAGCGCGAGGGAGGTGCCGCCGAGCGGACGCGTGGAAATTCCGGAGGCGACGGTGGCATTCGTGAAATGTCCGCGTCCGTCATTCATCAGCAGCGTCGGCCCGCCGTTGTTCGCGGAAACGAGGAGGTCGAGCGCGCCGTCGCCGTTCACGTCGGCGAAGATCGCGCCGGTGGAAAAGAGATTCGTGATCGCGGCCCCGGCGGCAGCGGTCACGTCGGCGAAACGGAAATTGCCGAGGTTGCGATAGAGCGCGTTGCGGCCCTCGACGCTGCAGAAATACAAATCGCACAGGCCGTCGCCATCGAAGTCGCCCGCCGCCACGCCCGCGCTCTGCATGAGGTTGTGATTCTTCGCGGCGGTTTCCAGCGAAAGCGTGTTGGTGAAATGAAGGCCCGTCTGCGCGGCGGGCAGGAGCGTGAAGCCGGTGCGTCCGGGTTGGGCCGGCGTGACGGCGGTCCAGCGATGGCCGGGATTCATTTCACCCGGCACGGCGGACCAACCGCCGACGCTTGTGAAGAGAAGACAGGACATAACGCGCGTGAGCAGGTGCGACATACGCTGCACACTAGCGACAGGCAGGGGTGCGCGACAGCCAGAAAGTACCGGCGATGAGCGCAGTCAACGGGGCGCGGGTTTTTAACCCGCAGCAACGTCCGCAAGGTGACGGTGCCGGAACTGGCCGCACCGCTCCCCTTTTCACGCTGCTGCGGGTTGAAAACCCGCGCTCCAGAGCGGCTTCGCGCCGCTTGCCAGAACGGGTGCGTCGCCCGTAGCGTCGCGCCTTTGTCATGGCATACCTGAACGATAATTTTTTGAAACTGAAGGCTGGCTATCTCTTTCCCGAGATCGCGCGGCGCGTGAAAGTGTTTTGCGACGCGAATCCTGAAGCCGCGAAGCGCGTCATCCGCTGCGGCATCGGCGACGTGACCGAGGCGCTGCCCGCGGCCGTCACGACGGCGCTGCACCAGGCGGTGGATGAAATGTCCAACCGCGCGACCTTTCGAGGCTACGGTCCCGAGCAGGGCTACGACTTCCTCCGCGCCGCCATCGCGCAGAATGATTTCCGCGCCAAGGGACTGGACGTAGCGGACGACGAAATTTTCGTGAGCGACGGATCAAAGTGCGACTGCGGCAACATCCTCGACATCCTCGGCAGCAAGAATCAGCTCGGCATTTCCGATCCCGTGTATCCCGTCTATGTGGACACGAACGTGATGGCGGGCCACACGGGCGAGGCGGATGAAAACGGCGCGTACGCCGGCATCACTTATCTGCCCTGCACGCCCGCGAATAATTTCATCCCCGAGCCGCCCAAGAACCAAGTGGACGTGGTCTATCTTTGCTCGCCGAACAACCCGACCGGCGCGGTGGCGACACGCGCGCAGTTGCAGGCCTGGGTGGATTACGCGTTGAAGCATCGTGCGATCATTCTCTTCGACGCAGCGTACGAGGCTTACATCTCGGACCCCACGCTGCCGCGTTCGATTTACGAAATTCCCGGTGCGCGCGAATGTGCCATCGAGTTCCGCAGCTTCTCGAAGAACGGCGGCTTCACCGGCGTGCGTTGCGCCTACACCGTGGTGCCGAAGTCGCTGCTCGCGCAAACGAACACCGGTGAGTTCAAGCCGCTGCACCCGCTGTGGAACCGCCGCATGAGCACCAAGTTCAACGGCGTGAGCTACATCATTCAGCGCGCCGCCGAGGCGCTCTACACGCCGGAAGGCAAGGCGCAGGTCGCGGCGCTCATCGAGCATTACATGGGCAACGCGCGCGTGCTGGTCGCGGGCGCGAAAGCGGCGGAACTCACGGTGTTCGGAGGCGTCAACGCGCCGTACATTTGGGCGCAAACGCCGGCGGGCGTCACGAGCTGGCAGGCCTTCGACAAAATTCTCGGCGACGCCAACGTGGTCATCACGCCCGGCAGCGGCTTCGGCTCGAAGGGCGAGGGCTACTTCCGCATCTCCAGCTTCAACAGCCGCGCGAACGCCGAGGAAGTGGCGAAGCGGTTGCAGCAATTGAAATGGTAGGGCCAGAACGAGAGTGAAAGCTCGCGCACCCCGGATGCGCCGAAATCACTCGCGCACTTCCGCCAGCCGTTGCTGATAAATTTTCCGCGCGTGATCGTAGGCGGCCACGGCGTCGTTCATCTCGCTGGCGGCGTAGGTGCGTTTCTTCTGCGACCAGCATTGGTCCACGCCTTTGAGGCACCACTCCAAACTCTTGCGCTCGCGCACGGGTTGGCCGGCCACCGTCAGCCACACGGGGTTGCTGTGCGAGGACGGCAGGATGCGCAGCGCGACC
This sequence comes from Akkermansia sp., assembly GCA_043757045.1. Lineage (GTDB taxonomy): Bacteria > Verrucomicrobiota > Verrucomicrobiia > Limisphaerales > SIBH01 > JANNGC01. The sequence continues at coordinate 18,068 of JAYVQC010000218.1, read as the reverse complement.
CAACTGCTTTTCGTGATGGTCGTGTCGAAAGTGATGTCGCGCGTCTGGCCGTCGGCCACGATTTCTTTTCGCGCCACGGAGAAGCCGTTCACGATCAACTCGACGGGTACAGTGCGTGTCGGGCCGACACGCGCTTTCTCAATCGTCCAGGCGAAGCGTTTCTTCGCGTATTCATACGGGGCTTCATCGAGCAGCGCGGCGATCTTCGCGGTGGCGCGCACGGCGAATTGTTTCGCACCGGACTGTAGTCCCGATTTCGGGAGATCCGCGTCAGTAAGTTTCACCTCGCTCCCCTGTTCCCCCACCGCCGCGCCGTTCACCTTGAAGTCGAGAATGTGACTGTAGCCGTCGCTCACGTAACAGCGCCCGAGGCGCACGCCTTCGCACCAGTCATCGTAAGTGAGCTTGCCATCAATCTTCACGTAGCTGCGCCCGAGTCCCACGCGCTCGCCGTAGATGCACGGGAAATCCGTCTCGCCGCTGATGCGCACGCGGAAGCCCGCGTTCAGGCTGTGATACCACATGTTCAATTCCGCGATGGGATCGGTATCCACGGTGGAGGTGAAATCAACCGCGGGCACCAACTTGCCGTCCGGGCCGGGCACCTCGTGCGTGATGTCCACGATGAACTCGTTCGCGCCGATGCCGTCGTATTTCGGCACGGTGTAGCTGGGCAATGTTTTCTCCGGCACCTGGATGCCGCTGCCCGAATGCGCCGGCCCCGTGACCGCGCCCTGCTTCTTCGCCCACTTCAAAGTATTCAGGCCGAGCGTGGGCCAGTGCCGGTCAGACGTGCCGCCGGGATACATCTGCTCCTTCAATCGCAGCAGCACGAGATGCCCGCTCTGATGCGAGCCGAAGCCGCTCACCTCAATGTCGTAGCGCAGCAAGTAGGGATACTCCGAAACTTTATCCACCGCGCCGCAGAAAAACTGTTTCTGAAAATCAAAGCACGGTCCCCACGTCAGGTTCGCGCCGATCTTCAAGTCCTCGCCCTTGCAATGGCGGATCATGTGCTCGGCGAAAACGCCTTCCGTCGGCTTCGCGTAATGCGCGCAACCCGCCGCGTGAATGTGGTGGTCGCCCGACCACCAACCGCTCGCCGCCGGATCAATCCAGCGCTCGGCCTGGAAGCTGAGTTCGCGCGTGTCCGGCTTGATGGTGTAGGCGAATTCCTTCCGGATAGATTCCGGCCCGCGCGACAGCTCGATGCTGTAGGTGCCGTCCGGCAGTTTCACCTTCTCGCCGTCCGCGCGATAGACCTGCGATTGAAACGCGAAGTCCGGCGCGAGCCGTTTCGAGAGCGCGGGAAAAATTCTCCCCCAACGATCCCGGATCAGGAACGCCGCCGTCGTCGGCCCGCCCTGGTCATCGCGGACGCGAAACGTGATCTCGCGCGTGGGCCGACAATGGAACAGCACATCCACTTCATTGCGGAAGCCAAGGTCCTGCGTGCCTTGCCCGACGTGGAACGAGAACTTGCCCTCGCGCTGGCCTGCGTCGCGGCTGTGCAACTGGATGATGCGGTACTCCAGCCCGAGTCCACTGAGCGTGGGGTTGAGCGGTTGCACGTCGAACATCGCGAGATCGAGCCAGCGGTTCGGCACGTCGGCGGCGGGTGCATTGTGCAGACGCTGCGCGTTCGGGCTGACGGCCTGGAGCGGCGCGGTGGTGCCGGCGGCGTTCTCGACTTTCACGAGGAAGATGCGCCAGCCCTGTTCATCGAGTTCCGCCTTCGCCTCACCGCGCGCGACTTTCACGCGCATCTCTGGATTGATGCTCACACCGAACAGCGCGTGGCGGTCGAGGATGGTTTGCATTTTCTCGACGGCCTGCGCGGCGGGCAGTGAAGGCGCGTCGTCGAGCTGTTTAATTTCCTCCACGCTCAACGGCGCACCGAGATGCGAGAGCGCCTGCTGCACGCGCGTAACCTGCGCGTGGAGCGGCTGGAATTCGACATTGGTAACCAGCGTGAGCGGCGCGGCCTGAAGCACGGCAGCGCAAAACAAAAGCGTGGCGAGGTGACGCATAATTTTCTTTGGTGAACGCCGACAGCGTAGCAACGCCACGAGGCAGGCAAAGCAGGAATCTACGCCGCAGCGAATTCCGGTCGAGCGCCCGGCACCAGGGCACGACTTTCAGCACGAGGCCAAGCGGCGCGCGTCCGCCGGTCATGGAACCGTGTAGGTCAGAGTGTGGACGTCCGTGGCGTTGGCCGAGCCGGTGGCAATGTCGTAGGTGGTGTCGGCCTCGGCGTTGAACACGTAGGTGAAGGATGTCGCAGTGGTGCTGGTGTAACCGGACGTGGTGTAAGAGCCATTCGCCAATTTTTTGCGGATGACAATGCGCCCGTTGATGAGGGTGCCAGCCGAGGTCCGGGCCTCCAGTGTGAGCGTGCAGGCCGAGGCGCTGGTGAAATGCATGTCCCGGACCCATTTCCATTTTGACGGAGTGGTCAAGGGATTGGCCAGGCTGGTGATCGTCCCTGCGGTGCAAGAGCCGGAGGCCGCCGCCTCAAACGATCGGCCCGGCCCGCCTTTGCCGCCGCTCGCGAACCCGGCTCCGCAGCAATTCGTGGTGTTGTTCTCCGCCGTGCTGCCGCAGAGCAAATCCTCATCCGGCTTGGGCCAGAAGCGAAGCCCGGGGGCGGTGGAAAATTGCAGCGCGACCGCGCGGCTGCGCACCACGCGCGCCGAGTTTTGCACCTCGACCGAGTAGTTGCCCAGCATCAGCGGCACGCCGCCGGTGCCGACGATCAGCGTCGCATTCGTGGCGTTGGTCAGCGTCGCGCCATCGCGATACCACTGGTAGCTCAGGGCGGTCAGCGGCGGCAGCCCGTGCGCTACGACGGTGAAGTTGGTGACGACGGACACGTTCGTGTTGAGGATGGCGTCGTGCGGTTGCTCATCAATGACCGGCAGCGTCACGCTCGCGGGCTGCGCGTCCAGCGACCAGTTCAGCACGAAGAAGCCGCCCGCGCCGACCAGCCCGTCCACGGCGATCTGATAATTCACGTTCGTGCTCGCGTTGAACTGCACGCGGCTGCCCACGTTGTCGCCTGAGTCATCGTCAGCGGCCAGCAGGGTGAGATTGCTCAAGGTGGTCCCGGTGTAGGCCGCGAGCAGCGTGTCGAATCCGCTGCCATACGTGTCAAACGTCGTGATGCCGGAGACCGGCGGACGCCACTGAATCCACACGGAGCGCCCGCCCGGCTTCCCGGCGTGATTCAGTTCGCCCGCCTGCTTCGTGGCTCCGAAAGTGATCCCGTGGATCGAGCCGTTGAGATTGGTGAACGTGGCGCGATCCGCGAAAAAGTCCGCGCCGTTGGTCTCCAGCCCGGCGGGCCGCAGCCCGGCGGGGCGGCTCAAGACTTCATTCGTCCCTTGCTCGATGACCCACGCGGCGTAGGCGCCGAACTGCGCGACGTTCGTGAGCGTGACCGTGAGCGTCGCGTTGGTAGCGGACGGCAAGTTCTGCCCGTTGAAGCGCCAGACATACGCCAGCGGCGGAGCGCCCGTGGCGTTCACGCTCAAGGTCACGTTGTCGCCCAGGCTCGCGCTGCGTCCGAGCGGATGCGTGAGGATGCGGAACGAGGACGAGGACGACGTGCCGATCAGTCGGAAAAACTTTACCGCACCCGAGTAAGGCACGCTGACGAGGTAGTTCGGCCCCACGATGCTGACGCTTGCGCTGGTGTTGCTCCAGGCGGGGAGGTTGAGGTCAGCCTTGTCTTGCAGTTGAAACGTGCCCGCGCTGACCGGCCAGGTGAGCAGCACGTTGGTCGTGCCGAGCGTGGCGCGCAGATTGGGACCGGGACCGAAAACCACATTGGTCAGCTCCAGCGCCGCGTCCCAGCTCGTGGCCTGCCCGCGCAGGTTTGACACGGTGACGGAATACGTTCCCACGTCCGCCGCCGTGAGGTTGCTGATGACGAGCGAGGCGTTGGTCGCGTTCGGGATGTCACGACAGTTGACGTGCCATTGGTAAGCAAAGGGACCGGTGCCGCCGACGTTCACGTTGAACACCGCCGAGAGTCCGGAGGAGGTGGCGATGCTTTGCGGCTGCACGAACACCGCCGGGGCCAGCGGCGCGGGCGGCGCGGTGGCGAGCACGTCGAGCTGCAGGCCGAAGGTGAGGTCAGAACTCGTGAGGCTCACCTGGTGCAGTTCCACGGCGAACGTGTTCAGCCCCGAAAGCAGCGGTGAGACGAGAAAATAATTCGTCTCGTAGGCCGGTTCGGTGACGGTGCGGCTCGCGGGCGTGGAGTAGGAAATGGTACCGGCCGGCATCCCGATCCGTGCGAGTTCCACGCCGTTCAAATAATAAACCGCGCCGTCGTCCACCAGCGACACCACGCGCAGCACCGCGCCGTTCGTGCCGTCGCTGAAGAGGAAGCGCTTGCGGAAGTAGGACGTGGGAATCTGCGCGGAGGAACTGGCGTTCGAGAGCGTAAGGCAGGTGCGGACCGGCTCGCCGTTCGTGGGCAGCACCGGCCGGCAGAGCGGCAGCGGCGAGGTGGCGTTGGTGCGCTTTGCGTCGAAGGTGCCCGCGCCGGTCAGCCACGCCGCGTCGTTGTAACTCGCCGCGGTCCAGTTCGTGCCGAGGCTGACGCCGGACTGGTCGTATTTCCACAAGGCCGCCGCAGCGAGCGGGATGGCAGCGTGGGCGTGCGAGGAGACGGACAAGGCGGCGGCGGGCGAGATGAGGTTGCCCGCGCAGGCGTCGGCCACGCCGGAGACGAGCAACGCGTAACCGTGCGTCGGCTGCAAATCAGGCGAGACCGTGAGCGCCACGGTCGTGCTGTTGACCAGCACGGCGGACAGCACGGCGGACGGCAGCCCGGTGTTCGTGTCCGTGACGGAGTAATTGACCGCCGTGGTCGCGGACGCCGCATCGAGCAGCTCGTCAAAGACCACGGTGATCCGATTCGAGGCATCCTGTACCGACGCCCAGGCCAGCAGCACCACGGGCGCGTTCGTGTCCGGCGCGTAGGAAAGCACCGTGTCCGGCGTGCTGTTCGTGCTGCCGAGCGCGTTGCTCACCTGCACATGATAGTTTCCGGCATCGGACGCCTGCATGTTGGTGATGGCGTAACTGGCGTTGGTCGCGTTCGCGATGGACACGCCATTTTGCAACCACTGGAAGGTGGGCGCGGGCGCGCCGCTCGCGACGACGTTCAGGGTGGTGGCGCGGCATTGCCGCACGGTACGGTTGCTCAGGCTGCTGGCGGCGTAATTGATCGTAGGCGCAAACTCGATCTGGCCCATCATCACCTGCGCGAAAAGCAGGTCCGAGCTGGTCGCGTTCGCCTGATGCACCGACACGGCCAGCACGTTGTCGCCCGTCTGGATGATGCCGGACAACTGGGCCGCCGTGCGGCTGACCACTTCCCAGAGCAGCGCGTCCGTGCCCGCGCCGGGTGCGCCGCCGGTGGAGAAGGCCGGGCAGTCGTTCGTGGCCGGGCCGCGCAACGAGAAAATTTCCACGCCGTTCAGGAAGACGCGCGCGCCGTCATCCACCGCGTTCGAGAAGGTCAGCGACAGGCCGGCCGTGGAGCCGACATTGAAGTGCGTGCGGAAATAGTTCGGGCGGCCGCCTGCGCCGCCGGCATTGGGCGCGGGAAGATTGGTGGTGGCGCACTGCGCGAGGAGCGCCGCCGTGGTCTCGCCGCCCGTGAACCCGCCGGGGCCGGACGGCCACGCCGAGTCGTTGAAGGCCGCCGTTTCCCAGCCGTTGTTGGCCTGGCAGTTCGTCTGGTAGCGCCAGACCTGGGTGCGCGGAACGAGGTTGGTCAATTGCGCCTGCGAGCCGGCCACTGCAGCCAGCATCGCCACGCCCAGGAGAGATCGAACCAGTGTTTTGAGAGAGGCACGCATAAAATAGTTTGTGTCGAACGGCCCGGACAGGCCCGCCTGCCTCCTGGAAACATGTTCCGAAAACGCCAGGGTTTTATGAGCACGAAACGGGCGGCGGCAATTTGGATTGCGTTTTGGGTAGTCCAAACGGCCCGCGAAAGAAAGCCAATTGTCCCGGAGATTATTTTCGCCGTGTGCAACTCGACAACCGATCCGCAGTGCTAGTTGCATCCTGTTCCCGTGGGAAGCGGATGGAAAAATCTCCCGCGCGGCAACCTTGTTTTGCGCGCGCGCTTCCGCTATGCACCCGCCCGTCCCAAACGCTCACACCATGAACACCTCGCTCTTTCGCGCCCTCGCGCTCTCGCTCGTTTTATCCTGCGGGCTGTCGTCGTCCCGCGCGCGCGCGCAAACCGCCGGCGGCACGAACGACTACTCGCTCACCATCATCGTGCTCGAAGGCTCGGCCACCGTCGCGCCCGGCGGCACGGACAACTGGGCGCCCGCGAAGCTCCAACAGAAACTGCTGCCGCGCGACAAAATCCACACCGAAGCCCTCAGCCGCGTGGTGCTGCGCTCGTCCTCCGGCGTGGATCAGGAAATGCGCGAACGCACCGACCTCGTCGTGAAAGACCCGCGCGCGGGCCGCGACCGGCCCGTCATTGAACTGGTGCGCGGCTACCTGCGCTCATTCATTCGCGGACGCTCGACCGATCTCGAATTCAACAACCTCACGGCGGCGGCGGCACGCGGCACCGAGTTCGTCTCCGCCGTGGACGCGAACGGGCGCGTCACCATCACCGTCTTCGACGGCATCGTGGACCTGAGCAATCCGCAGGGCGCAGTCACGATCACGAACGGCTGGCAGGGTGCGTCCGTGGCCGGCGCTCCACCGGTGCTCTCGCCCGCGCTCAACGCGATCAATGTCATCCAGTGGGTGCTGCATTATCCCGGCGTGCTGGACGTGGAGGAACTGCCGTGGGACGGCGCGGTGAAGAACGAATTGAGCGGGTCGCTGGCCGCTTATCGCAGCGGCGATCTAGTCGCGGCGTTGAACGAGTATCCGGCCAACCGCACGCCCGCGAATGACGCGGAAAAAGTTTATCGCGCCGCGCTCATCCTCGTCGTGGGCGAGGTGGAGCAGGCGGAGGCGGTGTTGAATTCCCTGACGCAACCTTCGGAGTTCAGCGTCGCGCTGCGCCAACTGATCGCCGCCGTGCGCAACGAGCCGTTCCCGAACGCCGTGCCGCCGCGCACCGCGAGCGGGCTGGTCGCGGAGTCGTATCACCGCCAGTCGCAATTGGATCTTGAAGGCGCGCGGGCCAGCGCGCGCGCGGCCACGAGGCAGGCACCGCAGTTCGGCTTCGCGTGGGCGCGGCTGGCGGAACTGGAGTTCAGCTTTGGCCGCGTGGACGCCGCACGCGCCGCGCTGGACCGGGCGCTGGCGCTTTCCCCGCGCCACGGCGGCGCGCTGGCGTTGCAAGGTTTTCTCCTCAGCGCGGAGAACAAAATCCGCGCGGCCATCCGGCAGTTCGACGCGGCGATTCTCGTGGACGGCTCGCTGCCGGAGGCGTGGCTCGGGCGCGGACTGTGCCGGTTGCGGATCGGCGATGAAGGCGGGCGCGAGGATTTGCGGACGGCCACGGCGCTGGCCCCGAACCGCTCGGTGCTGCGGAGCTATCTCGCGAAAGTGTTCAGCGACGCGGGCGACGACCGTCGCGCCACGCACGAGCTGGAACTGGCGCGGCAGTACGACGCGAACGATCCGACGAGCTGGCTCTACTCCGCGCTGCACCTTCAGCAGCAGAACCGCATCAACGAGGGCGTCCGCGATCTGGAACGATCACAGGAGTTGAATGACCATCGCGCGCTCTATCGCTCGCGGCTCCTGCTCGACCAGGACAGCGCGGTGCGCGCCGCGAATCTCGCGGGCCTCTATCAGGACGCGGGTATGACGGACGTGAGCGTGCGCGAGGCGGGCCGCGCGGTGAGCGATGATTACGCGAATTACTCCGCGCATCTTTTTCTGGCCAACAGCTACGAGCAGTTGCGTGATGCGCGCCGGATCAATCTGCGCTACGAGACGGCGACCATCGCGGAGTATCTCGTGGCGAACCTGCTGGCACCCGTCGGCGCGGGACCGCTCTCGCCGGCCGTGTCGGCGCAAGAATACTCGCGGCTGCTGGCGCGCGACGGCCTGGGCGTGAGTTCGCGCACGGAGTACCGGAGCGGCGGCGACTGGTTTGAGGAGGGCGCGCAATACGGCACCTTCGGCAACAGCAGCTACTCGATAGAAGGATTGTACCGCAGCCAGAACGGCGACCGGCCGAATGACGATCTGGAGCTGCGACAATTTACCGCGCAGTTCAAACAGCAGCTCACCGCGCACGACACGGTGTTTTTTTCGGCCAGTGATGCCCGAGTGAAATCCGGCGACACTGCGCAGTATTACGACCAGCGCTCGGCCAGCCGCGGCCTGCGCACCATCGAGACGCAGGAGCCGGTGGTGCTCGCGGGGTATCATCGCGAATGGGCGCCCGGCTCGCACACGCTCTTCCTCGGCGCGCGACTGGATGATGAGTTTTCGTTCCACACTCCCGCGCAGTCCGTGCTCGCGCTGGTCGGGCCGGAGAACAGCCAGCAAATTGAGGACGTGGTGCCCTCGTCCACGCCCGAGGCGTATCGCAGCAAGCTCACGATTTACTCCGGCGAGTTGCAGCAGATTTTGCAACTGCCGCGCCACCTCACCGTCGTGGGCGGGCGTTTTCAGGCCGGGACCTTCGACACGGAGTTCTCGCAGAACCAGCTCCTCTTCGGCGGGGCGTTCCCGGAAAATTACCGGGCGCACGGCGACGTCTCGCCGGAGTTCGAGCGCCTGAGTTTTTACGCCTACCACACCTGGAAAGTCGCCGACACGTTGAGCCTCATTGGCGGCGTGGCGTATGACCGGGTCAGGTTCCCGGAAAATTTCCGCTTCGCGCCGGTGCTCGATTCCGAGGAGACGGTGGAGCGCGTCTCGCCCAAGGCCGGCCTTGTGTGGACGCCGCTGACGAACACGGCGGTGCGCTTCGCCTACGCGCAGGCGGTGGGCGGCGCGAGCCTGGATCAAAGTTTTCAAATCGAGCCGTCGCAGGTCGCGGGCTTCAACCAGGCGTTCCGCAGTCTGATTCCCGAGTCCGTGGCCGGGGCGAACGCGGGCGCGCGCTTCGAGACCTTCAACCTCTCGCTCGAACATCAGTTCCCGACGCGGACTTACGCGGGCGTGGCGGGCGAGTGGCTGAACTCGGAGGTGCGCCGCACGCTGGGCGCGGTGCGCTTCGACGGCCTGGGCACGGGAAATTTCCTGCCGGACTCGGTGCGCCAGCGGCTGGATTTCGAGGAGCAGGCGCTCACGTTCACGCTCAACCAGCTTGTGGGAAACAACTGGGCCTTCGGCGCGCGGCATCGGGTGAGCCGCGCCGAGTTACGGAGCGCGTTGCCGGAACTGGCGACGGTCGTGCCGTCGTTTGATCCCAGCTTCCGTGCGCGGCGGGCCACCGAGTCCGTGCTGAACCAGACGACGCTCTACGCGATTTTCAACCATCGCTCCGGCTTCTTCCTCCAGGGGCAGGCGCTGTGGACGATGCAGGACAACGACGGGTTCGGCGGGTCCAGTCCGGGCGATGATTTCTGGCAGTTCAACGTGCTCGCGGGCTGGCGTTTCTGGCAGCGGCGCGCGGAAGTCTCGGCGGGCGTGCTGAACCTTGGCGACCGCGATTACCAACTGGAGCCGCTCACGCTGCATAACGAACTGCCGCGCGAGCGCACCTTCGTGGCGCGGTTGAAGTTCAAGTTTTAATCCGTCCCACGCGGCGGAAACTTCCTCCCGTATAAAATGAACCCCCCGCCCGCCGCCGGAAAAAAATTACACGGCCTCTGGACCGGGGCCGTGCTCGCCGTCCTCGCGGGCTGGCTCGCGGCCAGCGGGCTGTTCGGCGGACGGCTCACGACGTGGAGCTACGAGGCCCCGTGGCATTACCGCGTCGAGCCGGCGCCGCGCGAGGTGGTGATCGTCTTCATGGACGAGGAATCGGAGAACCGCCTGGCCCAGCCGAACGTCGAGAAATGGGACCGCCGCACGCACGCAAAGCTCCTCGACCGACTGCGCGCCGACGGCTCGCGTGCCGTGCTCTTCGACTTGGTGTTCAACAAGCCTTCCACGAACGCCGAGGAGGACGCGCTCTTCGCCGCCGCCATCCGCGCGCACGGGCGCGTGGTGCTCGGCATTGATTACGCGAAGTCCGGCGACGGCGGCAGCAGCGGCCTGGGCGAGTCCCGCTCCGAGGTCGGTCCCATTTCGCTCTTCGCCACGAACGCCGCCGGCCTCGGCATCGTGCAGGTGAAGCCCGACACTGATCCGGTGGTGCGCGAACTCTTCCCCGGCTACGCCAAGGCCGGCGGCGGACGCCCGCTCCCGACCACGACCTGGCGGGCCGCCGAACTGGAGCACGCGCCCGTCACGCTCGACCCGGCGCGCATGGAGGACGAGCGCTGGCTGAACTACTACGGGCCGCCGGGCCGCATTGATCACGTCAGCTACCACCGCGCGCTCGACACCAACCAGGTGCCGCCGGGATTTTTCCGCGACAAGCTCGTGCTCGTCGGTCCGCAGCCGCAGATCGGTTTCACCGGCGCGGGCAAGGACACGTTGAACAGCCCCGCCTCGCTCGGCGGCACGTCGTATTTCTCCGGCGTCGAGATCCACGCCATCGGCCTCGCCAATCTCCTGCGCTCGGAGTGGCTGCGCCGCCTGCCACCCGCCGTCGAATTTCTCCTGCTCGGCGTGTGCGGCGTGCTGTTCGGGCGCGGCTTCGTGAGCCTGCGCCCGCGCCTCGCCGCGTCCGCCGCCGTCGTCGCCGCCGCGCTCGTCACCGCCGCCGCCGTGCTGGCCGCGTCGCACCGGCACGTCTGGTTCTCCTGGCTCATCATCGTGCTCGTGCAAATCCCCATCGCCTGCGGCTGGGCCGTGCTCTTTCAATGGGTCCAGACGCAGTTGCAAAACCAGTTCCTCGAGCAGTCCATGTCTATGTATCTCTCGCCCAAGCTCGTAAAAAAATTTGCGCGCGACAAGGACCGCTCGCTCCTCCAGCCCGGCGCGCAAAAGCAGACGCTCACCTTCCTCTTCAGCGACATCGCCGGCTTCACCAGCGTCTCCGAGGGCATGGACTCGGACGAACTGGCCCTGATGATGAACGAGTATTTCGAGCGCGCCGTGGGCAACTGCGTCCATCCGACGGACGGCACGGTGGTGAAATACATCGGCGACGCCATCTTCGCCTTCTGGAACGCGCCCGAGCCGCAGCCGGATCATGCGCGCCGGGCCTGCGACGCCGCGCTGCGTTTCCGCGCCATGAGCAACACCGAGGTGCGCGGCAAAAAACTCGTCACGCGCATCGGCTTGCACACCGGCGTGGCCAACGTCGGCAACTTCGGCAGCTCCACGCGCGTGGATTACACCGCCATCGGCGAGGACGTGAACCTGGCCGCGCGCATGGAGGGTCTGAACAAATATCTCGGCACCACCGTCCTGCTGACCGGCGCGGTGCGGGCCGAAATGGGCGAGGACTTTTCCACCCGCTACCTCGGGCGCTTCCAGCTCAGGGGCTTCGAGAACGCGGCGGAGGTTTATGAATTGATCGGGGCCACGGACACCGTCGGCGCGACCACGTTCTTCAACCAGTTCGACCACGCTGTCCACGTTTTCCAAAAGGGCGACTTCGCCGCCGCCGGGGAAATTTTCCGCCGCGTGCAGGAGGCGCTGCCACACGACGGCCCGACCAAGTTTTATCGCAAGCACCTCGAAGAACTGCGCGGTCACCCGCTGCCGCCCGGCTGGCGGGGTGAAGTGGAATTGAAGGAGAAGTAGCCGGCGCGACCAGACGCTCCCTTTTTCCTACGCCGGACGGATTTTCTTTTGCCGGACAGGCGCGGCTGCGGCACTGTGGCGAGGCGCGGAGGGGAAAATGAGTTGCTGGTTGGAAGTGGAGAGTTGCGAGTTGAAAAACCGACGCGCCGGTCAACCTGCAACTTTCAACCTGCAACCTGCAACCAACGAAAGACGCATGGAGCCATCGAAGGAGTTTAACAGCCACGCGCTCGCGGGACCATCGCCCGCCGAGGCCGCGCACTGCATTCTAAAAAAATCCAAGCTGCGCCCCGCGCTCGCCATCGTGCTCGGCAGCGGCTTCAGCTCGGTGCTCGCGAAATGCACCGTCGTCTATGAGGTGCCCTACGCGGACATCCCCGGTTTTCCCAAGCCCACCGTCGCGGGGCATCACGGCAAGCTCTGTCTCTGCTTCCTCGCGAAGACGCCCATCGTCGTGCTCTCCGGTCGCGCGCATTACTACGAGGGGCATTCGATGGAGACGGTCACGTTCGCCATGCGCGTGCTGGCGGCGATGGGCATCAAGGCCGTGCTGCTCACCAACGCGGCGGGCGGCATCGCCTCCAAGTTCAAGTGCGGTGACTTCATGGCCTTGACCGACCACATCAATTTCATGGGCGTGAATCCGTTGCGCGGCTGGGTGAGCGAACAACTGCCGCGCTTCGTGGACCTCACGGACACGTATGATCCGCAGTTGACGCGCTTCTTGAAAAAGTCGGCGGAGAAGGCGAAGGCGCGCTTCTCGACCGGCGTGTATCTCGCCGTGTCCGGCCCGAGCTACGAGACGCCCGCCGAAATCCGTGCCTTCGGCAGACTCGGTGCGGACGCCGTGGGCATGAGCACGGTGCCGGAGGCGATCATCGCGCGGCAATGCGGGCTGCGCGTCGCGGGGCTGTCGTGCATCACGAATCTAGCGGCGGGACGTGGCGCGGGAAAACTGTCGCACCAGGAAGTGCTCAATGCGGGCGAGAAGGCCAAACCCATCGCCGCGCGACTGCTTGAACACTTCACCCAGCTTTATGGCGAATCCTGAACAAGCGCGTTTGGTGAAGGCGGCGGTTCTCGCGAGCAAACGAGCGGTCGCGCCTTACTCGAAATTTCACGTCGGTGCGGCGCTGCTCACGCGCTCCCGCGAAATCATTTCCGGCGCGAACGTCGAGAGCATCAGCTACGGCCTGACCTGCTGCGCCGAACGCATCGCGCTCTTCACGGCGCTCACGGACGGGAAAAAGAATTTCACCGCCGTGGCCGTCGTTGCCGCGCTCACGGACGGCCCGACACCCTGCGGCGCGTGCCGCCAATTGCTCTTCGAGTACGCGCCCGAGGCCGTGGTGTGGATTGCCGACACGCGTGCGCCGAAGAAGGTGCGCGAGTTCACCGTGCGCGAGTTGTTGCCGCACGCGTTTTCCTTCTAAACAACGCATGGCCAACCCTCACCACGACCCGGCCGCGCTGCAGCCTCTGCACAACGACATTTATCGTGAACGCATTTTGCGCGCGCCAGGCTAGCATCCGTTCCATTCCGAATCGGCGATGAAACTAATGAACGTCCGTTAAAATCTCGTGCGAAGCTTCAGTCATCATTTGGCCCTGCTGCTGTTGCTGCCGCTCGTGGCAGTCGCCGAGGATCGGCCGCACTGGGCCTATCAACCGCTGCGACGGGCGAAGGTTCCCGCCGTTCAAGAATCCGCCCGCGTCCGCAATCCCATCGACCACTTCATCGCCGTGAAGCTGGAGGATGCCAAACTGACTTCTTCTCCCGAGGCCGACCCGCGCACGCTCCTGCGGCGGGTGACGTTTGATCTGACCGGCCTGCCGCCCACGCCTGAAGAGTTGAAACTTTTTCTCGCGGATACCAACTCGGGCGCGCTGGAGCGCGTCGTGGATCGCCTGCTCGCCTCGCCGCGTTACGGCGAGCGCTGGGCGCGGCACTGGATGGATGTCGTTCATTTCGCCGAGACGCACGGACATGATCAGGATCGCATCCGCACGAACGCCTGGCCGTATCGCGATTATCTCATCGCCTCGTTCCACGGCGACAAGCCTTACGCGCGATTCCTCCAGGAACAGGTCGCGGGTGACGTCCTCTTTCCTGATGACCCGCAGGCCACGGTCGCGCTCGGAATGCTCGCGGCCGGGCCGTGGGATGAAAGTTCGTTGCGCGACATCCGCGAGGATTCCATAGACCGGCAGATTGGCCGCTACCTCGACCGCGACGACGTGGTCACGACGGTGATGCAGACCTTCACCAGCACGACCGTTCATTGCGCGCGCTGCCACGACCACAAGTTTGATCCAATTCCGTCGAGTGATTACTACGCGCTCCAAGCGGTGTTCGCCGGAGTGGATCGCGCGAACCGGGCTTACGACGCCGATCCAACCGTGCATCAAAAGCGAATGACGTTGCGGCGCGAGCGTGAGCGGGCGGAACACGATCGGGCATGGTTGCTCGGCCAAGAAATTGAGCCGCAAGTGATCGCGTTCCAACAGGCGGTGCTGGACGCGCAACGGTCATGGCAGGTGTTTGTTCCTGAAACTCTTGTCTCGACGGGCGGTGCCACGCTCGCGCGCCAGACCGACGGCGCGATCCTCGCCAGCGGCGTTCGTCCCGAGCGGGACACGTACACGGTCAGCGCAAGATCGACCGCACCAACGATCACCGCCGTTCGCCTCGAAGTGCTCGCCGACGAAGCGCTGCCGAAGCGCGGACCAGGCCGGCAGGACAACGGCAATCTGCACCTGAGCGAGTTTCAGTTGCTCGTGTTCGAGCCGGGCGCGGCGACGGCGCGCGAGGTGAAGATCGCGAGCACCTCCGCCGACTTCAACCAGTCCGGCTGGACCATCGAACACGCGCTGGATCGAAATGAGAAAACCGCCTGGGGCATTCATCCGAAAGTGGGTGAGTCTCATCAGGCAGTCTTCAAGCTCGCCACGCCACTCGCGCTGGCCGAAGGCGCAACACTGACGTTCGTCCTGAAACAACTTCATGGTGAAGGCCATCTCATTGGCCGCTTTCGTTTGTCCGCGACAAGCGATTCCTCCCCGACTACGCCGATGGCGCTCCCGGCGGAAATGGCCCGCATCATCGCGCTACCCGCCGCTCGGCGCACAGAGGATGAGCGTGTCGCGCTGGCGAAGTTCGTCGTGAACCGGCGCGTCGCGGAAGCGCTGGCCGCATTGCCGAAACCTTCATTCGTTTATGCCGCGGCCAGTGATTTCGAGCCGGATGGCGGCCTCAAGCCCGCAGGCGCACCGCGCGCCGTGCATGTGCTGAAGCGCGGCGACATTCATCGCCCGCAGGCGGCGGCGCAGGCCGGAGCGCTCTCGTGCGTCGCGTCGCTTCAATCAAGATTTGAGATTCCCGACGCACAGAACGAAGGCGCGCGCCGCGCCGCGCTGGCGAAGTGGCTGACCGACCCGGCGAACGCTCTGGTGTGGCGCTCCATTGTGAACCGCGTGTGGCATCATCATTTCGGGCGCGGCCTCGTGGAAACGCCGAATGACTTTGGGAAAATGGGCGGCGTGCCCTCGCATCCTGAATTGCTCGACTGGCTGGCCGGGTGGTTTCGTGATGACGCGAAGGGTTCGCTGAAGGCGCTGCACCGGTTGATGGTGACGAGCGCGACGTATCGGCAGGGTTCAGGAAACAGTAATCAGTATTCAGTAATCAGTGGGCGTGCTCGAGCCGCAGGACCGAATACTGATTCACTGATTACTGATTACTCAAAATTCAACGCCGACTCGGACAACCGTCTGCTCGCGCGCATGAACCGCACGCGGCTCGACGCAGATCAGGTGCGCGACGCCATTCTGCAAATCTCCGGCGCGCTCGATCTGCGCATGGGCGGGCCGGGCGACCAGCAGTTCGATCTGCAACCCGGTCATCACGTCACGCCGAAAATCGATTACGCGAAGTTCGATGTGGATGGCCCGCTCGCACGTCGGCGCAGCGTTTATCGTTTCTTGTTCCGCACGTTGCCCGATCCCTTCATGGACGCGCTCGACTGTCCCGCCGGCGATCAGCTTACGCCGGTGCGCAACGCCAGTGTAACCGTGCAACAGGCGCTGGCGATGTGGAACGACGCCTTCGTGGCGAACTACGCATCGCGCTTCGCCACGCGGCTGGAGAGGCACTCGAAAGAGGTTGAACAACAAGTGTCTTTCGCCTGCGAACTGGTGTGGTGCCGCCCGCCGACCGGGAGCGAGTTAAAAGATTTGTCCGCCTACGCGCACGCCCAGGGCCTCGCGAACCTGGCGCGCGTGCTCTTCAACAGCAACGAATTCATGTTTATGAACTGACCATGCACTGCGGAACGAATCACCACGCCAGCACGCGCCGCGAGTTTCTCTGGCGGTTCGGCGGCGGGCTGGGCGGGATTGCGCTCGCGCATTTGCTCGGCGAACAAAATCTGCTCGGCGCCGTGAGTTCCATTTCCGGTTCCGCCGTGCCCGGCGCGCTGACCGGCAAGCTGCATCATCCGCCCAAGGCCAAACGCATCATCCAGCTTTTCATGAACGGCGGCGCGAGTCAGATGGACTTGTTCGATCACAAGCCGGAGCTGTTGAAACGCCATGGCGAAAAATTTGATCCGGGCACGAACGCACGCGTCGAGGCCGCGACCAGCGAGCCGGGCAAGGTGTTGAAGCCGATGTTCGAGTTCAAACAGCACGGCCAGTGCGGACGCTGGGTGAGCAGTCTGCTGCCGCACACGGCGAAGTGCGTTGACGACCTCGCCTTCTTCATGGCCATGACGTCGAAGACGAATGTTCACGGTCCGGGCAGTTACTTGATGAACACCGGTTTTCTGCTGCCCGGCTTTCCCAGCTTCGGCGCGTGGGCCGGTTACGCACTGGGCAACGAGACGGACAATCTGCCGGCGTTCGTCGTGCTGCCGGACTCACGCGGGCTGCCTTACAATCAGAAGGGCAACTTCAGTTCCGGCTTTCTGCCCGTGACGCATCAAGGGACGATCATCCATCCCGGTGCCGCCGCGCCCATTGCCGATCTGCACGCGCCCGCCAGCGCCAAATACATCACTGCCGATGCGGAGCGCGAAGGCCGTGCGCTGTTGCAGAAGTTGAACCGTGAGCACCTCGCGCTGCATCCCGGCGACTCCCGGCTCGAAGCACGCATTCAGGCCTACGAACTCGCCGCGAAGATGCAGCTCAGCGCGCCCGAGGCGTTTGATCTGAAGAGTGAAAGTGAACCGACGCGGCAGCTCTACGGTCTCGACGACAAAGTGACGGAAGATTTTGGGCGTCGTTGTTTGACCGCCCGCCGACTCGTCGAGCGCGGAGTGCGCTTTGTGCAGGTGTGGAGCGGCGCGGCGGGTCCGACGAACAACTGGGACAACCACGCGAGCATTGCCAAAGAGCTGCCGCCGATGTGCGCTGCGACGGATCAGCCGGTGGCGGCATTGCTGAAAGATCTGCAAGCGCGCGGTCTGCTCGAAGACACGCTCGTCCTCTGGAGTACGGAGTTCGGCCGGATGCCCTTCTCGCAAGGCGGCGACGGCCGCGATCACAATGGCGGCACCTTCGTGAGCTGGATGGCCGGCGCGGGCGTGAAGGGCGGCGCAGCCTACGGTGCGAGCGATGAGTGGTCGTGGAAGGCCGCGCAGCAGGCGACCAGCACCTACGACTTTCACGCCACGGTGCTGCATCTCCTCGGCATCAATCACGAGAAACTCACCTTCCGCCACGACGGCGCGGATCGCCGCCTGACCGATGTGCATGGCGAGGTGATTCATGAAGTGCTGGCGTGACCGGCATCGTCATGGAGCCTTTCAGGAGGGTGT
This sequence comes from Akkermansia sp., assembly GCA_043757045.1. Taxonomy (GTDB): domain Bacteria; phylum Verrucomicrobiota; class Verrucomicrobiia; order Limisphaerales; family SIBH01; genus JANNGC01. The sequence continues at coordinate 492 of JAYVQC010000218.1, read as the reverse complement.
GATTAGAAGTGGCGGTCAAGGCGGGGGGGGGGGGAGTGTGCCATTTTGGCCTGGTACGAAGGGATTTTAGTGTTTAACAGAGGTGTTCATGAACGATGAACCTTCGGTTAATTTGTTAACCACGCGCCGCAGTCTCGAAGTCCGTCTGGCTGGGCGACCCGAGTTGCTGGCGCGTCTGCATCACATCCTCGACACGCTCGATCACTCTATCGCCGACGGGTCCGACGCGCATGTCGCCGAGGAGCGGGTCATCGCAGAACTGCGCCAACTGGGGCAGGAAGTGCTCGGGCAGTGGGCGCAGGAGGCCAACGCGCAGACGCAGGCCCAGGTGCCCGCCCAACATCCCGAGGCCCGCGCCCACGGTAAAAAAAACTCCTGACCTGGCAGAGCACCTACGGCTGGATCACGGTCGAGGAAAAACAATGGCGCTTGGGGCGGCGCGGAAAATTACTGCGCCCCTTCTGTGTGCGCGCCGGGGTGGAGGCGCGCGGG
>JAYVQC010000217.1:0-4519 GCA_043757045.1 Akkermansia sp. | reverse complement strand
ACGACCGCGCTCTCACGAGACGCGGCTACGATAACATGAACGACGAATTCTACATCGGCTGGCAGGATCAAGCCCCGCCGCGCACCGGCAGAACGGTGCGGCGCGCGGTGGTCATGGTCATCATCGGTGTGCTGGTGGTGGGGCTGGCGGTGGCGTTCTCTCAGCGCACGATTGGGCGGGCGGTGTTCGAGTGGGGACAGGTGAAGGAGTTCACCGGCGTTCTGCGGAGCGCGCCCGTGCCGCATCTGCTGGTCGCGGGTTTGGACACCAATCAGTTCACCACGCACTACCTGGTGAACCCGTGGAAGTTTGGTTTCGACCTGGAACTCGCGCGCCGCTTCGACGGGCAACAAGTGACGTTGCGCGGCACGCGGATTTATCGCGACGATCAGAGAATGATCGAAGTCGTGCCGGGTTCGGTCGGTGCCAGCACGAACGCACCGCCAGCCGCAACCAGCACGCCCGCGCCGGTAAGCCTCGGCCGGCAAACCTTTCGCGGCGAGATCGTGGACAGCAAATGTTTCCTCGGCGTGATGAATCCCGGTCAACTAAAGCCTCACCGCGCCTGCGCCGTGCGCTGCATCAGTGGCGGCGTGCCGCCGGTGCTGCTCGTGCGCCAAGCGGACGGCCGCGCGCAATATCTGCTGCTGGTGTCGAACGCCGGGCAACCGGTGAACAAGGAAGTTCTCGGCCTGGTGGCCGAGCCGGTCGAAATCACCGGCGACGTCGAGCGCCAGGGTGAACTGTTCGTGCTGCGGGCCGATCCCGTCACCTATCGCCGCCGGTGATTCTCTATTTCGGCAGCGCGCCAGTCATCCCTGCGGGCAGCCAGCCGCCGACGGATTGCACGGGTTGCAAACTCGTCTTGGCCGTCACCCACGCGGCCAGCGCGAGGCGGTTGGTGGAAGCGAGCGGCTTCGAGTCAAAGGTCACGGTGCCTTGAAACATTGAGCCGTCCATTTTGGCAACCACGTTGGCGTCCGTCAGCACCGCGAAGTCATGGGGCAAAACGCGACCGCAATTCTCACCGGCCTTCACGTTGGATTTGATGTCGGAGCCGAGCAGTGCGGCGTGAAATTCGTAGGAAGTGGCGGTGTTGCCGGCGGCGGGTTGAAATTGGATCGTCCACTGCCGTCCGTCCTCGGAAACGGCGGTGAGCACGCCCACGGTTTTCGTCGAGGCACCCGCCGGTGCATCGCGATGCTCCCAGCCGCGCCACTCCTTGCCATTGAGGACGAAGCCGGGCGTGTACACGGAATCACTGCGCCACTGCGCGGCGTAGGCGCGCTGGCGTTCGGAGTAGGCTTTCTTGGCGAAGGGATCTTTCCAGCCGAGATGATCCCAGTAGTCCACATGAAACGCAACGGGCACGAAATCTTTCCACAGGCGCGGATCATTCTTCAGCCGCGAAAGCCAGGTCTCCGCCGGTGGGCAACTGCTGCAACCTTCGGAGCTGAAAAGTTCCAGCAACGGCGTCGAGGTCGCGCCGCTCTGCAATCGAATCGGTTCGGCGCTCAGGAGCGGGTGCGTGGAAGCGAGCCACACGGCTAGGCCGAGCGGGGCGAGAAAGGAAATTTTCATAAGTTGTTTGGTGGTGGCGGGAATGTTTTCAGCAAGGCGAAGAACGGAAAATTTCACGGTGTCACCGCGCGGTAGAAACGGTTGGATAGGGGGCGTTGGTGTCGCGGAACAGGGTGTTGCCTGCGACGTTCGAGATGCTGCGGAGCGTCGCCCAGTTCGTCAGGTTCGTGGAACTCTGCACGCGATAGACGCGGTTGCTATGGGCCGTGAAGTTGAAATCAAAATTCGTCCCAGTGCGGCGCGGCGCGGCCAAGAGCGGCGGCACGGCGGGCGATTGAACAGTGTCAATGATGGTGCGGAAGCCCGCGAGCGTTTGATGGAAATCGTTCTGCCCGTAGCCGAGGTGGTTGACGAGCAGTTGCCACGGCTGATGCGTCGGGGAATTGGTCACGCCATTGATGACGACGAAGATAGGCTGGCCTGAATTTTGAAACATAAAGCGCACGCCGTTGAGGACCGGGCCGGGGCCGTAGTCGTTGGCCACGGGGCTGAAGCCCTGCTGCGTGACGAAGCTGTCGGTCTGCGACTGGTAGCTCGAATTCGCCTCCTGATTCACCGCGATGTGCAGCACGGGCACGCCCGAGGGATTCCCGCCGCGCGCCGCGTAGTAGTCCACGATGTCCGACTTCACCTGCGGCGCGGCGGCGACGCAGTAGGGGCACCACACCGCGAACCATTCGAGGAAGACGATGCGCCCGGCGAAGTCGCGCAAGTTGACCGCGCCGCCGACGGGTACGGTGGTGCCGTCGGGTCGCGTGAAGGCGCGGCGCGCGGACATGGTGAAGTTCGTCACGATGTTGCCGACCTGATACGTCGCGGCGGGCGCGACATCGGCGAAGGTGATGAGCGCCAGCGCGAGCCAGAGCCAGCGCGTGTGTCGAGAGGTGATGTTCTTTTTCATAACTCAGTTCAAAATTCAAAGGCCCACGCCGCCTGCACGGCGACCCAGGTGCGGTCGCGGTAGAGGTTGGTGAACGGCCGGGTGCCGAGACTGACGGCCTCGTAGTTCGCCCAGACCGGCGCGACGGAGACATGGAACGAGGACCAGTCCGCGAGGTAACGCAGCCCCAGCCCGACTTGATAGGTCTTCACGCCCGGCGCGGCGGTCGAGATGAAGAGTGAATTTTCAATCTCGCCGGTGTCCTCGTAGTAGAGGCCCGACGCGCTCACGAACCAGCGCGGCGCAACTTCGCATTCGAGCGTGCCGCCGACCGACCACGCGCGCAGCGTCGGGTCTTCGCGCGTGTAGCCGCCGCTCGTCCGCCACGTCCAGCGTTCGGCCAGCGCCACGTTCAGCGAGCCGCGATAAGAGAGGCGCAGGTCGCGGCGCGACGTGTCGGTCATCTCGTCAGCTTCGACGACAAACCCATGCCGCACGATCCGCTCGCGCTCTCCGTGATGGAGACGTTTGCCAACCGCGCCGCCGTCGAATTGGAGCGGATGCGCGCCTACGATTTTCTCAAGCGCCAGTTTCAGGAGAGCGAGGAGCGGCTGCGCGATCTCTTCGATGAAGCGCCCATCGCCTACGTGAACGAAGGATTGGATTCCAAATTCATCCGCGTGAACAAGACGGCGCTCAAGACGCTGGGCATCAAGGCCGAAGACGTGCCGCACACTTTTGGAAAAACTTTTGCCCCGGACACGCCCGAAGCGCAGGCGCGGATGAAGCGGGCCTTCGAGTCCATCAGCCAGGGCATTGACACGAGCGGCGTGGTGCTGGAGTTGCGCCGCAAGGACAATGGCCAAGAACTTTGGATCCAGTGGTGGTCGCGGCCCGACCCCAGCGGCACTTACACGCGCACCATGTTCGTGGACATCACCGAACGCGTGCTCATGGAACGCGAGAAGGCGCGGCTCGAAGCGCAGAACAGTTATCTCCAGGAGGAAATCCGCAGCGAACACAACTTCGGCGAAATCATCGGGCACAGTCCGGCGTTGATGAGTTTGCTCCAGCAGATTGATCAGGTCGCGCCCGCTGATTCGACTGTGCTCATCGTGGGCGAAACCGGCACGGGCAAGGAACTCGTGGCCCGCGCCATCCACGAACGCAGCGCGCGGCGCCACGGCCCGCTGGTGAAGGTGAACTGCGGACCATCAGTGCCGGGCTGGTCGAGAGCGAGTTGTTCGGCCATGTGAAGGGCGCGTTCACCGGCGCGCTGACGAATCGCGATGGACGTTTCAAAGTCGCGGACGGTGGCACCATTTTTCTCGATGAAGTCGGCGAGCTGCCGCTGGAGACGCAGGTCAAATTGCTCCGCGTGTTGCAGGAGCAGGAGTTCGAGCCGATTGGCAGCAGCAAGACCATCAAGGTCAACGTGCGCGTCATCGCCGCGACGAATCGCGACCTGAGCGAGGCGCTGGCCGAGGGAAAATTTCGCCGCGATTTGTTTTATCGCCTGAATGTTTTCCCGCTCGCCGTGCCGCTGTTGCGCGAGCGTGCGGGCGACATCCCGCTGCTCGTGGCGTTCTTCCTGCAAAAGTTCGCGCAGAAACTGGGCAAGGCGGTGAAGCGGGTGCCGACGGAAGCGATGCAGCGGCTCGTGGCTTATCCGTGGCCGGGGAACATCCGTGAACTTCAGAACGTGATCGAGCGCGCCATCCTGCTCTCGCCTGGCGAGACCCTGATGCTCGCGCCGGATTTCGGGCCGTCACCAATCGCCAAAGTTGAAAGCGGAAAGCAGAAAGCAGAAATGGGACAGAGCCTCCTCACCTCGGCTCCTGCAAGCGGCGGCGCGATGGAAGAGGTCGAACGCCGCCACATCGAATCCGTACTCGGGCAGACGAACGGGATGATCGAAGGCGAGCGCGGCGCGGCGAAAATTCTGAACATGAACCCGAGCACGCTTCGCAGCCGGATGCAGAAGCTGGGGCTCAAGCGCGGCGAGCGTCCGTAGCGGCGTCTCGGCAGAGCGCCGCCAATTGAAGAAAAGTTCGGCGG
>JAYVQC010000216.1:0-17932 GCA_043757045.1 Akkermansia sp. | reverse complement strand
GCGCCGCGCCGGTGCGGTTGCGTTTCGGACATCGCAGCCGGCAGATGGCGATTCGCGGCATGCACTCCGGCGGGATTCAAACGCGCATCATTGGCCGGGCGATGCGCGAAGTTCCGTTGCCCACGAACGGCGTGGTGCTGTCCTCGAAGCTTGCGGAAGTTCTCGGCGCGCGCGTGGGCGACGTGCTCACGGTGGAGACGCTGGAGGGCAAACACCTCGTGCGCAATGTCACGCTCGTCGGCCTCGCGGAAGACCTCGCGGGCATCACCGCCTACATGGACCGCGTGGCGTTGAACCGATTCCTCGAAGAAGGCGACGTGGTGACGGGCGCGAACCTCAGCATCGATCAAGCGCGGCGCAAGGAGTTCCTGCATGAGCTGAAGGGCATCCCGCGCGTGAGCTGGCTGGCGATCAAGGAATCGTTGCGCGAGAACTTCCGCAAGACCACGGGCGCGAGCATCAACTTGATCCAGAGTATTTATCTCACGTTCGCGACGGTGGTGGCGTTCGGCGTGGTGTACAACAACGCGCGCATCTCGCTCTCCGAACGCTCCCGTGAACTGGCGACGTTGCGCGTGGTGGGCTTCTCGCAGCGCGAAGTGGGCGGCGTGCTGGTGACGGAGTTGGTCATCCTCGCGCTCATCGCCATGCCCATCGGGCTGCTGCTCGGCACGGGTTTCGCGACCGGCATCATCAGCATGGTGAACACGGAGACGGTGCGCCTGCCGCTCATTCTCACCACGCGCAATTACGCCTTCGCCACGCTGGTCGTGACGATTGCCTCCACGCTCTCCGCCGTGCTGGTGCTGCGGCGGCTCAAGAAGCTGGATCTCGTGGGAGCATTGAAGGCGCCGGAGTAAGGGGAGCGCGGCGTTCACGCCGCGTTCCATTTGCCTCAACCGAAGAAGAAATCGAACCAGCGGTTCGGCCCGAAGTTGAATTTCCACGAGGCCCAGACGACGAAAGCGATCACCGCCAGGATGACGAGCACCAGTTTGACACGCGCCTTGCGCTTGCCACGCTCATCCATCTCCCAGTAGCCGGCAATCCACACGCTCAATTCGTAGAGACCTTGCAGCGGGATGAACATGAGCACCTGCGTGATGATCTCGGGCGTGGTGAGAATGGCCCCGAGGAAGAGGTTCACCACGATCATGTAGCGGCGCAGCGCCTTGAGCTTGGCGTGGTTCACGACGCCGATCTTCACCAGCGTCAGCACCACCACGGGCAGTTCAAAGCCCAGCCCCATGCCGAGCATGAACTTGCAGACGAAGCTGATGTAATCCTCCGCGCGCCATTCGTCCGCCGCGAAGCCGAGCCACTCGGAGTATTGGAACGAGGCGCGCAGGGCCATCGGCATCAGGAGGAAGTAGCAGAAGAACACGCCCGCCATGAAAAGTCCGCTGCCGATGAAGAAGCCGCGCAGCACGTATTTGCGCTCCTTCAATTTGAGCGCGGGCAGCAGGAATCCGCCGAGCACGTAGATGAGATACGGCGCGGCGATGACGATGCCGCCGTAAAGCGCGACTTGGAAGGCAACCCAGAACCCGGCCACGGGACTGAAGTTGCGGAGGACGGTGCCTTTGGGCTTGATGGCGTCGAGGCGCGCGTCGTTGGTCAACACTTCCACGGTGAGGAGGAGGTTGGTGCCGACGAGCTTTGGCACGAGATCGAAGCCGATGCGTGAGCCGTTGGTCACGCCGAGCTGTTGGAGGAAATTGGTGCCAGGCAGGTTGACTCCGAGGACGTTGGTGCCGGCGAGCCAGGCGAGTTGCGTGCCGACGGGCACGGCGCGGTGTTTGTCCGCGCGCTTGAGCGGCCAGGTAACGACGGCGAGCACCTGATTGGCGGCAATCAGGCAGACGAGCATCAGGATCGCGATCCCGACGACGCACTTGATGAGAACCCAACGAAGGTCCTCCAAGTGATCGAGAAATGATTTGACCGGACCGCCCTCGTCTTCGTTGTGAAACTCGGAGTCGGGACGATCTTCGTCGCCCTGATAGGCCATTGCGGAAGAGAACGGGCGTTAGACCTTGGGCTGATTCGACGAGTTCGCGGGCGTGGCCGCCGTCTTATCCCCAAACTTCTCCGTCCAGTGGGTATCCGTTTTGGAACCGGCCTCAATGATCTTTTCCGGCGGACGAGTTTGCACCTGGCGGTGCGCGTCATCGTAGTCGGCGGCGCGGGAGAGTTCAGAAGTCACTTCATTGCTCGCCTTCTTGAACTCGCGGATGCCTTGACCAAGGCCCTTGGCGAGTTCGGGCAGTTTCTTCGCGCCGAACAGGATGAGGACGACGGCCAGAATGAGAATAATTTCCCATCCACCGAGAAAAGCAGCGAGTGTCGTGTTCATAAAAATCAAAATTCCAGTGCTCGAAAAATTAGGGCAGGGGTATGGACGTGTAAAGGAGCAATCCCCTTCAGGTGATTACGGGGACGTGTCTCGACACTGGTCTTAAACCCCGCGTTCTCACCCCTCGCCTTCGCAAGGCACGGCGGGGTGAATTGGCGAGTCTGGTCAGCCATTGTCGCCAACCGCGCCCTTTTGCTTTCTCCGCTCCATCTCTGAGCCTAAGCTCCACCCGCCCTCGCGCCATGAACTGGACGCTGCTCACCAACAGCCTGCTCGTCGCCGGAGCCGCCACGTTGCTGGCGGCGGCGCTCGGGCTGGCTGCGGCGCTGGCGCTCGCGTCAGCACCGCGTGCCCCGCGCGGCTGGCTGATGGCCTTATGCGTAGCGGTGCTCGCGCTGCCGTCCTTCCTCGTTACGAACTGCTGGATTGATCTGCTCGGTGTGAATGGCGCGCTGCGGCGCTGGGTGCCGCTGGAAATTTTTTCACTGCCCGGCACGGTGTGGATTCTCGCGCTGCTCCTCTGGCCAGTTTCCGCGCTCGGGATTTTCAGCGCGTGGCAGAAGCTCGACGCGGCGCATCTCGAACTCGACCCCGGACTGCGCGGCGCGAACTTGCTGCGCTTCCTCCTCCTGCCGGCTGCGAAAAGCGCGCTCGGCCTCAGTGCTGTTATCACCTTCGCGCTGGCGCTGAACAATTTTGCCGTGCCGGCCATTCTTCAGGTGAAGGTGTTTCCGGCGGAAGTGTGGGTGCGCTTCAACACCAGCCTTGATGCGGCGGCCGCGTTCCGACTGAGCTGGCCGCTCATTCTCGGGCCGGCGCTGCTGTTTTTGTTTCTCCGGCGCGAAGTCATCCCGTGGCCGCGTGAAAGAGTGAGCGACATCGGGCCGCAACTGGCCCGGCAGCTTGGCCCGTTCTGGCTGGGCGTGAGCCGCGCGGTGTGCGCGTTGGCGCTGGGCCTCTCGCTGATCGTGCCGCTGGCCCAGATTATTTTCCATGCGCGCACTTGGAGCGAATTTCTCCCCGCACTCGCGGCGGGACAGTCTGCGCTGTGGGACTCGGTATTTTACGCAGCGACGGCGGCGGCGGTGACGGTTGGAGTCGGTGCACTGCTCATGCGGGTGCGCGGTCTCGGCTGGCTCTGGATTTTTTTCCTAGTGCCGGGCGTGCTGTTGGGCGTGGGCGCGTCCACGGCGTTTAATCATCCCGCGCTGTTCTGGTTCTCGCGCACGGCGGCCATTGTTGTCGCGCTGCTCGTCGTGCGGCATCTCGCGCTGGCGCACGCGCTGGCGCGAGCGGCGCATCAGGCGCTGGACACGAACCTCATTGATGCGGCGCGGGTGAACGGCGCGGCAGGATTCACGCTGTTTCGTCACGCGGTGCTGCCGCAGATGGCCGGGCCGTTGGCCGGCGCGGGCTACGTGGTCTTTGTGTTGAGCCTGTGGGACGTAGAAACCACTTTGCTGGTGATGCCGCCGGGCGGGGAAACGCTTGCCGTGCGGATTTTCAACCTGCTTCATTACGGTCATAACTCTCAAGTGAACGCGCTCTGCCTCATCCTGCTCCTCGCCGCCCTCGCGCCGCTCGGGGTGTTCGCGCTTTGGAAGGCGGTGCGGCGGTGAGCGCGACAGAAAATTTTGTGAACGCGGGAGGCCAGACCGCGCGCACCGTTGAACCCCAAAGGGGTTCCATCCTCCAGCCCAGGGTTGCGAGTCCGACGAGCTACCCTGGGTTATGGCCACCAATTGAGTTCAACCCTGTAGGGGTTGAATCAGGGCGTGAAATGGAGGCGCAAGGATTCAACCCCTTCAGGGTTGAGTTCGATTTCGATTCTACACCCAGGGTAGCGACTGCGTCGCAACCCTGGGCTGTTGGATGGAATCCTTTCAGGATTCTTCTTCTGTTCATGCTGATGAGCATGTTCACGGGTTGCTCGAAGGCGGAGCGTTCGGCGCAGAATTCTTTTCCCATTCGCAGCACCCTCTTCTCCCACGCCGAAATCATCGGGGAACGCGGCACGGGCGCGGGGCAGTTCAACAAACCGCGTTCGCTCACTTGCGACACGAATGACAACCTCTACGTCGCGGACATGACGGGGCGCATTCAGAAATTTTCGCCCGAGGGAAAGTTTCTTCTCTCGTGGCAGATGCCGCAGACCGATCTCGGCAAACCCAAGGGCATGTGCCGCGACCGCGAGGGCAACATCGTGGTGCTGGAGCCGCATTATCAGCGCGTGAACCACTTCACGCCGGAGGGAAAGCTCGTCCGCCAGTGGGGCGTGCATGGCACGAACGCGGGGGAACTGACGTTGCCGCGCTCCATCGCGGTGGACACCAAGGGCCGCGTGGTCGTCAGCGAATACACGCTCGTGGATCGCGTGCAGGTTTTCACGCCGCATGGTGAGCGCGGGTTGAACGCGTGGGGCACGCCGGGGCTGGTGCCGGGACAATTCAATCGCGCCGAGGGCGTGACGGTGGACGCACAGGACAACATCTTCGTGGCGGACTCGTGCAATCACCGCATCCAGATTTTTTCGCCGGAGGGAAAATTTCTCCGCACGCATGGCAAAGCCGGCACGGGCGCGGGCGAGTTTAGTTATCCTTACGACATCGCGGTGGATGAACAGGGCCGGCAGTTCGTGTGCGAGTTTGGAAACGGACGCATTCAAGTTTTTGATCGCAATGACCAGCCGCTGGAAACGATTGGCAAATCCGGCGGCGAGCCGGGCGAGTTCGCCAATCCGTGGAGCGTGGCGCTCGACTCGAAGGGAAATCTTTACGTGGCGGATTCGATGAACCATCGGGTGCAGAAATTGGTGCGTGGTCCAAGGTCCAAAGTCCAAGATCCAAGGTCGGTGCGCGAGGGGGTGGCGAGCGGTTCGGGTGAAGTGCGCGCGCCTTCCCCTCACCCCGGCCCTCTCCCCAGCGGAGAGGGAGAACGGCATGCAGTCTTCGTCCATGAGGGTGCGCACGTCGTCACCCAACGCTGGCTGACTGGCTCCCTCTCCCAGCGGGAGAGGGCTGGGGTGAGGAAGAACGGCGGCGACATTTCCCAACCCGCGTCATTCTTCACCGACGCCGCCCCAACCTTGGACCTTGGACCTTGGACCTTGGACTCCCTCGCCCGATGAACTTCCAGCTCACCCACCCGCTCTACCTGCTTGCGCTGCCCCCAGCGCTGGCGTGGACGCTGTGGTTGTTCTGGAAATCGGACGTGCAGATTGGCGCGGCGCGGCGGTGGATGGCGCTGGGGTTGCGCGTGGTGATCGTGACCGCGCTGGTGCTGGCGATGGCGGGACTGCAATGGCGGCAGCCGCTCGAAGGCGTGAATGTGATGTTCGTGCTCGACCGCTCGGACAGCGTGCCGTCGGCGCAGCAGGAGGCGGCGTTCAAATACGCCATGCGCGTGTCGGCGGAGAAGGATGAGAAAGACCGCGTGGGCTTCCTCGTCTTCGGCAGCGAGGCGGCGCTGGAGTCCACCGTGGGCAACGCGCTTGATCCGAAGAAGGAAAAAATCTTCGCCGTCGTCGGCACGGATCGCACGGACCTCGCGGGCGCGGTGCGGCTCGGCACGGCGGCGTTTCCCGAAACCGGCCAGAAGCGGCTCGTGGTGCTCTCGGACGGCAACGAGAACATCGGCGACGCGCTGAACGCCGTGCTCTCCGCGAAGCCGCTCGGCGTGACCATTGACGTGATTCCGATGGGCGTGGCGCGCGGCAACGATGTGTCGCTCCAGCGCCTCAGCCTGCCGACCCGCGTGAAGAAGGGGCAGACGATAGAGGCGAAAATTTTCGTGCAGTCGGACCGCAAGCAGAAGGGCAAGCTGCGGCTCTATCGCGACGAACAATTCCTCGGCGAACAGGAAGTCGAACTCGAATCGGGCAAGAACCTGTTCACCTTCCCGCAGACGTTGAACGAGCCGAACTTCTACACCTACTCGGCGCAGATCGAAGTGCCCGGCGACATCATTCCGCAGAACAACCGTGCCACGGCGTTCGTGAACGTGCGCGGCGACCCGCGCATCCTGCTCGTGTCCTCCGACGTGGCGCAGGACGCGACGCTGGCGGCGGCGCTGCGCTCGGCGAACATCGAGTTGCGCGTCATTGGCGTGGACAAGTTTCCCGAGTCGCTCGCGGAGTTGCAGAGCTACGATTCGGTGTTCATCAGCAACATCGCGGCGGGCGACCTCGGCGACCGGCTGATGAAATATCTCGAAAGCGCGGTGCGCGATTTCGGCGTCGGCCTCGTGTGCGTGGGCGGCGATCAGACTTACATGGCCGGCGCTTACAAAGGCACGCCGCTGGAGACGACGCTGCCGGTGACGATGGAACTGGATTCCAAAAAAGTGCTGCCGCCGGGCGCGGTGGTGCTGGTGATGCACGGGATGGAATTCGGCAATGGCAACCAGGTGGCGCGTGATTGCGCGCAGGGCGTGCTGGCCGCGCTCGGCCCGCAGGATGAACTCGGCCTCGTGATGTGGGACGGCACGGAGCGCTGGGTCTTTGAGTTGCAGAAAGTGGGCAACAAACAGGAGGCCAGCCGTGCCATCGCGGGCATGAACCAAGGCGACTTGCCGGACTTCAACGGCGTGATGGGCAAGGCTTACGAGGCGCTGAAGAAATCCAACGCGAGCCTGAAACACATGATCGTGTTCAGCGACGGCGATCCGGGTGCGCCGTCGCAGCAACTGATGAACGACATCGTGGCGGCGAAGATCACGGCGAGCACGGTTTTGATCTCCGGCCACGCCGGGCCGCAGACGATGCAGTTCATCGCGGACGCAGGACGAGGGCGTTTTCACAACGTCATTTCGCCGAACGACCTGCCGCAGATTTTCGTCAAGGAGACGATGGTGATTTTGAAGTCGGCGATTTACGAGGAGCCGTTCCAGCCCAAGCTCGTGGCCAGCACCGAACTCGTGCGCGGCATCGGTGCTAACGAATATCCCACGCTGCACGGCTACGTGAGCACGCAGCCGAAGCCGCGTGCCGAGGTGCCATTGCACACGCACAAGGGCGACCCGCTGCTGGCGCACTGGCAGTATGGGCTCGGCCGAGCCGCCGCTTTCACCAGCGACGCGAAACCGAAGTGGGCGCGGCAGTGGATGAACTGGGACAAGTATCGCCAGTTCTGGGTGCAGACGGCGCAGTGGAGTTTGCGCCGCGTGGAAAACGCCGACTTCACGACCGAGGTGAACATTGACAAGGGTGAAGGCGTGCTCACCGTCGAAGCGCTCGACGCCAAGGGCGAATACAAAAACTTTCTGAACCTGCAAACCGTCGTGGTCAGTCCGAAAGGCGACCGGCAGGTGGTGCGCTTGGAGCAAACGGGGCCGGGCCATTACGAGGCGCGCTTTCCGACGAAGGAGATCGGCGGCTACTCGCTGAACCTCATGGATATCCAGGACGGCAAGGTCGCGGGCCAGCAGTTCCTCGGCGCGAGCGTGAATTACTCGCCGGAGTTCAACGCCACCGAACCGAATTTGCATTTGCTCCAGCAGATCGTGGAGACCACGGGCGGCAAGGTTTTGCCCATCCAGCCCACGACGCCCGAGGAGAATCCGTTCCTGCACGACCGCAAGAAAACGTTTCAGCCCCAGGATTTGTGGGAGTGGCTGATGAAGCTCGCCATCTGCCTGTTTCCACTCGATGTGGGCGTGCGGCGTATCCAGATCGACCGCGCAGAGTGGTTGAAGGCGACGGAGACCTTGCGACGCTGGCTGTTCTTCTGGCGCGCAAAGCCGCGTCCGGTCGAGGCAGATGAATCGCTCGGCACGCTGCTCGCGCGGCGGGAACAGGTGCGCGCCGCCACGCCGTCGGCGGTCACGCACCCGGCGCCGGAGTTGTTTCAGCCGGTGCGCCCCGTGCAGGTGGGCCGGAGCGAGATGAGTTCCAGTCCAGTGGAGACGTCCGCGCCCGTTGCTGTTGATGAAAGCCCGAAACAGTCCGAGCCGCCCGCTGGCACCACCAGCCGTCTGCTCGAAGCGAAGAAGCGTGCGCTGCGGCGCAAGGAGTAACCCGGCGCGAGAGCGCCCGGCAGCGCGGCCTGCCCGCTTCCCCGCATTTGTTTTTGCCAAGCGCCCCCGCGAATGCTCTGCTCCCTCCCATTAACACCATGAAACTTATGCCCATGAAAAAGCTCCTGTTCGCCGCCGCGCTGGTCGCATCCATCGTTTCCGGTTCCGCGCAATTCAGCAGTCCGCCCACCGGCGTCAATGCTGAGATGCTGAAGCTGTTCGGCGACACCAAGGCCTTCAGCGCGCAGGCCACCGCCCGCCTGCTCGATAAAGATCAGAAGGAAACTCTCTCCATGCCGATCAGCATGGCGCTGCGCGACGGCAAGCTGCGCTCCGAACTGAACATGTCCGAGATGCAGGGCAACGCCATTCCCGCCGAGATGGCCGGCATGATGAAACAGGCCGGCATGGACCACATGATCACCCTGGTGTTGCCGGACAAGAAGGCGACGATCATCAGCTATCCCGGTCTCAAGTCGTATGCCGAGATGCCGTTCTCCGAAAACGAGAAGAAGGAGGAGAAGGTGGAGTTCACCGACGTGGGCAAGGAAACTTTGGACGGCCACCCGTGCCTGAAAAAGAAACTCACCACGACCGACTCGAAAGGTCGCCCGCAGGAGATGTTCGTGTGGCAGGCGACCGACTTGAAAAACTTCCCCATCCAGATGGAACTGCCGCAGCGTTCGAACAAGCTCGTGGTGAAATTTCAGCCGCCGAAACTGGAGACGCCGGACGCCGCGCTCTTCGCCCTGCCCGCCGGCTACACGAAATACGACAGCATGCAGGCGATGATGCAGGCAGCGATGATGAAGATGTTCAGCAATGGTGCGAAGTAGGAAGTTCCGTGTCCTGACAAACGCGTCGTCGAGGTTTTACAACTCGGTCGAACTAAAAAAAGCCGGGCGTCCTCACGGACGCCCGGCCAACCCAAACAACCAAACGTACCCTCCTCTGCGCCCACTCGGGCGTAACCCAAAAAACGCGGTGCGGCGTTGCACTGCCCCGCGGGTCCCGCTCCCAACTTATGGCTGGTAGCGTTGCAGGTATGACGCCTTTGTCTCGATCCTGTTCAAAAAAAGTTCGACACAATTAGACGTTGCCCTGCTTGCTCGTTTGAACAGAAGGTTGGGCAGAAAGTTGCGGAGAAATTTCCAAATGCGAATCATCAATCTCAATCCGGCCACCGACATCGGGGCCAGCGCCTGGTTTGCCGACATTGACGGCCACGGCCTGCTCATGGACGCCGGCGTGCATCCGAAACTCGACGGGCGTGAATCCCTCCCGCTCTATCCCGTCATCCAAAAAGAGCATGTGGACGCCATCGCGCTCACCCACTGCCATCATGATCACGTGGGCTCGCTGCCGCTGGCCATGCGCTACTTTCCCAAGGCGCATGTCTTCATGACCGACCTGAGCTACTTCATCGTCGAGCGCGTGCTCCACAACTCGGTGAATGTGATGACGCGCCAGCGCGACGAACTCGGCATCAAGGAATATCCGCTCTACACGCACGACGAAGTGGACGACATCGCGCCGATCTTCCAAGCCTATAAATGCAACCGTGAGATCGAATGGGCGAGCTTTCAGAAATCGCGCGCCGGGCTGCCCTCGCCCACGCTGGAATTTTACGACGCCGGACATGCGCTCGGCGCGGCGGGCGTGATGGTGCGCGGCCTGAAGCAGACACTTTTTTACACCGGCGACGTGTGTTTCCACGACCAGACCATTCTCAAGGCCGCGCGTTTCGACGACGTGAAAGCCGACGTGCTGATCATGGAGACGACGCGCGGCGCGATGAAGCCCAAGCCGAATTTCACGCGCGAGGGGGAAATCGCGCGGCTCGGCGCAGCCATCAAGCAGGCGCTGGAACGCGGCGGTTCGGTGATGATTCCCGTGTTCGCGCTCGGGCGCACGCAGGAGATTCTCGCCATGCTCGCGCTGTTGATGAAGGCCGGGAAGCTGAAGAAGCAGCAGATTTACATCGGCGGGCTGGGCCGCGTGTTCACGGAAATTTACGACCTCGAGGCGCATCGCACGCACCGCAACCTGACCAACCTGCGGCTCAACGAGGCGCTCGAACTCGTGGTGCTCGACAAGAACACCATCGCGAGCATGAAGCTGAACAGCCGCCGCATCTTCGTGGTCACGGCGGGCATGATGACGGAGAAGACGCCCGCGCACGACCTCGCCGTCCGCATGTTGGCCGACAAGAAGCACGCGATTTTCTTCGTGGGCTACGCGGACCCGGACAGCCCCGGCGGACGATTGAAGAAGGCCTACCCCGGCGACACGTTTGTCTTCAGCGGCGACGCGGGTTCGGTGACGAAGAATTGTGAGGTCGAAGAATTTGATCTGAGCGCGCACGCGAATCGCGAGGAGCTGCTGGACTTCGTGGGCCAGGTCGATCCGCACACGGTCGTCCTCGGCCACGGCGACGAGCCGGCGCGCAAGTGGTTCGAGGAACAAATCCGCGCCCGCTGGCCGAAGAAAAAAATCCACCAGCCGCAGCCCGGCAAAGTGATCGAGGCGTAGGCTGTGGTGGCTCGCCTCGCGCGGCGAGGCGAGAGCCGAAGCGGAGCGCCGGCTTCCCGCCTGGTGCGTTGGCAGCGACGAACACGAACGCGCCGTGCTGGAAGCCGGCGCTCCAATTTCATCCCGCCTCAGTTGAACCCGCACCGCGCCAGCATCGCCTGAATTTCTCCGCGCGTGGCGTGCAGTTTGTCCGCGTTGGCCAACAAATCTTCCGCCAGCGCCGGATACCAGTTCCGCCGATCCTGCCCTAGCCCCGCGAGGTCCACGGGCTGGATGGCCTGTTGAATCGCGCGCAGCAGCAGGTCGCGTCGCGCACCCGTCGGATGGCGCAAGGCCGCTTCCGCGCACGAGCGGCAGCGCGCGGCGAAGGTCGGATGTTCGCCCAGCAGGAAAGTTCCGCCCGCGAGTTCCGGCTTGCCGAGCCGCCGCGCGGACTCGGTGTAGCTCGCCGCCGCGAAGTAAAGCAGCGTGAGCGCGCGGAACATTTCAAAGTCGTGCATCGAAGCGTAGAGCGCGGCGACCAGACGGCCGGCGCTGACCAGTTCCATCGTCGTCTGCATCGAGTAGTTGCTCAGTTCCGTGGCGAAGTCCGCGTGGCCCCACTTTGTTTCGATGATTTGCGCCAGTCGGCTCACGCCGAGCAGCGTGAGCGGAAAACCCGTCGAGAGCAGCGGGTCAATGAAGCCGGCGGCGGACGGCAGCAGCGCCCAGTTCGCACCCGCCGCTTCGCCGCTGAGGAAGGAAAGTTTCTTGGCGTGGACGAAGGGGAGCGTGGCTTTCGCATCCGCGAACTGCGCGCGCACGCTGGGAAATTTTTCGAGCAGTTGCCGCCAGGAAGTTTCCCCGCGCGTGAAGTCGAACGCACCCTGACGGCACGCGACACCCGCGCTGGTAAGGCCGTTGTTGAAGCGCAACACCCACATCCAGCCGCCGTCGAAGACGTGATGCAGCGCGGTGTCATCGGGCGGATAAGGCTCTAAGGCAGTGGTAGTGGGACAGGCGCCCCCGCCTGTCTTTAGTCCACCAAGCGCCCCCGCTTGGTGTTCTGCAAGCGGGGGCGTTTGCAGGACTCTGCCAGCCGGGGGCGGCTGGCCCACTAGTCCGAGTTTCTCCCACTGCTTCACGCCGGTGAAGTGCGAATAGAGCGCCTGCGTCACGGGCATATGCGGCAACGGCATCTCCGGCAAATCCAGCGCGCGATGCAGAAAGCCGCGCGGCCCCGTGGCATCAATGATGAACTCCGCGTGAATCTCCAGCGGCTGCCCGCCATGACGGCCCTGAATCACGGGTCGTTTCGGCTCCATGTTCACGCCCCACAAATCCACCTCGTCGAGATACGTCACGCCGAGTTCGCGCGCCTCGTGCATGAAAAACTCGTCGAAGTCCGGGCGATACCAGTGCGTGTCCGCGATGCGATCATTCGGCGACGCGGCGACGAGCAATTGCTTTTGGTGCGCGTCGTCGTCGGTGAATTCCCGGCCGGCCTCGTGATGATAAAACGTGAAGCCGCGTTTCAAGCCGCAGGCGAGTTGCGGATACGTCTGCTGCCAAGTGCCCCATTTCGTGAGCGGGCGCAGGCGGGGCAAGTCGTAGCGGTCGGAGAGTTCCTCGAGCAGCAGATTGGCGAGCGGCGTGGAAGATTCGCCGATGGCGAAGCGCGGATGTTTGCCCTTCTCCAGCAACACCACGGAACGCCCGAGCCGCCGGGCGATCATGGCGATGAGCGAACCGGCGAAACCGGAGCCCACCACGGCAATGTCGAAGGCGCCTTGCACGCGGCGATTCAAGCAAGCCCACGGTTGGAGTTCACGCTTTAGCGTGTCCCGGACAAACTAAAGTTTGGACTCCAGCGCCTTCCACGCCGCACCGTACGCGCCGGCGAATTCGCCGAGCTGCGCGGGGAGAATTTTCACCGGCACCGCGCCGACGTTCCATTCCGCGTCGCGCACAAATTTTTCCAACGGCTCGAACAGCGCCGACCCGGAGCGCGCGATGCCGCCGCCGAGGATCACGGCTTCGGGATCGAGCACGTTGATGAGTCCCGCGATGCCGACGCCGAGCGCGCGCACGGAGCGGAGCCAGATTTCCGTCGCGGTCGAATCGCCCTGCGCATGAGCGGTAACAAGAGCGTGCGTGGTGGCGAAGCGTCCACCGCTGCGCGCCTCGATGGTGCAGTTGCCGATCATCGCTTCGAGGCTGCCGGGCATGGCGCAGATGTCGCGCGGGCCGTCGAGATCCACCGAGACATGACCGAGATGCCCGGCGCGTCCGAGCGCGCCTTTGAGCAGCTTTCCATCCACGATGGCCGCGCCGCCGACGCCGGTGCCGAGCGTGAGCAGGAACACGTTTTGAAATCCGCGCGCGGCCCCGAGCCACGCTTCGCCGAGCAGCGCGGCGTGGGCGTCGTTCAACACCGGCACGGTTTGCGGTGCTTGGAGAAACTCGGTCCAGTCCAATCCTTCCAGCCCTTGCAGCCGTCCCGGCATTCGCGCGATGGAGCGTCCGTCGCGCGCGGCGAGTCCGGGCGCGGAGAGTCCGATGGCCGTGGCGGGCGAGCCTTGTTGCGCTTCCAGTTCTTGCACGGTGCGTTGCACGAGCCGCGCCCAGTCGCCCGGCGCGCTGGCGTCGAAGGGCCGGTTGCTTTGTGCGCGCCGTTCGCCAGCGGACGTGATGGCCACGGCCTTCACGCTGCTGCCGCCGAGATCAATGCCAAGGGCGAAACTCATTTGGATGAATGCGCGCGCATCAAAGCAAAGCTCCCCATCATGAACCACGGAAAATACGGAAGGCACGGAAGGAAGAAGCGCGGAGCGCCGGCTTCCAGCACGGCGCGTGGGTAGCAACGAACACGAACGCGCCGTGCTGGAAGCCGGCGCTCCAATTCCTTTCCGGGTCTTCCGCGCGGCCAACTTCAGGCCCGGAAAATTCCCGCGCATAGCCGGGACGCAGGCGCGTCTGGACATTCATACGTGTAAGTACAAATTGGTTGCCACGACCGGGGCGCGCATGGATAGTCCGCCCAACTTGCACTCAGGCGCGTCACGACGTTGAGTCGTCCGCGCCCCAAACAAATCGCGATATGAAATCTGTTTTGATGATCGTCCTGGCGCTGATGACGGCGCTGGTCATTCCCACGGCCACGCACGCCGCCGTCACTGGCTGGCTCACCTGGCGCGGCCCGCTGCAAACCTCAGTGTCCTTGGAGAAGGGACTGCCGCAGAAGATCGACGGCAAAGCCGCGCTGTGGACGGCGGACTTTCCCGGGCAATCCACGCCGACCATTGCCGACGGGCGGCTCTACATCAACGGCTACCGCGGCGAAGAGCAGGACTTGCAGGAATACATCGCGTGCTTCGACGCCGAGACGGGCAAGCTGCTCTGGCAACACAGCGAAAGTGATTTCCTCTCCGACACGATTTATCTGCGCTACGCCACGTCGTCGCCGACCATCGATGCAGAGACGGGCAACGTGTACGTGCAGGGCACGCAGGGATTGCTCTCGTGCTTCACGCGCGACGGCAAATTACTCTGGCAGCATTCGATGATGGAAGAATTCGGGCGGCTCACCTTCCCGAACTCGCGCACGGCCACGCCGGTGGTGGACAAGGAACTGGTCATCACGCGCGGCATCACGAGTTCATGGGGCGCGCACGGCGCGGCGGGGGATCGCTTCTACGCCTTCGACAAGAAGACGGGCGAACTGGTCTGGTCGAGCGCACCGGGCGACCGTCCGCAGGACAACACGTTCTCGAATCCGTATCTCGACTGGTGGAATGGCAAGCGCGTGCTCTACAGCGCGGGCGGCGACAGTTCGATTCTCGCCATCAACGCGCGCACCGGTGAGCCGCTGTGGCGTTTCGCCTTCGCCAAGGCGGGCGCGAAGGGCGGCATCAATGCCGCGCTCGTGAAGCACGGCAACAATCTCATCGCGCTCCACGAGTCGGAGAACATTGATTCGTCGGAAATCGGGCGCATGGCGGCGTTCAAGATTCCCGCCACCGCGACGCCGAGCAACGCGTTCATCCCGCAAGTTTTCAAACAGGCCGATTTGGAAGTCTGGCGCAACGGCGCCGGCTCGCTCGCGTCATCGCCGGTCGTGGTCGGCGACACGATTTACGAAGTGACCGGCACGGGCGACCTCGCCGCCGTGGACGCGCGCGACGGCAAGGTGCTCTGGAAGAAAAAGCTCGGCATCGAGCAGCGGCAGAGCACGCCCTTCTACGCGGATGGTTTGCTCTACCTGGCGATGCACGCCTCGGCCGGCGACGCGGCCAAGAGCGCGGATGCCGAGGCCGGCAGCACCTGCGATCTCTTCGTGCTCAAGCCCTCGCGCGAAGGCTGCGAAGAAATCAGCAAGGCCACGCTCACGGGCAAAGCCTTCGGCTCCCCGCTCGGCTACAATGGGAAAATTTACATGCAGACGGACAAGAAGCTCTACTGCTTCGGCAAGGCGGGGAATAATCCTGCGCTCGCCGCCGCGCAGTCTGAATACGCCGGACAACAACAGCCCTGGCCCAAAGCCGGCCCGGCGAAACAACTCCAGGCCATCCCCTACGAAGTGCTCTTGAAGCCCGGCCAGACGCACGCCTTCCGCATCCGCGCGCTCGACGCCAACGGCTTCACCGTGGACGAGAATGTTGATCCCAAGTCCGTGAAGTGGGAGTCGTTCATCCCGCCGACCGCGCTGGTGAAGGTGACGATGAAAGGCGCGTTCAACGCCGACGGCCAGCTCGTCGCCTCCAATGCGCCCGTGCCCAGTGCCGGACAATTCAAGGCCACGCTCGGTGAACTGACCGGCTACATCAAAGGCCGCGTCATCCCCTCGCTGCCGTTGTCGCAGGACTTCGAGAGCTTTGAACTGAGCAACACGACAACGAATGTGTTCGAGCCGCCAACGGCGTTTGCGTATCCCCCGCTGCCGTGGAACAGCGCCCGCTTCCGCTTCGAGGTGCGCGAGCGCGAAGTGGACGGCGTGAAGACCAGGGCGCTGACCAAGACCATCGACAACAAACTCTTCCAGCGCGGCCAGGTTTTCTTCGGCTCGCCGGAGTTGAAGAACTACACGGTCGAAGCTGACGTGTTGAGTGAGGGCAACCGCCGCAAGATGTCCGAGGTCGGCCTCATCAATCAGCGTTACATCATCGTGCTCAAGGGCAACTCGCAGGAACTCGAAGTGAACTCGAACCAGGAACGCATCAAGACCGCCGTGCCTTTCAAATGGTCGCCGAACGCGTGGTATCACCTCAAAGCTCGCGTCGATGTCGCGGCGGACGGCAGCGGCGTGGTGCGCGCCAAGGCGTGGAAGAAAGGCGAGGCCGAACCCGCCGCGTGGACCATCGAAGTGCCGCACAAGAAAGCCCACGTCCACGGCTCGCCCGGCCTCTTCGGCTTCGCGCCGCAGGAGCAGCGCGTGTGCATTGATAACGTGAAGGTGACGGCGAACTAAATCACCGATAGGTTGCGTGCCGACACTTTCAAGATTTTACGGAATTGAAATCGTGATGTATCCGCGAGAACACAACCCGCCGCACTTCCATGCGTTTTACAGCGGGCACGAAGCCGTGGTGGACATCTCGACCATCCGGATTTCCGAGGGCGCGCTGCCCGGTCGCGCGGCGTCGCTAGTTTTGGAATGGGCCGCGCTTCACCAGCAGGAATTGTCCCGCGCTTGGGAACAGCGCGCCGCCGGCCGCCGTATCGAACCCATTGCTCCGCTTCCCTGACATGAGCCGATTGCCCAGAGTCAATGCCGTTGAATGCCTCGAAGGCTATCGAGTGAAGGTGACTTACACCGATGGCTTCGTCGGCAGCGTCGATTTGGAGCCGATTTTGCATGGCTACTATTTCGAGCCGCTGAAGAGCATCGAACGCTTTCGCGAAGTCACCGTTTCGCACGGCACGCTGGTCTGGCCCAACGAAGCCGATGTCTGCCCGGACGTGCTGCGCTACTGGTGCGAAACGGGCCGGGTCACTTCCCAGGAAGAGACGGACGCGCACTTCGCGCCGCTCGTTTCTTCCGGCGCACTTTTGCTGAAAGACGAACCCAAGAAATAATTTTCAAATGAACACAAAACAACTTTTCACATTGGCAGCCGCCGCGCTGTTGCTGCCCGCGCTCAAAGCCCAGGACTGGCCCCAGTGGGGCGGAACTGATCCGGGGCGCAACATGTATTCGCCCGCGAAGAACATGCCGAGCATGTTCAACCCTGGGAAGCTTAAGCAAGGCACCGAGGACATCGATCTCGCCACGACCAAGAACGTGCGGTGGGCCGCCAAGCTCGGGTCGCAGAGCTATGGCAATCCCGTCGTGGCCAACGGAAAGATTTACGTCGGCACCAACAACGAGGTGCCGCGCAACAAGAAGCACCTGGGCGACCGCTCCATCCTCCTGTGCCTCGATGAGAAGACCGGCGAACTGCTCTGGCAGCTCGTCGTGCCCAAGCTCGCCTCCGGCAAGGTCAACGACTGGGAAAATCTCGGCATGTTCTCGTCGCCCGTCGTCGAGGGCAACCGCCTCTGGGTCGTGACCAGCCGCTGCGAAGTGCTCTGCCTAGACACCGAGGGCTTGAAGAACGGCAACGACGGCGACTTCAAGGACGAGGCCCAATACATGGCCGGACCCGGCAAGCCGAAGGAAGAGGTGACCGACACCGACGCCGACATCATCTGGCGCTACGACATGATGGACGAACTCGGCGTGTTTCCGCACAACGCATCGAACTGCAACATGATCATCCTCGACGACGCCCTCTTCACTTGCACCTCCAACGGCCAGGACTGGACCCACGTCAACATTCCCTCGCCCAATTCACCGAGCTTCATCGCGCTCAACAAAAAGACCGGCAAGCTTATCGCCGAGGACGACGCCGGCATCGGCCCGCGCATTTTTCACGGCCAATGGGCCTCGCCCTCGATGGGCAAAGTGAACGGCAAGGACCTGCTCTTCTTCGGCGGCGGCGACGGATTTGCCTACGCCTTTGATACCAAGCCCGTGAAGAAGGACGACACCACCGTGCTGCCCGTGGTTTGGAA